>CAZTPW010000007.1:0-33791 GCA_964615725.1 uncultured Candidatus Saccharibacteria bacterium
ACTGGCAGGATCAGTCCAGTATCCGGCATGTTCACCCATTAAAGCCACTTGTGGTATTTGTGCCCTACTCAAAGAAAGTGCTTGGGCCAATTCTCCAGACTTTATCTGTATTGATTCATCTGATTTTTCAGACTCAAGAGCTGCAACCACATCTCTTCTCCAATTCTGACTATACGTAATTCGTGTTCCAGATGATGGAAGTGCTTCTAGAAATGCTGTAAGTTCATCTTTTGAGTGTGCATCAAGTTGTTCGCCAAATTCCTCGATAACATCAGTGTCAAAGATATATGTCGCATTTCCCTCTTCATCACACACATACACAACGCGGTGAAGAGCTGGAATAGAAATCTTTGTGTAAGGGGTTTTTCGCATCATTGAAGGAAGAACGCCACCCTGCACAATCTCGACCTCACCTGAATCAAGTGATACGTTGAATTCCTGCTCAAGAATGTAGAGTAATGCTAAGGTCCTATCAACATAGCCAGCTTGCTCCAATGATCCGCCACCATTTCCTGGATTGATGCCGTTCCCATCTGCGTTTGGGGGAATAAAAACTTGGCTCGTATTCTGAATTTTTAATTGTGAAAATTCTTTGGCTTTCGAGATTTTCTCAACGATCACTTGTGCAACACCCAAAACTTCTTGTATATCAACAAGTCCATAATATTTACATGCGTCATCCTCGAGCTTTCTTTTATCCTTGATTGATACCTGATCGATTTCTTTTTCGAGGCAATAAGCATTACAGATATCGCCGAGAATAGAGATGAGGTTATCAAGTGTATTGTCGGAGAAGTTTCTAATATTCTCGGGAGTAAGGGGGGTATTGAGTATTGCCTCTATTCTGGCCTGGAATTCAGTCCCTCTTTCGACTGTATTCGAAGCTACCTCATTCGGCAATCTGTTCGGCTGTGTTTCCATGGCAGATATAGTATATCATTCCCAAATTGATTGGGTTAATCTTGAACTTTCATTAGAAAATCTCGCGTCAGCTGTGGTGACTTTATTGTATTGTCATACTAGCATTTTTTCTGTAATTACAAACCTCCTTTGCAAAACATATTAGTGGCGTCATCCCTTCCGTGAGGTGAACCAAAAGACTGAGGCCTTCCACATGTTGGATGGCTTTGGTTTTTTATTGCTCTGGAAGTCGGTGTTCTTCGTCATGACATCGACTATCGAAAAGCTCGACTGCTTTCCGTACAAGCTCATGATCCTTCACCTGCTCGAGAACTGCTCCTGCATCTTTAAACTTATATCGAGTGGGGCCTGAAGCATCGAGATCGGCGGCAGCAAAGACAACTCGTTTTACTCCAGCTCGAATGAGATTGGTGGTGCAATCCCCCATTGCTTCTCCCATATTGCCATGATGTCGCTTGCCGCAGGGCTCCACTGTCGTGAAAACTGTATCGGTTGGCAATACTGATATTCCGAGACGGTTCATTTCTTGGAGGAGAGCGTATTCGGCGTGGGTGCCTGCTGCAGTACTGACCCCCTCAGCGAGAATCTTTCCATCACGCACGAGGCACGACGTAACAACACCTCCGTCGTCATCTGAGGCTTGTGCGAGTGAGAAAAGATAGTGAAATATTTGCTGCTCTGTCATATACATATTATATACCTAGATATTTCATTTTTTGGTAAGAATACCTTCTTTTTGATTCATTGACTTTTCTATATTTTTATGCTAGTATAATAAAGATACTAGCTCTATGAAAACACTTACGACGTTAGCCTCCGTGCCGCCACTCTTTCGTGGTGCACTCGTGTCGAAGCGTGGTAGGTCTGAGCTCAACGCTTTAACCAACCGCCTTCCGACACTTCCTGGGGACCCTAAAAAAGTCCTCCTCACGGTCTCAAACCACCTTCGCAAAGAAGGTTTCTCGTACCGAGAACACGTCGCTTCCCTTGATGAGGTCGTTACCTCAAAAAGTGGCAGCTGCTTGGGTCTAACCTTGCTCGTCACGAGCATGCTCCTTTGCAGAGGAAAATCTCCTTCATGCAAAATCCTTGTCCATCCGCGAGACGCGGTCGATAGAGCCGATCAAAAGCTCTTCACGAGTCTTATGCAGGGTGAGTACTTCGATTACGAGCACCCGACCATTCCTCGCCTTTCGGATCAGCCGCGGCGCGAAGATCGGATCAACCGATTTGTACCGCTTTGTCACCCAGTTGTTGTCCTAGAGGGCACGCCCCTTGAAACAACATCCCTTACCGACGACGAACACGACCCGCTCATCGAGCATCAAGCCGAGTTGTCAACGACTCACGACGTGGAGACACTCATGAGTTATTACTTCTCGGACAAGGCCAAAAGCCTTTTCAGCAAGCTTGAAGTAGCGGCGAGAGTGTCTCGCACCTTGGTGAGTGAGCTGGTGGGACTCATCGAAACGAGTCTCGTCATTCTCCCGAGCAATCGGGATGCACTGGTAATTCAGTGGAAGCTTGGAAGGCGACTTGGGCTCGAAGACATGTCTCGTGCGGCGTTAAGGAAACTCCTCGCACTTGAAGTGTCCGACTCCGATCTCTCCTACAAGTTATGGATCGTCACTGGTGACGTGAAATGGCTTGATCAGACGCTTGAGCGATTCCCCCAACATATCCCCGCCTTTTTTGACCGCAGGGTCTTCTTGGAAAAGGATGTGCGAGAGGCTCGCATGAACATGGCAGTTGCGCTTTGGTGCGTAACCTACTCGAACGTCTTCGATCTCAAGGCTTTCTTGAAGGATGAGCAGGTAGCGGCTCGAATGAAAGAGCTGCGAATGAGGAACTGATTTATGTCTGGACCACACCTCGGAATGTATCTTGGTGGCCCATCGGGCTACCTTGCACAACACCAAGTCTTGGCTCCTAAGTTGGTACGTCGCGTGTCGCCACGCTACACCGCTTTGAAAAAGCTCAAGGCTCGTCGTAAAGACAATCGCCCCAACAGGCAGCGGCTGTCATGATGGTAATTCCATCGGAGGTCTAAAGAGAGGCTACCTTTTTGTAAAATGTCTCTCGAGAAACGCGCTTTGCTTCGGCACTGAGCGTTTTTTTTATTTCTTCTTTTTGAGCGATTCAACAAACTCAACAAGATTCGTCCCTACAAGCACGGCTTCTGCCCCATTTTCAATATCATCAACAGTCTTGAGGTGACTTGCCTGACAGAGCCAGCCTTTGAAAATCTGGCGTGCTTGTTTGAATGTTTCTTTTTTTGAGCCACCATCGGAAAGATTGCGGGCGTTCCAGACTGCACGGAGATTGGGAGGGATTTTTGAGAGTTCTTCGAGTGTGTTGGGCTCGATAAGGCATTTCTCGGCATGCTTTGCGGGAATTCGCCCCACCACAAGCACCCAATCCGCACCGGTAGCGAGCGCTTTTTCAATCTCAGAGTCCTGCGCATGAATTCCCTTTGCAAGAATTGGCTTCGTGGTCATTGCACGCGCCTTGGCGAGAAGTTCGAATGAACCGCCCCATCGTGCGTCCGTATGGATCGAAATAATGTCACCAACGGAATTCGCCAGTGCAAAAAGCTCATCCCACGATTGCTTCGAGGTGTAGCCAAATGGAGATTGTGTTTTTACTTCGGCGATGATGAGAGGTTTCATCTTAGTATCCATCTGGTGGCAATGTCTTCTTACCTAAGAGGCTTAAGTTTAGAACTTTAATCTTGGTATCAATTTCCTGTACATAACCTGAAAGTGCTTCCTTGTCCTCAGCTTTTAGCGAAGATTCTATATGTGTAAGTGTTTTATCAAAATCATTTTTGAATTGCTGATTGACATCTTTCCATTTAATTCCTTTGAGAAGACTCGCGAGATCGGATCGATATTCAAGAACGCCAATCTTGAAAAGAAAAGCGATGGCTGGATAGCCCAGATATCCCTTCCAGTACGAGCCGTTATCGTTGGTCATGATTGCACACTTCTCAGGGTCCCAGCTAATCTCGTAAAATTTATTGCCACTTGATGAATACACTTTTGCGGTATTTCCAGAGACTTCAAGTCTGTCATCAGCCACCGAGCCGAGCGCTTCGTAGATTTTAATGATGGGTGGATGCTTCCATTTCATACGAGCAAGTATAGCAGGATTTATAGTATAGCTTGAATTTTATTGAGCAAGTATTCGATACATTCTCCACTTATAACCCGCCGCATCGATCTCTATAAATCGCTCTGGCTTAAAGTGGTAATCTGCGAGCATTTTCTCAAAGTCTTGGAAATCATGATCTCCTTTGAAATTGATATGCGTCATGATGATTACCCCACCTTTTTTAAGATACCGTGGAGCGTCTGTCAGAAATTGTTTATGAATTTTATAATCCGGATCATAGAGTGTTGCTTCAACAATTCCTTCGATTGGAAAATCGGTGATTGGGAGGTTGGCGATGATTACATCGAATACATTTTGGTCGCTTATCTGAGAAAATAGATCGCTTTCAAATACCCTTACCTTATCCGAAACATTATTCAATCTACAATTTTCTTGAGCACACAAAACTGCCTGAGGATTTATATCGACCGCCACAACACTTTCTGCTCCATCCTTCACCGCTTGAATTGCCTGCACTCCAGTACCAGTCCCCATATCCAATACATCAAGATTTTTAAGGTTGCCGAAGACTGTATGAAGCTTCTCAGAAGAATGAGAAAAGACACTTCGTGGAGGAAAAACTCCCTTGCATGTCTTGATTTTGAGACCCTCTACTTCAAGTACCTCTGAGGTCTGATTCTTTATCTCATTGAGAAAATCTTGGCTGATTTGAGGGTTTACCTTGTTCATAGGTTACATGGTAATATCCTCAATAAGCCGCGCTGCGATTCTGCCAGACTCAATAATCGTCGGCAAACCACTACCCGGATGTGTGCCCCCTCCAACGATGTAGAGATTTTTGTAGCCCGAAAGTCGGTTGTGTGGTCGCAAGTAAAGCATCTGATCGAGTGAATGTGCGAGATTGAATACCGCACCTCCATACACTTGAATGCTTGAGTCCCAATCCTCTGGTGTGATTGTTCTTTCGAATTCAATAGAATCCTTGAGGTCGTGGAAACCTGTTCGCTTGATGAATTCGTTGAGAACCTTGTCCCGCAAGGCCTGCTTTTCTTTTTTCCAATCAACCTGTGCCTTGAGCATATTCGACACGGGTACCAGGAAATAAAGGGTTGATTTTCCCTCTGGTGCGAGACTTGGATCAGTGCGGGTAGCATTTTGCACATAAAATGAAGGCTCGTCAGGAATTCCCTTTCCTTCAAAGATTTGAGTAACATTCTTTTTGTAATCCGAGCTAAAAAAGATTGAATGGTGCTGAAGGTCATACTGTTTTTTGAGCCCGAGGTAAATCATGAACGTTGAACAAGAATATTTCTTGCTCTTGAGATACTCATCTGAATACTTTCCACGTTCTTCGGGTGTTAGAAGCTGTGAAATGCCCTTTGAAAAATCAGCGTTCATAATGACATGATCAGCGTAGAATGTGCTGCCATCTTCAAGCTCGACTCCCTTTGCCTCATGGCCTTGTGTAAGAATTCTCTTTACGCGTGATGAAAGCATGATCTTTGCCCCATTCTCCTGTGCAACACGCGCCATAGCTTTTGAAATTTCGTGCACACCACCCTTTGGATGATAGATGCCAAATGCATGCTCTACATATGAAAGAATCGTGAAGGCGCCTGGACACTCCCATGGCGACATACCGAGATACTTCGCTTGGAAACTCATTGCAATCTTCAAATCTTCGCTCTTGAAATACTTCGACAAAACGTCGTGCACCGATTTTGGAATATTCATCACAGAAAAAGCCTTGAGGAGCTTGAAACGGCAATAGTTCCAGACTCTCATATATGGCACCGTCAAGCATTGATAGAGTCTCTCATACTGAATTTTTGTATCATGAAGAAATCGTTGATAGCCTCGTGATTCGCCCGGAAAAAGACGTTCGATTTCTTGGTTGAACTTTTCCTTATCAAAATGCACAGGAAAAACCTTGCCATCTGCGTAGTAAAGCTGATACATGAGCGGAAGTGGCACCATGTCGAGATATTTTTTAATATCCCTACCCGCATCGCGAAATGTCTCTTCAAAAACGTGAGGCAACATAACAAAGGTTGGGCCGATCTCAAAGGTAAAACCGTTCCCCGTAAGAGTACCGTTTCTACCTCCGATCTGATCTCGAGCCTCATACACAGTCACATCGTAACCCTTGTGAGCAAGAATCATTGCGCTTGAAAGCCCGCCAGGACCCGCTCCGATAATGATGACTTTTTTTCCTGATTTTTCTGACATTGGTAATAGAAAGATTATTCAATAGGACAGGTATTCTTGCCGAGGAGTGCGTAGAGCGCACACCACCCAATAACCGCTTCATAGAGTGAAAACAATCCGACTGCAATAAGGATAATTTTCGCAGCAGTCAGTGGTACAAAGAACGCTGCACCACAGCATACGAGAGCTATGCAAAGCCGCACCATTCGATCTGGGGTTCCAATATTTTTCTTCATACAACTATTATATACCAAGATACGCGTGAACTTTACGATGCATTATGCGACATCACGCTCTTTCGCTTCTTCGAGATACTCTGAGACAAGCCCGAGCATAAGGTGCATAGTATCGGGGTGCGAATTATAGACAATTTTCTTTTCTGCGAGCTGATCTCTGAATGACGACAAGAAGTTAAGATCGAGACTATTCCAGCACGGCATTTTGGATAGCGTCTCCTCCAAATCCTCAGTTACCGACATAACTGCTGGTATATCAGTACTCTCACCTAATTGCTTCATAAGCTCATATCCACCACGCATTGTTTTTGGCGCGAAATGGGTTGGTACAAAAACACCAAATTTCACATAACCGAGCAAAAAACCTTTTTCTTTCTCACCAAATGCGTACGTGGGGTCAAAACTCGAACTTTCAAAGTGGTTTATAAATCGATCAATTTCCAATGGCTCACGGCCCCTGCGGGAAATTGCAGCAGAATACCATGCATGTACTTCCTCTAAAGAAACGCCCCGCTTTTTGTGGAGATCGATGGTTTCAATTAAGCCATCAGGGATAGCTTCGTGAGTGTATTCTTTTTGGTCTAAACCTTTTTTGGGTTGACCTTCCAACTTTTCCTCTTCAAAATCAACAAGACCTTCTTGAATTTGTCTTTTTGATTCCTCTTTTGGACGCCAAAAACTTTCAAAACCCATAGTGGTTCGATTATACCTTAAAATGCTATTTCTGCACCTACCATCTGGTAAATTCAATAATTAGGAGGTAAACTAATTCTATGGCTGAAACAAGGACCCCACAGAGAGCTTCGTTTATGACACGGTGGTGGCTTCACCTTTCTATAGGACTTCTCATCGGTATTTTGGGTTCATATGCAGTTGGAAGTTTTTCCTCAGATTCTTCAACCCCTTTTTCAGAACAGCGTGAGAACACCTCAGGACACACCCTTATTAACCCACTTTTAGCCTGTGGTGACGACAACCTCTCCCATCTCACAAACGGTTCAGTAATAGAACTCGAGAAAAAGACACAAGCCCTTATTGCTGATCAAAAATCGAAAGGGACTTTAACAGAAGGCGCTCTTTATTTCCGACAACTCAACGGAGGGCCATGGTTTGGGGTAAACCAAGAAACGTTTTTTACTCCAGGAAGTCTGCTTAAGGTGCCACTTGTCATTAGTATCTATGCCAAAGCAGAGAAGGATCCAAATTTCTTGAATAAAACAATCCTTTTTGAGGGTGGCGCATCAGGTGCGACGGAACACTTCGCCTCTGAGCAAATCAAGCCGGGAAAGGCTTATACTGTCGAAAACTTGGTCAGGGCTGTACTTATTCACTCGGACAATGACGCTGCCCTCCTTCTCAGCAAACTCATTGATAAAGAGGAGCTCCAGGCGACCTATAAAGATCTTGGTATTGAGGCCCCGTCATTTGGCCGAGATTATAAAATGTCGGTGCGTACGTATGCTTCCTTTTTCCGCATACTCTACAATGCAACATACCTCAACCAGCAACTCTCAGAACACTTACTCAATCTGCTGACCCAAACAACATTCTCACAAGGTATCATGGCTGGTGTGCCTGTGGGGACTACCGTGGCACATAAATTCGGTGAGCGACAGTATGGTGATGAAGGAACGGTTCAGCTTCATGATTGCGGTATCGTTTACAAGGACAAACCCTTTCTTTTGTGCGTAATGATGCGCGGTAAAGACTACGGCATGTTGGCAAATAATATTAAAGAGGTTTCAAAACTGGTTTACACGCTTTCTGAGTAGTTTTGTTGCTCAGTATTTTTATAGACGATTTTAAATATGTGATTCATTCGTTGTGAAGTCACTTAATGTTGCTGCGGGACATGGACTCGAACCATGATACCAGCCTCCAAAGGGCCGTGTCCTACCATTAGACGATCCCGCAATACACCGACAATGTGCCTATAATACTGGATTTCGAGCGTTTGTCTATTTCCCCTGCCCTTCAGCCAATTTCACCAAAACGAGTTCGAGCGGAAGCTCTGGAGCTTGGGTGGTGCCGATGAATTCTTGGGCTTCAAGAAGAGCCAAAATGGTCTTTGATGAGAGGTGTGACGTGGCTTTTTCTGCACGAGTTTTGATGAAATCAGCGGTCGATTCGCTCATGTCAGCACGAAGATCAGCGCGCAATCCTGCCGCATATTTGTAGAGCAAAACCTGTCGCACACAGGTCGTGACGAGCGAGAGAAAGACTTTCATATCGATGCCACTTTCCTTGGCCTGACGAAGCACTGACAATCCTTTCTCCACGAGCACTTCATCGAGCGCTACCACAAAATCATGAACAAGCGAGGTCTTGGGCGCACCAGTCACCTTCTCCACTTCTGCAAGTGAAATCTTTTTGTCATGCGATGAGCCAATCACTTTCTGGAGAATTCCCAAGGTATCTCGGAATGATCCGTCACCGAGCAGTGCAATAAGATCTGCACATGCAGGTTCGAGCGTGAAGCCTTCTTTTTTTGCCACATCGATGATTACTTTTTTCAAAATATCGGCATTTGGTGTCTTGAAGGTAAATGTCTGACAACGAGACACAACGGTGTCGGGCAATTTCTCAAGCTCGGTCGTTGCAAGAATGAATACAGCATGAGCTGGTGGCTCTTCGAGGGTCTTCAAAAGTGCATTGAACGCTTCCTTGGTGAGCATGTGCACCTCGTCGATGATATAGACCTTGTAGGTTGATTCAAATGGAAGTGTGTTGACCGCTTCACGAAGTTCGCGCACGTCGTCGATACCACGATTCGAAGCTGCGTCGATTTCATAGAGATCGTTGCTTGTGGTGCCGATTGCTTTGGCAAAAATACGGGCAATGGAAGTCTTGCCGGTGCCTCGAGTACCCGAAAAAAGGTATGCGTGAGCAATGTTTTTCTTGGCGATTGCACCCTCGAGAACAGAAATAACATGATCCTGCCCGATCACCTGCTTGAAGGTCTGAGGACGATATTTTCGATAGAGGGCGACGTCTGACATGGGTTGAGTATAGCAGATTTTGGCGGGATGAAAAAACCCCGCGGCCGTAAGGCGCGCGGGGTGCGAAAACCAACAACATGGTCACACTGCTTGTGACAACGTAAGGTATTGACGATACGTGCGAAGCACGGTCGCAGCACCAAGAAGAAACTGGTGGAAGGACTGTGGCTCCTCGAGGTGGTCGTAGACAGCGTCGGGGACACTCTCGAGAACTTTGAGCCCTTCAAGTACTTCATCGGCAAGTGCTGGAAGCGACCGTTCAATGATGTAACCCAAGCGATGTGGTTCGCAATCAAGGAGAGTGACATCCTTGAGCTCATCCTTCGGAACCTTCCGGCCCAAGGTCTGAGGTAAAGAGACGTTTGGAGGGAATTGTTCGAACACTTTACCGTGATGGGTCGACGCAAGACGAGCATTGAGTCCAATGACTCGTGATAGTGCATCGTCTGTCTGTTTGATCAAGTCAGCACCCTGGCCATTCAAATGCCAGTACACACCGACCGGAACCGAAGCAATCGTATTAACCGCATGATCCACCTGCCCGACAAATTTGGGAATCGAGCGGGTCAGGACGAACTTGGCGGAATGCGGTTCTTGTCCGAGGAGTTGAACCTCAGCGGGAAGTGCCGAAGCCTTCGCTCTTTGCTTCTTTGCCGGAGTTTCGCGGGTAGCTTGGCGCGGCCCGGTGTTTCCCTTGGTTTGGGCTCCCCACCCTTGCTCAACTGCATACTTGATGCGGACGAGTGAGTTGGGGGCAAACAAGGTCTCTACGTCGAGTGCCTTCACCTTTTGGGTGAATGATTTGACACTGACACCAGCCGGCATCGTGATCAAGTCAATAGCAATCGGGTTGTGCAAATCAGCACAAACCACAAAAAGCCAGATGTGATCTGCCGCCTCCGCATAGACTGCGAAGAAGTCCTTGTTTTCAGGCTTGGTGTATTGACGCACAAGGAGCACTTTCCCCTCGAGCAGGGTCTGCCAGCGGTCGCTGGGGTGGTGCATGCCGTGATAACTCACAACAAACTCCGATCCTTGCTTGAAATCTTTGAGACCAAGCAAGAGGGCGTGCCCATACTGGAAAATACCCTTGGAGGTTACCGAACCTTTACCCAGGAGATCAAAAGGCGTAGGAAAATGGATGTAATGACCCGCATTCTTTCCAGAAGGGGTAATTGCGGTGCCGTCAGGTTTAGAAACAGCAACGCCGTGCACTCGGAATTGATACGCGCCTTTTGAGGCAACGTAGAAAAATGGAAACATGCGAACTTGTTCGTCGGTGGAGTCGGGATTGTTATTCATAGAGCAAAAAGGGTTGTCTGTCGTTTCACTGAACTATGAAAAATAATACACCCTGTATTGTGCCTGTAAACAGAACTTTTCTTAATGACTCTTTTTCAAGTACTCGTCAACAATCGCCTCCACCTCCTCCGCATTATTTGTCTCCATAAGCTTGAGGCGCAATTCTTTGGCACCGTCCCAGCCGTTCACATATGCTTTGTAATGCTTTTTCATAATGGCAAAGTTTTTCGTATCACCAAGAAGGCGCTCGTAGAGTTTTGTATGCTCTACCATGACGCGGAGTTTCTCCTCCATCGTTGGTTGTTCAAAAATTGCTCCACCCAGCCGGCCCACCGCTTCATCTGCTGATTTTTTGTAGCGATTGCGATCGAAAAGCCATGGGTTTCCGAAAATTCCACGACCAATCATCACACCATCGGCACCGGTCTCTCGGACTTTCTGATCTGCTTCAGCACAATCCTTCACATCACCGTTCCCAAAAATGAGGGTGCGGTCTTCAGTGGAAATATCTGCTTGAACCTGATCACGAATAGCCACCGACTCACGGACATGCTCCCACCGAGCGGGGACGAGCGACATTTCCTTTCGTGTTCGGGCGTGGATGGTGACGAGTGCGGGTTTGGTCTCAAGGATTGCAGGAAGCCACTCAGCGAGCTGATTTTTGGTATAGCCGATTCGGGTCTTCACTGAGATTGGAAGCGGCTCCTTTCCGAGTTTTTGCGCTGCTTCCGCCGTGCCCTTCATCGCACCACGAATAACATCCTGAGCGACTTTGGGATTTTTCATCATCGCAGCTCCTGCCCCCTGCTTTTCAATACTTTTGTCTGGACAACCCATATTGATATCGATACCGTCGAAGCCGAGCTCTGTCGCAATACGCGCTGCATTTTCCATCGTTGCGGGATTTGAGGTGAAAAACTGAGCGACGATCGGTCGTTCAGTGTCGGTAAAAATGAGATCCTTCAAAAGTTTCTTGCGTCCTTCCTCTGGAGCAAAAGCAAGACCGTCACACGAGACAAATTCGGTCCACAAAGCATCGGGGCCACCCTGAGGCTTCCCCATGCGGCTGTGTTGGGCAATAACACGACGAAAAGCAGCGTCGGTGACATCTGCCATCGGCGCAAGCACCACAATACCCTGCGGTCGTTCCTGTCGGAGTTTCTTCCAGAATCCAAGATTCATAGACGTCCACTATACCCCAAGGTCAGTAACGGTCAATGTATGGGTCGATCCTGATGCGAGTTCACCCTTGATGATCTTGGTAGCAATTCCCTGCTCGACTTTCTCCTGAATGACACGATTCATCGCTCGGGCGCCAAATTTTGGATCCATTCCAGAGTCGACAAGGTATGAAATAACGCTCTGGTCAAATGCAAGGCGAATTCCCTTTTCTTCGAGACGCTTTGCCACTTTTTTGAGCATAAGGCCAGCAATCTTTGAAAGCTCGTCACGACTGAGCGGATGGAAAAGAATAATGCCATCAAAACGGTTCAAAAGTTCTGGCTTGAAAAGTCCTTGGTCCACAATATAGTCGATAATTTTCGGCTTTTCATCTTCGAGATTTTTGCCTGCCTGCACCGCTTCCCAGATGAGCTGACTGCCGGCGTTTGAAGTAGCGATGATGATGCTGTTGCGGACATTTACTTTTTTGCCCTGTACATCACTAAAAAATCCTTCGTCGAGAATTTGGAGGAAAAGGTCGTGCACTTCATGGAGTGTTTTTTCAAATTCATCGAGAAGAAGCACACCATACTGCTGCTCGCGGAGTTTGCTGACGAGTACACCAGTCTTTCCATTTTCAAATGAGCCGATGAGTCGCTCCATTGCGTCTGCGGTGCGGTATTCTGACATATCAAAACGAGTCATACTGGTCTCGCTACCAAAGAAACATTGCGCGAGTGCTTTGGTCGTTTCTGTCTTTCCAACTCCAGTCGGACCCAAGAAAAGGAATGAGCCAGTTGGTCGGTTTGGGTTTCCTACACCAGAACGAGATCGACGCATTGCATTGCTGATTGCTTTGACGGCTTCTTGCTGACCGATGATGCGGCCTGCGAGGAAGGTCTCGAGGTTGAGGAGGGTGTCTTTTTCTGCCGTAGTGATTTCACCGAGCGGAATACCGGTCTTTTCCTCAACGAGCTGGAGTACGTCCTGACCAGTGACAATAGTGCGTTTGAGATTTCGCACATACGGAATGAGCTCCACGACGAGATCCTTCACACGATCCACACCCGATGACTCGCTGAAGTATCGTTCAGCGCTCTTGGCGATCTCTCGCACAGCCTGCACAGTAAAGAAGATTTTCGGATTTTCTGTTTCTGCTTCAGTCACAAGACTTTCAACGAGACGGAAAAGCCCGTCACCCTCTGGCGACTCGAGAAGCACTTTTTCAAAATGACGCGCAAGGTCGGCGTTGGACTCGATGAGTTCGTGATAGCGGCGAGCGTCTGAGATTGCGAGCATTTGGACTTGATCTGACACAAAGTAAGGATTGAGAAGTGGCACAATATCGCTGCCGATAGACTGAGCGTTTTGAATAAAGTCAGGAAGATCATCAACGAAAAGAATAATGTTGCCGGCGTGAGCAGCTTCGTTCATGAGGAGAATAAGCTCCTGTTCAAAGGCATTCTTTTCTTTGGTAAAGGCAATGAGCTCACGTGTGTCGAGTGAAACGACTCGCTTGTGCTCAAGCTCGGGAAAAATCGTGCCCTCTTGGATTTGGCGCGCGAGGCGGTACACCACGTCCATCGCCCCCGCAGCCTTGTCGCCCACAAGAAGCGCATTCGCCTCGCGCGCTCTCACCAAAATTCGTTCTATCGCATCTGCCTCTTTGTTGCCATAATTCAAAAAGAAATTGCGTCCCCTCACAATATCGCGAAGCTCCGTACCGTATTGATCAAGCTTAAAGGTCTTTCCATATGCCCAATCTTTTCCAATACCAGGCACTCGAGCAAGGGTCTCGACGCTCCACCATCGTTCGTGATGAATGATTTCCACCTGTCGTCGCTCGTACCAGAGCGCCGCTTCAAGAATGTCAATGCGGTTCACCCCAAGCGAGAGGACTGCGTGAAGAAACTCTGGCTTTGTATCAAAAAGAATTCCTAGATACACATCAAGTGATATCACCCCCTTCACTGAATCAAGTGCAATATCCGCCAGCGATACCTTGATAGACTTTTCAGAAACCTCTTTTAAAAGAGCTTGGTCTGAAATACCACACCGAGCACACACCCACTTTCCTATATCAGAGCGTACAAAATCCTCAACAAGATTCTTCGCAACAACCCCACGTGAACCTCTCACCAAAAGAATTGCTGTTTGAACACTCACCGAATATGCAATAGTCCCATCAGATTTTGAAGGAAAATAGTATGAAAAATAAAACGCTTCCAAAGCAAGAAGAACACCAAGAATCGCAAGGGTGATGAGTGTTAGGCCATTAACTACACCAGATGGTACTCCGAGAATATAGCCAAAGAGAAAAACCATAATCATGTTAATTTGCGACTCTCGGTCAATTTTTCTCTGCCGTGTCGTTAACTAGGTTTCCTATAGTACCGGTGGATTGATGAGTCATATGCTTTTTTTAAGCGTTTCTTTATTCATGCGATTATACAAAAAGTAAGCGGATTCCCTCTCCAATCATTCCCACCACAAGAAGTGGCATCACGATCCATAGTCCAAGTACAAAGATGCCGAGCACTATTTCCACAATAATAGCGAGAAATCCAACAAGCATCGTCAGTCCACGAATCAAAAAACCCACAATTCTCATGAGACTGTTGATGACAATACGCTCAAAAAGATCGCCAGAAATTCCCTTCTTGTGTTTCTCCTCGTTCATACGCTTCCACGGGCTCACCCAAGTACGAAAAAGGACACCGATTGAGAAGAAGTGCCAGAGAAACCAAGCGAATCGACGAATGTGGCGAACGAGATCGCGGAGTGCGCGCGTATAGTGCCAGACCACATATCGTAGAATAAGTTCCCCACTCTGCATATCACACTATTATATACCTGGTTCTTTTAATTTGTAATAGACCTTGTTGGTAAAACGCACATCGACATAATCAAGGCGGTGGGGTGAGTCAGGTATATCCACGGTAAAAGAGTTTTGGGAAAGGAGTTTTTGAAGAGCAACTTTCGTATAGTCAATCGCTGATCGATTGTTAAAAAACACAAAAGAGCCGTCACGAAGCATCATTTCATATTCGTTTGGGGTGCGGGCAAAAAAGCGCACTGGTGTCATGTGGATGTCAGTAAGCATTGCCGCGAAATCAAAAATAAAGTTCCGAATATCTGAAGTCAAAAATTCTTGGCCGATTGGCTTCGTACCGACAGGTGTGGTTGTTGCATGAATATCGCCGAGTCTTCCATACATCTTAAAGTACACATCACCTGAGAAATATGGTGATTCAGAAAAAAGACTTCCTGATTCATCAAGAAAAAAGCATTTCTGATTTTCATGGCTAATAAAATCCTGCTTCGAATCTCCACACCAGATATATTTGGGGGTTTTCTCGGTGATGGTGATAGTGATTGAATTGAGATCGTTTCGATCGAGAGAAACCTCTTTTACACGAGACCAATCTTCACGAATTTTTTTGGAAATGGCACCTGAGGGATACCACAAAATATTTGTTTTAGGGAAAATCCAAAGATAGTTTTGATCTGAAATTGACATGACCGAGCTCCTAATCTGCGCATCAGTGAGAACTTGAAGCCCCTCGATCTTTACAGCACTGACCTGAAGCTGCTTCATACGGCTTCCCACCACAATACCGGTGCATAGAAGTACGATTGCTACGAGCGTGATAGTGACACGCACATAAAAAATCTTTTTCTTTTTTTGAATCATCCGTGGAGACGCAAGAGTTGTTCGTCTCGAGAATACCATACTATTTTTGAGCTACACGAGGACCAATGACTGATCGGCCACCCATATATGGTCTCAAAACGTCTGGAATGATGATTGTGCCATCAGCTTGCTGGTTGTTTTCAACAATTGCGATAAGGATGCGAGGTGTAGCAACTGCGGTGTTGTTGAGTGAGTGGACAAACTTGAGCTTGCCGTCAGCATCTTTGTAGCGGATATTCAATCGGCGTGTCTGGAAATCGTGGAAATATGAACATGAGTGTGTCTCACACCACGCCTTTTGTGACGGAACCCACGCTTCAACGTCATACTTTTTCACCTGACCGAGTCCGAGGTCGCCCGCGCAGTTGAGTACCACATGATATGGAAGCTTAAGTGCCTGCATGATCTCTTCTACATTTTCGAGAAGGTGCTCATGCCATTTTACGCTCTCCTCATGGCTTGCTTCGCAGAGGATAACCTGCTCGAGTTTGAAAAATTCGTGAACTCGCTTGAGTCCTTTTGTATCTTTGCTGTGACTTCCCGCTTCACGTCGGAAGCAAGGTGAGAATGATAAAAATTTCATCGGAAGCTGTGCGCGATCAATGACTTCATCCATGTAGTATCCCATGGTGGCCACCTCACCAGTACCCGCAAGATATGAATTGTCCTGAGTCTTGTAGAGATCATCTTCGCCTTGTGGAAGATATCCTGAACCAACGAGAAGCTCTCGGTTCACCAATGATGGCACCATCGCTGGGCTGAAGCCTTTTTTCACAAGGTGATCCATAACAAATTGCATAAGAGCAAAGTTGAGGAGTACTGCGTCGTTCTTGAGGATGTACCCTCGAAAACCGGCAACCTTTACTCCGCGAGTAAAGTCGACAAGATCAAGAGCCTCCATGATTTCGATATGGCTCTTTGGTTCAAAGGGAAATGTTGTTTTCTCTCCCCACGTCTTGATTTCTTTGTTTTCAGCATCGCTCAACCCTTCAGGGACTGACATGTCGGGGATGTTGGGCACGCGAATCATGAGATTGTGCCACTTCTGCATAATAGTCTTGAAGCTTTCTTCTTCCTTCTGCATGCTTTCTTTGACCTGCTTCATTGCGGCAATCATAGAAGCGCGCTCTTCAGGAGTTGCTGCTTTGGTGATTTTCTCACCCATAGCATTTTGCTCAGCACGCTTCGCCTCGAGTGAGGTCATGAGGGCTCGGCGTTCATCATCGATGGAGATAAGTTCGTCAACGGCAAAATCGACGGACTTCTTCTTTGCTGCCATATCAATAATCTCTTTGTTTTCGCGAATGAATTTAATGTCGAGCATAGCACTCACAATAGTAGCAAAAAGTCGCCGAAAAATGAAATTCTTAATCTTGACTCAGCTTTTTTGAGGGTTTATACTATAGATATTAGGGCTTCGGCCTCCGAGATTCCAACAAGGTGTTGGTTTCGTTTAAGAGATACGTGTTGGTACATTGTGTCTCATGAGGGCTTCGGCCTCCGAGAAAACTCCCATGTGGGAGTTTTCGTTTTATAGAGAATTTTTCCATACCAGTCTCAAGGTGTTAAATGAATCCTTGTCGAGAACACCAATTTTTCTTGAAAGTCTTTTGCCGCTAATTACTCTCATTTGAGTTAGTTTTGCTGATACAAGCCTATCATTAACCTTAATGAGATGATGAAAAGGATCCTGTTTCTTTTTAGAAGTAAGTGGTAATACGACCATCATCTCTTTATTATAGACCCGAACAACAATCACTGGTCGCTCGAAGCTTTGATTTTTGCCATCAATTTCTGTACCTATATTTAAGCCTATAACACACCACCAAACCTCTCTAGGATAAGCAAGCGCTGTGGTTGATTTACTCTCAATTCGTTTCTTATTTGTATTCCAAGAATCAAAATCTTTATTCATAATTTTAGAATTAAAAAGCCACTAAGAAGTAGTGTTCTTGAGACGAGAATTCTTGCGTCTTTCTAGTATACTCTTTGTAATAAAAAAATAGGCGTCTTTTGAGTAGAAATTGAAAAATTCTTCATCACTTATTGAACATCACTTTGCTATGCTTTTCTGATGAATGAAAAAACACTTCCAGAAATACAAACCCTTGGGCCTAAAGATTTTCCACCCCTCCTCGCGACACTATACGACCCACCTGACAAGCTTTTCATCCGCGGCTCTCCTGTATGGAAGGATGATGCGCCAGAGCAGCGATACCTCTGCATTGTTGGCTCGAGGAAGTTTACTCAATATGGCGAGCGCGCTTGTCGTGCGTTGATAGAGGGGCTAGCCGGATACCCGATTACGATCGTGTCGGGACTAGCATATGGTATAGATAGTGTAGCTCATGAGGCTGCCCTCGGTGCTGGACTGCGCACGATTGCAATCCCTGGTTCTGGACTTGATTGGGATGTACTCTACCCACGCGCACACCGTATTCTTGCCCAGGATATTATTCGTCGAGGTGGTGCCTTGATATCTCCATTCGATCACGATTTTCGTGCGACGCCATGGGCGTTTCCTCTGCGCAATCAGGTGATGGCGGGCATGAGCCATATGACAATTGTGATTGAAGCTGAGGAAAAATCCGGCAGCCTCATCACCTATCGATCAGCACTTGAGAATGGTCGCGATGTTGGCGTGGTGCCAGGTTCCATCTTTTCTTATGCATCAGCAGGGACCAATAAAGTCTTGGTAGAAGGTGGAGCGCATCCCATCACATCATCGTATGATATTTTGCACATTCTTGGTATAAAAATCCGTGAAGAAAATTCTGAATAATTTGCACAAAAAAAGTATTTCGTGTAATACTTGACACATACCCATGAAATTACTCATTGTTGAGTCGCCTGCAAAAGCGAAAACCATTTCAAAATATCTCGATGGAAAATACACCGTAAAGGCAAGTATTGGACATATCCGTGATTTACCAAAAAACAACAAGAAAGCGATCGACATTGAGGGTGGCTTCGTTCCACACTACGAAATCTCTCGGGGAAAAGAAAAAGTTGTTGAGGAAATAAAATCATTGGCGCACAAAGCTGATGAGGTGCTTCTCGCGACCGACCCCGACCGAGAAGGTGAAGCAATCGCATGGCATATTGCACAAGCTACTGGCCTCAAAAAACCAAAGCGTGTCGTCTTTCATGAAATCACCAAGGACGCTATTCAAGAAGCAGTCGAACACCCTCGTGCTATCGATGAAAATCTCAAAGAAGCACAGGAGGCTCGGCGTGTACTTGATCGACTTGTGGGATATGACCTTTCTGGATTGATTTGGAAGAAGGTGCGTTACGGTCTTTCTGCTGGTCGCGTACAGTCACCTGCCCTACGCATTATTATGGAGCGGGAGCGTGAGATCCGCGCATTTATTCCTCAGACGTTTTGGAC
Source organism: uncultured Candidatus Saccharibacteria bacterium (assembly GCA_964615725.1). Classification (GTDB taxonomy): domain Bacteria; phylum Patescibacteriota; class Minisyncoccia; order Phycocordibacterales; family CAZTPW01; genus CAZTPW01. Next base: position 19,027 of record CAZTPW010000007.1, read on the forward strand.
GATCACAGCCCAGACTGAGACTGCAAAGGGGGCAAAGCTTTCGCTTGTCTGCGAAAAGGAACCTACAGAAAAGAAAGAGACAGAAGATATCCTTGCAAAAGGTAAAAAAGGCACATGGAAAGTGCTCGGTATTGAGGCTTCAGAAGTGAAGCGATCTCCACGTGCACCATTTATCACCTCAACACTCCAGCAGACCGCAAGCTCTCGCCTCGGTTTCTCACCTTCTCGTACAATGAGTGTTGCGCAACGCCTCTACGAAGCCGGCCTCATCTCATATATGCGTACCGATAGCACGACTTTGAGCAAGGTTGCACTCGCCCAAGCTGCACAAGTTATCGAAAAAAACTACGGTAAGGATTACCATCAATTCCGCACGTACGCTACAAAAAGCAAAAATGCCCAGGAAGCACATGAGGCTATTCGTCCGACTGACCTTACTCGCATGAAGGCTGGCATCAATCCTGAACAGGAAAAGCTCTATGATCTCATTTGGCGTCGAACGATCGCTTCACAGATGCGCGATGCAAAACTCATGCGTACCAAAGTCACCGCAAATATTGACGGTGGCGGGATTCCTGACTTTTCTGTAAATGGTTCACGCACCCTTTACCCAGGCTGGCTTGCTTGTGATCCTGATGCGCGCGGTGAGGATGTCGAGCTTCCCGTCCTTACTCAGGGCGACACCCTAAAGCTCAACGATATTTCATCGGAGGAAAAGCAAACTACCCCTCCACCTCGCTATACTGAAGCTGGACTCATCAAGGAGCTCGAGAAGCGTGGTATTGGCCGACCATCAACCTACGCCTCTATTATCAATACCATCGAGGAGCGCGGGTATGTCGAGAAGGAAAACAAATCTCTCAAACCAACCGACACGGGTGATGTGGTGAGTACATTCCTCGAACAAAATTTCATGGAATACATCAACGATTCTTTCACCGCCGAGATGGAAGACAAACTCGATGAAATCGCGAATGGAAATGCTCAGTACTTGAAAACACTCAAGGATTTCTACGGTCCATTCTCAAAGCACATCAAATCAAAAGAAAAAATTGCAAAACTCACCACACTCGGTGAGGCAGACAAAAAATTTACCTGCCCTAAATGTGGCTCTCGTATGGAAATCAAACTTGGCCGAGGGGGCAAGTTTCTTTCGTGTTCTCGTTACCCTGATTGCGATGGTGCTTTGACAATTGAAGGAAAAGAAGTGAAGAAGCACGAGCCAATCGGTATTCACCCTACCGAAAATCTCCCTATTTTCGTAAATGTCGGCCGTTTTGGTCCCTACGTCCAGCTTGGTGAAAAGTCAAAAGAGCTCAGGAAGCCTCGTATGGCAAGTATTCCAAAGGGTGTTGATTTCACCAAGGTCGGCCTTGCAGATGCTGTGAAGTATTTGAGCCTTCCACGTGTCCTTGGCGAACATCCTGATACTAAGAAGCCAATCACTGCAAGCACTGGCCGCTTTGGTCCCTATATCGTGCATAATGGCGATTTCCGATCTTTGAAGACCGATGATGTGTACACTATTACCCTCGAACGAGCACTCGAGATTTTGAGCCAGCCAAAGCAGATGCGAAAAGGTGTTGAGATTATGCGTGTTATTGGTACCAACGAAAAAACCGGTCGTGACATTGTTTTGTATAAAAATAGCAGTGGTCCATTCTTGCGCAAAGGCTTTTCGATGATCTCTCTTCCTCCAGATATTGATCCGATGAAAATGACTGTGGAGCAAGCAGTTGCAATCCTTGGTGGTGGTAAAACTTCAGCGAAGAAAGGTAAAAAATAGTTTCAATATTTTGTAGAAATAAAAAAGCAGGCCCAAAGGTGGCCTGCCCGTAGAAAACCCTCCACCCATGTGGACTAGGTCCCACCAGTTAGTGGTGACTGTGAGGATGAAAAGGACCGTATGTCTCAAAGTGGGCATCGGCTGGATCGCCACCCTGCTGATGTGTGATAAGCACTGTCCGGCCGGTGATCTTGGCAATGCGATTGGCGATCTCGGTGGCGCGACGAGCCGTGATAACCTTGTTGCGTCCACCGACCTGCTTCATGAGGAATTCGTGAAGCTTCGGATTGAGTGACTTCTGGTAGTAACCATAAAACCGACCGTCGCAGAAGCCAGGAATCCAGAGACAGAGCGTGATGCTTGCGCGCTTCACACGATAACGCAGCTTGTTGAAGTTGCGAACCGTGATTTCGACGGGCGCCTTGGGAAAGGCCTCCCAGACTCGCTTGAAGACTCGGCTATCATCAGTGAAAGAATCTTTGACTGCGCTGGTTGGAATTTGCTTCTCAACATCCAACGGATCAACTCCGTGAAGCCGCAATGTTTGCCGACGAGCACGTTCTTTGGTCCTGGGTTTAAGCTGAAGCTGTGTGATATCAGCTATCTGCCGCTTTGAACTTTTCATGTGAAGGAACAGTACTGTTTTTGCTTGTAGGTAGACCTCGCTGCAACATGCAATTAAGGTATCCAAGCGATTAAAACACTACATTTAAAATACAACTCTGTCAACTACCTCTCGATTTTAATGAATTAGAAAAATGAAAAAGCGGAGGCCGGGTGGCCTCCGCTGTGAGTTAGAAAGGAAAACTGGTAGAAACGGCTTGGCGTTTCAGCAGATGAGCGGATGAATCTGGACCCGTTGCACCTGGGCAGTGACCTGGAAGGCCTGCTCGATGGGAATGGGAACCGCCTCGTACGCGCCGGAATCGCCAGTGATGGTGATCTGACCAACAGTCGCAGCGCCCGTTTTGTCGTGATCGGTGCGTGCGATAGGCACGCCGACGCCGGATTCTTGGTGCGCAACGATGATGGCCTGCTCGCCGATGGTTTGTTCGATGCCGGTGACGATGGCAACGGCTTCCGTGAACTGAGGGGCGCGGACTGCGATGTTTTCGAGCGCGCTAAGATCGGCCTGCTGGATGATGGGTTGGCTCGTATCGATGACCAAGGCCGGCGGAGCGGACTGGTGTTGCGGCGTTGGCGGTGACGCATTCGTGATGGCAATGGCGACGAAAATCGCGCATACCAATGGAACACTGAGTTTCTTCATCTTGTGTGCTTCCTTTCCATATGGACCATCTGTGTGGATAAGTAACCTTGCGGTTCAACCTTCCAGTTAAACAGATGTGTACAGCCTGGATTTAACTGTGACAGAGAACGCGCAATATTTGCGCACTCTATGCCACAGTCAAACTGCATTTCAAGCGTTTTCTTCAAAGAGCATCAACATGAATAATGCTACGCTTCGAAAAAGCGAGTGTCAAGAAAAAACTGCAAAATTGTGGATAACTTCCCTGCTTTTAAACAGTGAAATTTTTTACTGAATAGAGATTATCGTCGTCTGAGGTGTCATCGGCTTTTTGAATCTCTTCTTTCGTACGATCGTCGACAGGAGTTTCCTCGATAGCTGCCACCTGCTCGACGATAGAAGCATCGGCTGATACAGGTGCGGCTTCAGTAGCAACGATTGGAGTCGCCTCAGCAAGTTTTCGCATTGATTCTACATTTGCGATGTGTTTATGGAGCATTTCATGAGAATTTTTTGGCTTTGCACCTATCACTCCAGGATTCATGTGTGCGAGGATTGATCGAAGGTCTTCATTGGTGAAGAAATCAATCGTCACGCGCCCACCAACATCTTTTCGCTCAATTTTTACGCGAGTACCGAGAGATTCTGCAAATTTTTCCTCCAACTCAACGATCTCTGGATCGAAGGCGCGTTCCTTTTTGCGTACTTTGTCATACGCAATACGTCGAGCAATTGCTTCGGCTTCACGCACGGTGAGCTTTTTGAACATAATTTCTTTGAAAAGCGTCGACTGCTCATCTGGCCGGTCGTTCAACATCATGAGAGGTCGGGCGTGGCCTTCTGAAATGCGTCCTTGTGAAAGGGCGTCGAGAATATCTGCAGGAAGTGAGAGGAGGCGGAGGCTGTTGGTAACATACTCTCGACTCTTCCCCATTTTTTCTGCGATTTGGCTATGCTTAAATTTAAATTCATCAACAAGACGCTGGAATGCGCGAGCTCGGTCGACAGCGTTCAAGTCTTCGCGCTGGAGGTTTTCAATGATTGCGAGCTCAAGCTTCACCCGATCGTCTTCTTGCTGAGCTCGAATGAGTGCGGGCACCTGTAAAAGACCTGCGAGCTTGGAAGCGCGAAGTCGTCGCTCACCAGAAATGAGTTCGTAGGTTACTTCAAGCCCCTTTCCGTCAACAAAATTCTCCTTTCGCGTAACGACGAGTGGCTGGAGAATACCGTACATACGAATAGACTCAGCAAGGTCACGGAGCTTTACCTCATCAAATTCTCGTCGAGGCTGGAATGGGTTGGGGTGAATTTTTTCAGTTTCAATCCAAAAAACCGCGTCATTTTGAAACTGCGAAGGCATGTTGTTGTGAATGGAATCAGGCATATATGTGAAAAGTATAGACACATCATATCATGAGGTCGCTTTGGTCAAAAATTTTAGAAAAGTCGTCGAAAAATTGATTTTTTGTCGTTTTTTCCTTAGACTTGGGATACGCCAGAGTGGTGGAATGGTATACACGAACGACTCAAAATCGTTTGCTTCACGGCATGTGGGTTCAAGTCCCACCTCTGGCACATTCACTGAAAAATCTCTTCAATCAGAAATGATTGAAGAGATTTTTCGTGCCAGAGGTGGGACTTGAAAGCCGGAGCCATTATGAGTCCAGCAGGACGAATGGCGAGGCGGGGTGAGCTTGGGATGGGACCCAAGCGCAAGACCTTTTGAGAGCTTTTAGGAACGTAGTGAGTAAAAGATCCAAAAGGTGTACCGCTCCTGTAAGGAGGTGGAATTTTGCGAGCGACAGCGAGGAAATTATTCCTGACCAAGTTCTTTTTTAAGTATGAAAAAACGGCCGAGGTTTCCCTCGGCCGCTGTGAAAAGATCAGGCTCGCTTACCAGTCCCACTTGTTGTACGGCGGCTGGTAGCCATTTTGCCGCACACCATAATCAGACGGGTAGCGATACTCGATCCAAAACTTGCCCGCCGGCAACTTCTCCGACCCAATGTTGTTCGTCGGATTCATGTTGATGTAGATCGGATTGGCATTCGCGAAGTCAGCACGACGCACAATCGCCCACGAGGCATACTCGGTTTGGCCACCCTGTGGGGGCAGCCAGGCCGCGAAATACACCGTGGTGAAGTTGGTCAACCGAAGAAAGACCGTCGGCGAAACATTGCGTTCGAATTCCTGCTGACTGACGCCGATGTACGCCGCGTTGGTGTTGGCCAACGTAACGATGCCATCAACCTTCGCCTTGACCGAGCCGCGGAACGGAACTTCCGATTCGCGGTAACCACCTTGGTTGTTGTAGCTGATGGTGGTGCCATCGGTGAGATGGATGATCGTACGGCCGGGTTTGCCAGCGAAGTACGCCCAGAAGTAGAACGGCTTGTTCTCGCCATTCCCCTTCTCTGCAGGGTAGTCGTAGTACGAGTACACGACATTCCCTTCGTAGTCCACTTCTTCGAATTGGGCCCATTCATAACCCGGCATCGGCATGATGATTGCCTCCGCCATGTTGAGCGTCAGCCCAGGATCCGCGAATGTGTAGGCTTGCGCCGCAGGGTCCCAGACCATCGTCGTCTCCAGATTGCCGGAGAATAACGTTTGCTGGTTGTTGTAGAACGTCACGTACGCGCCGGCCTTGATGTTGTAGCCGAGGAACGCGAAGCTGAAGCGTTGCGTGTTCACGAAGCTCATCGCCTCGTCCGGGTCAAGATGGCCATCAAAGCCCGCGTAGTAGTAATTCGAGGGGCTTTGGGTCATGGTATGCGCCCACACCGAAGCCCAATCGTTCGAGACCTGACCCCAGGCGTACTGCCGGAGCTGGGCCACCGAACTGATCGGCAAGGAGTTGGGCGGATTGAACGGCGCATTCGTGGCCCCAGGCGGCAGCGGCGGTATTGGCGCCACAGCAGCATGGGAAGTGATGGTGCTGGTGAAGATCGCGACGAGTGCGAACAAGGAGAGAAGCTTTTTCATAATGCTTGTCTTTTTCGGTCAGTTTACTGTTTCCGGGTGCCGTTGGTTTTGGTTATTTCGGCACGTTTGTTTTTCCAGCCGCCGCCAACTGTTCTTCGACCCAAGCGGGCCGCGTCACAGCAAGTGGTGCGTTCGTAGTTTTGGACGGGCGGGAAAAAACTTGGTTGGCGTTGTCGGAGACGTTGGGCGTTCCAACGAACTGCCGAACCGCATTGTCCACCTGTTCAGGCGTGGCACCAGGGCCAGCGGGAACGGATTGAGGTTTGCGGTTACTCATCACGGTCAGCACAATAAGGAGTGCGACGATCGGGCAAATGAGGGCAAGACTAAGCTTTGTCATAGGAGTTTGGATTCGAGTTTTCAATGAGCAATTCGGTAAAAGTAAAAAATCCCACCATGGGACTCTCACCTACCGATATCTCATTACAGCCTCTATAATAGCACCTTTTAAGGTCTATGTCAATATCTACAAAATGGCTAATTTATTGCATATTCAGAGGGTGAGAAAGCCTACAAACAAGCCCAAAATCCTCGTCATTCTCGGCCCCACCGCCTCAGGAAAAACTGACCTCGCTATTCGCCTTGCCAAAAAACTCGATGGTGAGGTGATTTCTGCTGATTCCCGACAGGTTTATAAGGGTCTCAATATTGGCACCGGCAAAGTCACGAAGAAAGAGATGCGAGGTATTCCTCACCACCTCCTCGACGTCACCTCTCCCAAAAAACGATTCACGGTCGTCGACTTTAAAAAGGCCGGCGGAGAAGCGATTACAGACATCACTTCCCGCGGTAAACTCCCCATTATTTGTGGCGGCACTGGTTTCTATATTGAAGCACTCGTTGATGGTGTGATTCTCCCTGATGTGAAGCCTGATGAAGCTTTGCGAAAAAAGCTCGCAAAGCTTTCTCCAGAAAAGCTTTTTGCAATGATTAAAAAACTCGACCCAAAGCGGGCGAAGACACTTGACCCAAAAAATGCTCGACGAATTATTCGTGCAATCGAAATTGCAAAAGCGCTTGGCAAAGTCCCAAAAACAAAAAAACAAAATCTTTACGATCCCCTTTTCATCGGCATTGATCTCCCAACAGAAACGTTGCGAGCCAACATTACAAAAAGACTTCACGCTCGAATGAAACAAGGAATGCTCGCGGAAGCAAAGAAACTTCACTCAAATGGACTTTCGTGGAAACGAATGGATGAACTTGGCCTTGAGTATCGCTACCTCGCACTTCATCTTCAGGGAAAAATCTCAAAGGATGAGATGATCGAAAAACTTGATACCGAAATCTGGCATTATGCGAAGCGTCAGCTCGCATGGTTTCGCCGAGACAAACGAATTCAGTGGGTTTCCAAGAAGGATGCTCTTGAAATTTTCGGCTAGCTCGATTGTAGTACTACCGAACGCACATCAACCAATAACCTCCACAAGAGCTTGTGCGAGAAGTGCGTGAGATTCTGGAGTGAGATGAATTCCCTCTTTTGGATCTACCTTGAGGAATGAGGCGCCGTCAATGAAGATGGCTGATTTTTCTTCTGCTACTTTTTTGTACAAAGTCGAAAGTTTTTTGTTTTTGTCAGTTCCGCCTTTAAACATCGCTGAGGCAAATGGTGTCGTGTCGTCGATGATAGCTGGAGAAATAACGATGACCTTTGGCATCGCCGGCCATGCCTTTGCTGAAGTGTGAATCGCATCGATCGTTGCTGAAAGTGAAGTGGCGATCTCTTCTGCGCTGAGATTCATGCACTCCTTGAGATCAGGGGTGCCGAGCATGAGTGTAATATAATCGAGTGGCTTGTGGGTATCGAGACAAGGGATGAGGTATGCGAGGCCATTTTTGCCGACGAATCCTGGGCGTGGATCTTCTTTGTTGATGAGACGCGCATCGAGACCTTCCTCGATTACTTCGAAGTTTTTGCCGAGATCTTCCTGGAGAATTCCCGTCCAGCGAACGTCTGCTGGGTAGCGCTCTTTACCACCGCTTCCTGGCACGAAGCCACGTGTGTTTGAGTCGCCGAAGCAGAGGATGCGTTTTGATTGAGGGTTGGTGTTCATACTCGTCAAAATTGCTATCGAGACTGATCTTGTGCAACTTGAACAACCGTAATTGGTTGTTCTTTTGTAAGTTCAATTATAGTATCGATAGGGACCACGACTGAATAACCTGAATTTTCAAAACTACTATTTTCGTATCCGATTTGAAGACTCTTAAATTTTTCAACGAAAGGCACAAACTCGACTACAACTCCTATAATTCTGAACTGTTTTACTCCCACACCAACAACTTCGACTTCAATTACTAACCCTCCGCTATTTCCAAAGTAAACAGGACAATCCAAAATTATTGTGCCGTTTGTGTTATTAATACCCGCGATAATTCCTTTTCTCAGCAATGGTCTTTTGGGTTCTATTTGTGGTCTTCCTTGCATACCTAAAGACATTGGGTAGCCGAGAATATAGACCTCATTAGAGACCAAAACATCACTAAGTTTCTTTAACAGATTTGAAGGTACAACAACAATATTCCCATTACTAGTTAACTCTTTGATACCCCTTGTATACTCTATTTTTGAGTCTTTGTTACGTGTACCCATTTCTACAACAGCAACATCTTTACTGTCATCTTTTCTTATTGGGACATTTTTTAAATCAACCTCAATTTCTATAGGAATAAGATTTTTTAAATCTCGATCATAGCAAATAAGCTTAAGTTTTTCGGCTTTCAAAAGAGAATTGTCATTATATAAAACGTGGCGAGCTGTAACTAGAAATATTTTATTATTTGTTAGAAAGTAAAAACCACTTCCAAGACCGTTACCGATTTCCAACAATACAGGATAGGCTAAATTGTCGTCTGGTATATCTCTCATGGTTTTAATAATTATCTAGCGGGCGATGAGGGAATCGAACCCCCAACCAGGCGTTTGGAGTGCCTTATTATACCATTTAACTAATCGCCCAATTTCTTTCGGACTACCTGACAACTATAAGATTTCTCAGCAGTTTTGGCAAATAAAAAATACCTACTTTTGGCAGACTTGCGAGGCTGTCGAGCCGAGCACGAGGAATTTTCTACCAAGAAAATATCCGTGCTTCCAAAAGTAGGTATTTTTTATTTCTTAGCTTCCTTAAAGACAATATGCTTTCGGAGCTTCGGGCTGTACTTCTTAAGCTCGATCTTTCGCTCAACTTTTTTCTTGTTTTTGCGAGACCATCGAACTTCACCTGTTTCCTTATTCTTCAATTGTATAAGTCGTTCTTGTGACATATGGGTTTTTTGTGTTGCACTACTATACCCTACCTCGTCAAAAAAATCAACACCTTGTATCATAAAGCCATGCGGAAACTCTTTCGCTTCTTGAGAAGCATCAGATTTCGATATAAACCCCTCGTAGAGGTGCAGATTTCTCGCGCCCGAATCCTTCACAACCTCACCGCCTACCAAAAACGCTATCCGACCTTCGCTATTGCCCCCGTTTTAAAGAGTAATGCCTATGGACATGGGCTTGTACAGGTCGGCACCATTCTTAAAGACCAAAATGTTCCGTTTCTCGTTGTTGATTCATACTATGAGGCGCTCATTGTGCGAAATGAAGGCATCAAACTACCGATCCTCACCATTGGATATGTTGCGCCAGACAATATTGCTGGCTCAAAACTTGCCAAGGTTGCCTACACCATTACAAGCGTCGACGCTCTCAAAGCGCTTGGCGAAACAGTAAAAAAACAGGTAACCATTCATCTCAAGATTGATACCGGGATGTGTCGCCAAGGGATCATGGAACATGAAATCAGCCAGGTTTTTGAAATTCTTGGAAAACACCCACATATCATCCTTGAAGGTATTTGCTCACACCTCGCTGATTCAGAAAATGAAGATGCGGAATTTACCCACAAGCAGATCGATCTATGGAATTCGATGGTGAAGCGGTTCACCGAGCGTTTTACACTCAAATACACCCATATTAGCGCCACACACGGTGCATTTCATGCAGAGCGAGCTCGAGCAAATGTTGTGCGCTTAGGTATTGGTCTCTATGGCATCAGTATGAGCAGTGAACGCGACCACCTCAACCTTCTCCCCGCTTTGGAAATGCGAACGATTGTGACTTCGGTGAAAAAAATACCCCAAGGTGCACAGATCGGCTACAACGGCACCTACACCGCTCAGACCCCAATGACAGTGGCGACACTGCCACTTGGATATTTTGAAGGCATCGATCGAGAATTATCAAACAAGGGGTGCGTGAGTGTGGATGGTGTTTACTGCCCGATTGTTGGTCGCGTTAGTATGAATATAACAACGATTGATGTGAACAAAGTTCCTCAGACAAAAATCGGAAGTGTTGTTACTGTTGTGTCTCGCGATGAAAAGGCAAAAAATTCATTGGCATCACTCGCAAAAAGTGCAGGGACGATTCCTTATGTGATCATGGTGCACATTCCTCAATCACTCCATCGCATTGTCGTGGATTAACTTGATTTATTTCAAAAACGGGAGCAGACTTATTCTGAAAGGAAATAGAAGATGAACCTAAAAGAAATGCTCCTTGAGAGACTTGCTTTCAGTGCCACCTGGGCTGTTGTTGGGGTCTGTTACTGCGGCTTCGGCCTTCTTACGTGTGTAAGTAAGGTTGTTCTGGGGGTAGCTTATGTCTGCAACAAGATTCGGTCGCAGTATTACCAGTTTTGGAATCGCCGATGGGCAGAGAAAAATCTCCGAACCGCTCAGTTTGAATACTGGGGTTGGCAACATGAAAATCCCGGTGTCCAAGCGAAGGATCATCCTATCGGCAAAGGATTTCTCCTTCGACTCTTTGGAGCAAGAATCCTCCTTCACATATTCGATCCTGAATCTGCTATAATTGGTGAGGTTATTTTCGATCTCGATGACCTTGGTGACGACGTTGATCAATTCGCCTGTTTGGGCGACAAGAAGTCATGAGTGGCGCTCTGCAACGGGCGCCCTCTTTTTATTTGAGGACTCGCTCCTCGGTCACAGATATTTTGTTCGCCGTCGCTCACAAAATTCTGCCTCCTTACAGGAGCAGTACACCTTTTGGATCTTTTACTCACTACGTTCCTAAAAGCTCTCAAAAGGTCTTGCGCTTGGGTCCCGCCCCAAGCTCACCCCGCCTCGCCATTCGTCCTGCTGGACTCACATCGCTCCGGCTTTCTCGTCCCTCCCGGACAGCCGACAAAAAGAAAACACCTGCTTTCGCAGGTGTTTTCTTTTTGTTGTGCGCCGGGAGGGACTCGAACCCCCGTAGGCCAATGGCCGCGAGATTTACAGTCTCGTGTAATTGCCGCTATACGACCGACGCATATATTAACCTATAAAAGGACAGATTCGATTCTACCAGTTTTTTGCATTATGGCAAACTGATAGAAAAAGTGCGCCCGCATGAGGCGCACGATTACGGAGTTACAAGCCGAAGAAATTACGAACTATATGAATCTTGAGCTTTGATCTGATTGATGGTGAAGCGAGTGAGCCCACCTATCACACCACCAGTAATAGCACCACCGAAGGCACATAGAGCAATTCTCAGGGTAAACGCTGAGAGCGCACCCTGGGGCTCAAAGGTGTTGAGAGCACTGACCCCCGCGAGAGAAAAACCAATAAGCATCCCAACAAGAATGGAGAATTTGTAGGTCGCACAAATAAGGTATGGGAGCGGCACCATGATGGTCGAATTACTTTCTACCACCTCATCATACGAGGCTTTCTCGTGACGATCCCACGCCAAGCAAAGGACGATGCCTGCAGTCGCACTTATCGCGGTGAGAGCAAACACAATGTACAAAAAAGCAACAATCAGTGCATTCATAGGTTGGAAACAGTTGGTTTTTGGTTTGGAAAAAGAGCGAGTACGAACACCGTACCCGCTCTGATTCTGCGCCACCATAATAGCTTTGTCAATGACGGTCAGTTTTTATTTCTTGCCTGATTTCTGGACCTTTTTTGCTTTCTTTTCAACACTCTTTTTTTCTTCGTCGAGCATATCGTCTTCTTCGTCGGCATCGGATTCGACATCAATTTCTTTTACTACAGGTTTTTCTGGTGCCTTTTTCACTTCAAAAGCGAACTCACCATTGTCCTTCATGGTCACTTTCACTGAACCACCTCGAAGCATACCCTGTGCAATCATAAATGATGCAACTGATGTAAGAATCTTGTTTTGAATCAAACGCTTGAGTGGTCGAGCACCATACTGAGGATTATATCCTTCGCGAGCGAGATATGCATAGACCTCAGGAGCAACATCAAGCACGATATCTTTTTCTGCGAGCCGAGCCTTAATGACATCGACTTGAATCTTCACAATCTCTGCAATTGCCTCAGGACTCAAAATGTCGAAGATGATGATGTCATCGAGTCGATTGATAAACTCCGGGCGGAAGTAATCTTTGAGACTAGCCATCACCTTGTCTTTGACGTTCTGGTATTCCTGCTTTTCACTTCCCTCTCCGTGGAATCCAATTGTTTCCATCTTGTCGATGTACTGAGCACCGATGTTTGAGGTGAGAATGATGATAGTGTTCTTGAAATTGACTACACGACCCTTTGCATCAGTGAGGCGACCATTGTCGAGCACTTGGAGAAGTACATTGAAGACTTCAGGATGGGCTTTTTCAATCTCATCAAAGAGAATGACTGAATACGGTCGATGACGAATAAGATCGGTAAAACTATTTCCTTCATCATGACCAACATAGCCTGGTGGAGCACCGAGAATCTTCGAAACTGAATGCTTTTCCATGTATTCAGACATGTCGAGACGAACAAGCGCCTTTTCATCATCAAACATAAACTCGGCGAGTGCTTTGGTGAGCTCGGTCTTTCCGACACCGGTCGGACCAAGGAAAATAAATGATCCGATTGGACGATTAGGATCTGCAATTCCTGCACGAGATCGCTTGATGGTGTCTGAAATCTTCTTCACAGCTTCTGTCTGCCCCACAACACGCTTCGTGAGGAATTCCTCGATACGATTGAGCTTTGATGCTTCTTCTTCGAGCATTCGATTGACAGGAATGCCTGTCCATCGAGATACGATGTCTGCGATATCGGTCTCAGTGATTTCCTCCTTGAGAATCTGGCGTGAGCTCTGAAGTTTTTTGAGTCGTTTTGTTTTTGCTTCGAGCTCCTTCTCAAGTGCTGGGATTTTTCCGTAACGAATTTCAGCTGCTTTTGAAAGATCGGCCTTCATCTCAGCTTGTTCAGATTCTACGCGCAGTGCCTCGAGATCGTGTTTGATTTTTTTAATGCTAACAATAATATCCTTTTCATTTTTCCACTTGAGCTCGAGCTCTTCAGTAGATTCTTTGAGGTCGGCAATTTCCTGTTCGATTTTCTTGATGCGATCTTTGGTCTTCTTGCTTGGCTTGAGTTCTTTGTTCAAAGCTTCCTTTTCAATCTCAAGACGCATCACACGACGGCGAGTTTCTTCGAGAAGTGGTGGCATATTTTCGAGAGAGATTTTGAGCTGAGATGCGGCTTCGTCGATCAAGTCCACTGCCTTGTCTGGGAGGAATCGGTCGGTGATATAGCGAGAAGAAAGCTCAACGGCGCCAACAATAGCGTCATCGCTAATACGTACCCCATGAAAGAGTTCGTACTTTTCCTTGAGACCTCGGAGGATTGCTACAGCGTCATCGAGTGTTGGCTCTGTCACCGTCACTGGCTGGAAGCGGCGAGTGAGTGCTGGGTCCTTTTCAATATGACGTTGATATTCACGAAGTGTCGTAGCGCCGATTGCACGAAGCTCACCACGAGCAAGCGCTGGCTTCAACATATTTGACGCATCCATTGAACCCTCTGATGCACCCGCACCAACGATAGTATGAATTTCGTCAATGAAGAGAATGACTTTGCCTTCTGAGCGCTCAATTTCCTTCATGATATTTTTCAAGCGCTCTTCGAATTCTCCACGATACTTGGTACCAGCAATCAAAAGACCGAGATCGAGTGATACGAGCTCTTTGTCTTTCAAAGAATCTGGCACATCCCCCGCTGCCATACGATTTGCAAGACCTTCTACAATGGCGGTCTTTCCTACTCCGGCTTCACCGATCAAAATTGGATTGTTTTTGGTACGACGAGAAAGAATCTGCACAATACGTGAGATTTCTGTATCTCGGCCAATGACCGGGTCGAGTTTGTTTTCAGCGGCGAGCTTGGTAAGGCTGCGAGTGTATTTTGGCAAGAATTTATATTTCTTTGGACCGTGAGCAATCGTCTCTTTTGAGGTTTTGAGAACTTCAATAACCTTGAGTACTGAGGCTCGATCAAGCTTGAATTTTACAAAAATTTCTCGAGCTGTTCCCTGCACATCAAAGAGGGCGACGAAGAGGTGTTCAGTCGACGCGAACTGCTCTTTCATAGATGCGGCGATTTTGATTGATTCTTCGAGGGCTTGTGCGAGCTCTGGAGTGAGGTAGAGCTGGAAGGCTTGAGTCGCGGTCGGCGCGCCTTCTGGAGTCTCGATGGATTCGAGGACTGATTCTGTCATCAAAAGTGAATCTACTTCGAGTTTGTCGAGGATAGACACAACCATACTCTCGTCCTGAGTGATGAGGGCAAGGAGGAGATGGAGTGGGCTGACGTGGTTTTGATTACGCTCAACAGCGAGCTCGTGAGCTCTCCGGAGGGCTTCTTTTGCTTTTGTGGTGAATTTTCCTAGTGGTGGCATATATCTAAACTATAGCTACTAAGTACAGTCTGGTCAATAATTTCTTTCGT
>CAZTPW010000007.1:33891-36370 GCA_964615725.1 uncultured Candidatus Saccharibacteria bacterium
GCGGTCTTTGCGAGATCCGTAGGAAGATTCATTGCATCCAACACATATGATCCTGGTTCGCCCGCAAGACATGAGCTTCGTGTAGAACACGCTATCCCCTGTGCATCAAGTTGGAGAAGCAGAAATTCATTATCAAGCCCTGGAAATGAAACATTAAGAATATGTGGTGCTCGCCCGCCAGAGTTTTTTGGTCCATTCTCGTGGATGTTGGGAAACACAATCTGAAGGAGTGACAAACAGTGGGCTCGAAGCTTCTCGATACGGTCTGCTTCGGCGATGCGCACCGCAGCTGCTCGCTTGCATGCCTCGGCAAAACCGACAATTGCGGGGACATTCTCAGTTGCACTACGCAATCCCTTTTCCTGCTTTCCACCGTAGATGATTGGACAAAGCGTAGTGAGGCGTCGTGTCCATAGTATCCCGATTCCACGAGGGCCATTCATCTTGTGGGCGTCGAGCGTAATCATATCCGCACCGAGATTTTCTGTATTGATTTCATAGTAGAGTGGAGCCTGACTTGCGTCGGTGTGAAAAAGCGGATAGAGCGTTGGGAGAGATTCGTCGTGCTGGTTGCCACCCTGAACAAGGGTATTTGTTTTTCGCGCATGGCGGACCAATTTGGCAATCTCTCGAATTGGTTGGAGCGATCCCACTTCATTGTTGACCATCATAATAGAGACGAGAAATGTTTTTGGGGTGATTGCTTTTTTTATTTCATCAAGATTGATGAGTGCCTCCCGATTGACTCCAACATACGTGACTGCTACCCCCTTTTTCTCAAGGATACGAATTGGCTCAAGTACTGAAGGGTGTTCGATCGTCGATGTAACGATATGAAGGTCTGAAGGCTTCTTACCTATCTTTATAAGTGCTTCATAGGCACCAAAAAGAGCGAGGTTGTTTGCTTCGGTACCGCTACCGGTAAAAGTAATCTCATCAGGATGCGCTTTGAAAAAGGATGCGATCTGGGTGCGAGCGAGTGTGACGTGTCGGCGCGCCTGAACACCCTCTCGATGAAGCGATGAGGGGTTGCCGGGGAAGATTTTCATCGCCCGCTTCATGACGTTTGCAACCTGAGGGTCAATAGGCGTGAGAGCTGCATAGTCACAATAAACTCGCTTTGTATTCCAAAACATATTTTCATACTAAGTCAAAAAATCACTCTGTGCAATCCTTTTGCGAAATACAGCATTTTCCTATACAATATATACTCGTATGGAAATCTCTTCGAACATTCTCACCATTGGTTTTTATAGTGCGGCCGGGCTGGCTATTATTCTCCTTGTTTATGTAGCAACACTCCACGCCAAGCTCTCTCGTTTTACCCGAGGAAAAAATGGCCACACCCTTGAGGATGGAATCGTGGCTATGCAGAAGGAGCTCGACCATCAAAAGCACTTTGAGAAGCAAACAATCAGCTATCTCTCAAAACTTGAAAACAGAATGAGCCGAGCAATTCGTGGGGTACATGCGGTGCGTTTCAATGCCTTCAAGGGTACTGGCTCAGGAGGTAATCAGAGCTTCGCAACAGCCTATATCAACGAAAAAGGAGATGGTGTCGTCATCTCTACCCTATCTGCTCGCGAGCGAGTTTCTGTCTTTGCTAAGCCAGTCAAGAATTTCACCTCAGAATACGAACTTTTGCCCGAAGAGCAGGAGGCTATTGACGAAGCCCGAAAAAACCTTAGTCTATAGGGGTATACACATATATTCTCAAAAAGGCCACCGGGGTCCTTTTTATGTCTGTAGTACCATGAACCAAGCCTATGCCAAAAAAATCACCACAATCAACAAAGGCATCAAAGACCGCCAGTCAGGCTGGATTTGTTACCCGTCCGCCGGTAGTTGCCGTCATGGGTCACATCGACCACGGTAAGTCGACACTTCTCGACTATATTCGCAAGACCAATGTCACAGCGTCAGAAGCTGGTGGTATTACCCAGCACATTGCTGCCTACGAGGTGGAAAAGGATGGCAAGAAAATTACCTTCCTCGACACTCCGGGACACGCAGCTTTCAAAGGTACACGAATCCGAGGCGCAAGTGTGGCTGATATTGCAATCCTCGTGGTCTCAGCTGAAGAAGGGGTAAAACCTCAGACTATGGAAGCGCTCGAGTGTATCACTGCTTCCCATATTCCCTACATCGTCGCCATCAACAAAATCGACTCTCCAAAAGCCAACGTTGAGCGCACCAAGCAAAGCCTCGCAGAAAAAGAAATCTATATCGAAGGATATGGTGGTCAGATTTCATGGGCGCCTATTTCTGGCAAGACTGGTGAAGGTGTGAGTGAACTCCTCGACCTCGTTCTTCTCACGGCAGACCTCTGTGATTTGAAGGGCCAGCCTGGTGTTCCAGCGCAGGGTATTTTGATTGAAGCGAATCTTGATCCAAAGAAGGGCGTCACCGCTACCCTCATTATCAAAACTGGTGAGCTCAAAAAAGGCATGACCGTCACATCTGGTGAGAGCCTTGCTCC
>CAZTPW010000008.1:0-31979 GCA_964615725.1 uncultured Candidatus Saccharibacteria bacterium
CATAACCTTTCGCTTGCATTGCAAAGAGTTTTGCATAAGTACCCTTCTTGGCCATCAATTCGTCATGACTACCATTTTCTGTAATTGTTCCATGCTCAAGGACAATAATTCTGTCAGCTTTTCGTACCGTCGAGAATCGGTGTGAAATGAGAATTGCCGAAATAGTATCTGGGAGTTGCTCAAGTCGTTCGAAAATCTTCTCTTCAGACTCAGCGTCTACTGAGGCTGTAGGTTCGTCGAGAATAAGAAGGTGTGCCTTTCGATATGCAACACGAGCAAGTGCAAGTTTTTGATTTTGACCCTTTGATGGCTCAACCCCATTAAAGTCAATTCCGATCATCTGCTCGTACTGATGAGCCCACTCCTTAATAAACTCGTCAGCACCGCTTAATTCTGCTGATCTAAGAACATTTTCCATATCAACCTCAGCACTAGCTCGACCCATTCCAATAGATTCTTTTACTTTAAAATCATACGATGAAAAATCTTGGAAAAGTACTCCAAGATAAGACCACCACTCATCAAGCTCAACATCCCTGAGGTCAGTACCATTAATGAGAATCCTGCCTGATGTTGGATCATACACTCTACACAAAAGCTTTATAAGCGTTGTTTTACCAGCACCGTTGTTTCCAACTAGAGCGAGCTTTTCACCCACATTAATTGTAAGTGAAATAGTATCAAGGATATTTTTGGTCTGACCTTTGTAATGGAAGGAAACATTTTCGAAGACAATTTTTGGAGCTTGATGTAAGTTGAGTTTTACTGGATTTTGGGTTATTGGAAGGAAGGGTTTTGTATCAAGCACCTTGAGAATATCGAGCACTTGAAGGCTATAGGTGTACTGATTTGCAATACTTAAAAAGAATCCCGAAATCGAGCTATTGAGCCGATCAAGCGATGCTAGGATGAAAACCAACGTACCGATCGCGATAAGACCAGCCACAACACTCTTTACAAGAATAACAATTGCCAAAACATATCCAGCAATAGAAAAAGCAATTGAAAGAATCTGATAGATGATTTTTTTTCGGTTTGCTCTCACTTCCTTATCTATAAAAATATTCATGAACTTCCTAAGGAGTCCCATGAGATAGGAGTTGTTTTGAAGAAGCTTTGTCTGCACTGCTCTTCCTCTATCAGTAAAATGATCCAAAATATTGTAGTATCGCCTTCTGACCTCACTATTATCTGACCAGATTCCCCAAACCTCTTTTCCAAAGCGCACTTCAACAATAAGCTTCGGAATAAGTGAGATCATAATGATCGAGAAAATTCTCCAGTCAACAGCGATAATTACAGTGGATGCGATAATGACCGAGATTATGTTTTGGATATTTGTAAGCTGGCTATCGGTTATATTCATGAGTGGCCAAAATCCTCTCCACCAAACTCTTTGGAGTAGATTTTGATACTCTGAATCTTCACTATACGCAAGGTCGAGCGCACCTCGCTTGCTCGCAAGAAGCAACTCGAGTTCCTTTTGCATTGAGAATCTCCACACTGTGTCGAAGTAGCCCTTCAAAGCGTAGACAAGATCAGGGATTACGTTGGCAATAACAAAAAGTGTAAGCACTTGCCAAAACTTCGCATCAATAACACCACTTCCAATACTTGAGATAAACTGATCAACAATAAGACCCAATGTTTTTGTCTGAGCGAACGGCAGTATCGCCATAAGGACCGAAAACAAGGCAATAACCACGGTCATTACAGGATTGTAATGAAACGAATATCCCATGGCCCGTTTAATGGAATAAACCAGGTCTTTAAAATTTTTCCAATATGTTTTGAGATGCATGAATAGTATTTATAGAATAATTTTTTAGTATTCGTATTCCCTATTTTGGATGGTTTAAGAAACCTTCACGCCAATTGCCTCTTTGACCGACTCTAAACGCATATCTGCCTGCTTTCGTGCCCGCTTTGCACCTTTTGCGAGAATTTTCAGAACTTTGCTGCGATTTTTTGCGAGTTTTTCTCGTCGCTCACGCATTGGCTTCACAAAAGCAATAATGTCGGCTGCCAAAGCGTCTTTGAGAGGTTTGTACTTGCCTGCATTTTGTGCGTAGAGGTCTTTGAGCTCTGCTTCGCTTCGGAAAAGCTTATGAATTTCATATACATTTTTTGGAATACCATCAGGAGAACCCGAATCCGTCACAATACTCATTACTGCCTTGGTAATTTCATCATCAGATGCAAAAAGTGGAATTGTGTTTCCATAACTCTTGCTCATCTTGCGTCCATCGAGACCTGGTACTACCGCCACGTGTCCCATAATAAGCGGTTCTGGAAGTTTGAGGATATCTTTTCCTTGGCCGTAGGTGTTATTGAATTTTATTGCCGTGTCACGTGTGTACTCGATATGCTGTTTCTGGTCCTGACCCACTGGGACGAGATCAACATCGTAGAGAAGGATATCGGCTGCCATGAGCATAGGATAGTTGAAGGTGCCAACAGAAATCTCTTTGTTTTTTGCTTCAGCGTCCTTGTAAGCATGAGCTCGCTCAAGGTATGGCATCGTGGTCAGCGTATCAAAAATCCAAGTCAACTCAGTATGTGCAGAGACATCTGACTGCTTGAAAATGACTGATTTTTTCGGATCAATACCAATAGCGAGATAATCGAGAGCGAGATCGAGGATGTTCTCAGCCATTTCCTTGCCATTTTGGACAAAATTGAGCGCATGGTAGTCGGCAATCATAAAATAGCCGCCACCATACTGATTCTGAAGCTCCACAAACTGCTTCATTGCTCCGAAATAGTTGCCGATATGCGGACGGCCAGTTGGCTTTACGCCAGAGAGAATAGTCTTCTTTGAAGCCATAATATGAGTATTATACCAGCAGATTATTTAGCGTTCAACTCCACATTGAAGCTTGAACCCTTACCCTCACCCTCAGACTCTACCCAAACACGCCCGCCATGCGCCTCCACCATCTGCTTTACCACATAGAGACCGAGTCCTGTTCCTGTGACATTTTCTGAAATACCACCCTTTGCACGGGAGAATTTTTGGAAAAGTTTATCGATCATATCCTTTGGCACGCCAATACCGGTGTCTTTAATACGGATGATGAATTTCTTCTGAGGATTGAGACGCTCGAGACTTACAACAATACTGCCCTTTGGTGTGTATTTGATTGAGTTGTCGATCAAGTTGGTGAGTACTTGCTTAATCTTTCCGGCGTCCACGTGAGCCATAAACGAGAGGGCGTTAACCGCATTGAGAGTAAAGGTAAGGCCCTTTTTCTCTACGTTTGGCTTTTGCTCATTATAGACATCTGTCACAAGTTTCAAGAGATCGATATCGACGAAGTCATATTTCATTCTTCCCTGCTCGATTCGAGAGATATTCAAGAAGTCATCAACGGTTACTGCCATGTTGTTACTTGAATTCGCAATTACATCAACGGCATCGTGAACTTCTTTTGAAATTGGGCCAAAATCTCCCTCGAGGATGAGTGATGCATATCCTTTGATTGCAGTGATTGGCGCTCTGATCTGGTGCGATGCTATTGAAAGGAATTCGGACTTGAGTTTGTCGAGCTCTTTGAGTTTTTCATTTGCTACCTCAAGGTCATCGGCAAGTTTTTGGATCTTTTGCCGAGTTTCTACTTCTCGGAACACTGATTTCACAAGGAATATACTGAAAAATGAAACGAGGCCAAGAAGAAGGATTTTTATGACGAGATCGATAAAGCTTTCGCTTGGAATGAGGACGTTGAAAAAGAATACAAGAACAATCGCACCTGAGAAGATTTGTGCAGAGAGAACTTTTGCGCCGAGAAGTTGGTATCGCAAAACTCCATAGGTCATAATGAACAAATAGAGCAAGACAAAGTAATTTCCAAAAGGATACACATTGAAAAGCTGAGGGAAAAAGTTGGTCAATCCCCCACCAAAACCAATAAGACCAGCAAGAAATGTATTTCGAATTTGAGACTTGAGGAGTGGTGATATTCCTTCCGTCATATACGCTTGGGCCATCGTAACAAGTGATATGACTGTGTAGACGAAGAAATAGACTGGGAAAATATTGTAGAGTTTACCAGGGGTTATCCAGTAGACACCGTAGAGAATTTCGACACCTGTTTTAAAGAGTGATGAAAAACTAATCGTTGCAATAACAAGAGCGAGAACAAATGAAAGAATAAAGAAGCGGCGATGGTACTTATTCAAAAAAAGTGCCACGAAACGATAGTAAAGCACTGGTATCATGATTGCAAAAACATCAAGACCATACTGCCAATACAAGGCCGTTTTTGCTGTTTCAGCAGATGTTACGCCCCAAAGACAAAGGCCCCAGGCACCAATTGATCCTGAGGCAAGAAACCACGCCTTACTTGATCGGGATTTTCTATTGTTTGAATACACAAGCAGACCAAAAGCAATACTACTGCAGAAGATCATCAAGCTTGTGATACCGAACAAATTCATCCTTTACATTCTATCACGTCCCACCCTCTTCGTAAGGCCTCCTTGTGCAAAATTCCTGTTGGGTTTACAGCATGAGGATGACCGACAGCGCTGAGTAGCTCGATGTCTGATTCATGGTCTGCGTATGCATCTGCCTCGATGAGGTTATGGTGATTTTTTGCTGCGTATTCGCCAATTGCGAGAGCCTTCTGTTGGCCATACATCATTTTTCCCGATATTTTACCAGTCACAACCCCATCTTTCACCTCAAGGATAGTACTCATCGTGTGTGTAATTTCAAGGTAACGAGCAATTCTCTTTACGAGAATGTCGACAGCGTTTGACATAATAAGGATTTCATCACCTCGTTCCCGGTGCGATGCAACCAACTCAAGCGAATCGTCATAAAATGAATGGATAAGAGTTGATGTGAAAAACTCATCAACAAGCTTCTCTACATCCGCTATTTTCCATCCTGTGAAGCGACTATATGCATATTCAACAGCGGCTTGTGGGTTTTTCACAAGCTTTAGTTTGTAAAAGACAAACCACAGCATCATTTTTATATATACAAATGGAGAAATCACTGCCTTGTCACGAAGGTATTTCACAAAAATTCTCTGTGAC
Source organism: uncultured Candidatus Saccharibacteria bacterium (assembly GCA_964615725.1). Taxonomy (GTDB): domain Bacteria; phylum Patescibacteriota; class Minisyncoccia; order Phycocordibacterales; family CAZTPW01; genus CAZTPW01. The sequence continues at coordinate 5,047 of CAZTPW010000008.1, forward strand.
TGACCATGGATGAGGGTGTCGTCTACATCAAAAATCACGAGTTTTTTTGTGGCTGAGTTCATATATTATGCTTGGTGATTTGCACCGCTTGATTGAGGTCGCTCAGTAACACCATAGTATTCGTATCGTTTTCCTGAGAGTGTGCTGATCTCTCGCATTACCTCATCCGTAATCATTCTGTACAAAGCCTCATCGCCAGGCTTACTATGATGTTCAACAAAATAGAGGGGCTTGCCGACATGAATAGTGATCGCCTTGCGGAAATGAGGACGAGAATCTCCCTTTTTCATAACATGATGTGCTCCTTTTATACCAACGGGTATTACTGGAACCTTAGCTCGGTGTGAATATTTTGCTACACCACTAAATGCATAGAGCATTGAATCCTCATAGGGAGAACGTGTTCCTTCGGGGAATATTCCTATTGCTTTGCCACTATCGAGATAATCATGGACGAGCTCATGAAGTGCTTGCTTATCCTTGGCTACACGGTCAACCTTGATCTGGGACGTCATTTTCATGAGTGGGCGCCAAAGCATACTCGTAAAAAACTTTTCAGCAGAAAGGTAGTGTACTGGTCGAGGACAGACCGAGATGAATGTGAAAAAATCAAAATAGCTTTGATGATTGAAGGCGAAAATCACCGGTCCTTTTTTGGGAATATGTTCTTTTCCCTCAATTGATCGAACCCAAATCAACCGAATCACGGTGCCAAGCGTAATTTTCACAAGGAAATACGTGATATTCCAAAATGGGTGTCGGTGATTGTGTTGGTATTCCTTCATGGCCTTATTTCTTAAGCATTCCCCCGATTATATCCATCACTTTTTGTGCTCCAGCCTTGTACTCATCAATATGTGGGTCTTGGCTTGAGATTATTTCCTGTGGCTGAAGTGGTTTGCCGTAATCAATGATCACATGACGACGGAAGGAAAGAAGTTCTTTTGTAGAAAATCGAACAAGACCATGAATCGCTACTGGCACCACACTCACCTGACGAGTATGGACGAGAAAGCCGAGACCTCCGTGAGCAGGTCCAAGGTTACCATCTTTTGTACGACGACCCTCTGGGAAAATACAGACAGTTTTTCCCTTGCCGAGAATGTTAAGATAGTTTTGAAGTGAGAAATAGTAGTCTTTCTTGCCTGAGTAGACTGCATAGGCTCCAAGCATTTCAAAGAAACGACCGCCGTAAATGAGCTGCCGCCAGCCTGAGTCAGTATAGTGCTCCTTTGTCATTGAGACATAGTACATTGGTGTCCACCGAGAGAAAAATGGAAGCCCTGTACGCACGAGAATACCGTCCCATTCGCTGGAATGGTTTGCAGCAAAAATAACCTTTTTCCCTACCCCTTTGAGATTTTCCAAACCGCGAACTTCGAGTCGACAAAAGATCTTAAAAAGAATAAGAGTGCTGACGTAAATTATGGCCTGAAGCACTATAGGAAATACAGTCTGGATCTTTTTCATGGCGTCCCTTTAAGTGTACTCCTTTGGAACCATTTTGGCTAGAATGGGGCCTAAATCCCCTCTTTTTTGAGTTCCTCGATAAGTTTTTTAGCAGTCTTTGAGATTTTGTGAGGTATTTCTAGATTGACACGAATCAAAATATCTCCACGTCGACCTCGTTCACTTGCCACCCCCTTACCTTTGATACGAAGAAGCTCACCATGCTGAATTCCTTCTGGAATTGTGAGACTGATTGGGCCATCGAGCGTCTGGAGGGGATATTCACCGCCCAAAAGTGCCGTAGTCATTTTGATTTTAATCTCACCGCGAAGATCGAGGCCGTCTTTTGTGTAAAAAGTATGGGGTCGGACGCGAATTTGGATATAGAGGTCGCCTGTCTTACCACCTGCGAGTGCTTCTCCGTAGCCGGTCATTTTCATAGTTTCGCCATCATTTACACCAGCAGGAATTCGGATCGTGATTTCCTCTTTTTTATGATGAAGACCGGAACCACGACATATTTTACATTTTTCCTTAGGAATTTTTCCTTTACCATGACATTCGTCACAGGTGCGAGTCGTGTTGAAGGTGCCGAGAATCGATCGTCGAACCTCGTTGATTTTCCCTTTTCCCGAGCATGTGGTACAAGTCTTTTTTTCTGTACCAGGCTCACCTCCATCACCCTTACAACGATCGCATTCAGCTTGACGTTCGAGGACTACTTTTTTGTCGACACCAAATACAGACTCTTCAAACGTGAGCGTAAGATGAACTTCAAGGTCGCGACCCTTCTTCTGTCCACCTCGATTACCCATGCCACCCATTGCACCACCAAACATATCACCAAAGATGTCGCCAAGATCAAACTCGAAGCCTTGTCCACCCTGACCAAAGCCTGAGAAGTCGAAACCACCGAACCCTTGTCCAGCACCGGCACCACCAAAACCTGGGCCGGCAGAGCCAAACTGATCATATTGGGCACGCTTATTTTTGTCGCCAAGCACACTATATGCCTCGCTAATCTCCTTAAACTTTGCAGCATCACCACCTTGTTTATCAGGATGATGTTGGTGTGCAAGTTTACGAAACGCCTTTTTTACGTCGTCTTCGCTTGCATTTCGCTCGATACCGAGAATTTTATAGTAGTCTTTTCCCATGTGTGTTGGAGACCCCCGATGGTTCCCCCGAACATTGTTCAGGAGAACTACGGAGGTCCTAGAAATTATTTCTGGTCACCTTCCTTAAAATCCGCATCACGAGCCGACTCATCTTTCTTGTCTGATTGAGCCTGGTCAGGATTTGCACCTGGCTGTGCCTGTGCACCAGCTTTGCTCATGGCCTCGCCAATCTTTGAAAGTTCAGCTGAGAGAGCTTCACTCGCTGCCTTGATTGCATCGACATCAGTGCCTGCTTTTGCAGTTTTGACGGCAGCAATCTTGTCTTCGACTGACTTTGCAATATCGGCCGGAACTTTGTCCTTGTTGTCTTTCAAAGCCTTTTCAGCGGTGTACACCATCTGCTCTGCTGTGTTACGAATCTCAACTTCCTCTTTCTTTTTCTGGTCGGCAGCATTGTTCATTTCAGCATCCTTTTGCATTCGAGCAATTTCATCTTTTGAGAGACCTGAATTTGCTTGAATCTTGATTGAGTTTGCTTTACCAGTAGTTTTGTCTTTTGCGGTCACATTCAAGATACCGTTTGCGTCGATATCGAAAGTAACTTCTACCTGTGGTACCCCGCGAGGTGCTGGCGGAATTCCATCGAGAATGAAACGGCCGAGTGATTTGTTGTCTCCAGCCATCGCTCGCTCACCTTGCACAATATGAATCTCTACTGAGGTCTGATTGTCTGCAGCAGTTGAGAAGACCTGAGACTTTTGTGTTGGGATTGTGGTGTTCTTTTCGATGAGTTTTGTTGCGACACCTCCCATGGTTTCAATACCGAATGACAATGGAATCACATCAAGCAAGAGTACGTCTTTTACATCACCACCAAGAATTCCACCCTGAATCGCAGCACCGATCGCTACGACTTCATCTGGGTTGACTCCCATGTGAAGATCCTTCTTGAAGTAATCCTTTACTGCTTTTTGAATAGCAGGCATTCGAGTCTGACCTCCCACGAGAATGACTTCGTTGATCTGATCGATCTTGAACGGAGATGCCTCCATTGCTCGCTTGGTAATCATCATCGCTCGATCAATGAATTCCTGACAGAGTTCCTCGAGTTTTGCACGAGTAAGGGTTTCAAGAAGGTGTTGAGGACCTTCAGCGCCAGAGCTGATGAATGGAATGTTTACTTCAGTCTGAAGTGCGGTTGAAAGCTCAATTTTTGCCTTCTCAGCTGCCTCGTCGAGTCGCTGTACTGCGAGAGGATCTTTCTTGAGATCAATACCGGTCTTTTTCTTGAATTCATCTGCAAGCCAGTTGATGATTTTCTGATCGATATCCTTACCTCCCAAGTGTGCGTCTCCGTCAGTAGACTTTACTTCTACAACATCTGAACCGACTTCGAGCACAGAGATATCAAAGGTACCTCCACCGAAGTCAAAGACCACAATCTTTTCATCCTTCTTTTTGTTGAACCCATACGCAAGCGCTGCTGCTGTTGGCTCGTTGATAATTCGCTTCACATCGAGACCTGCAATTTTTCCGGCATCTTTTGTTGCTTGTCGCTGAGAATCGTTGAAGTATGCAGGCACGGTAATGACCGCCTCAGTAATTTTTTCTCCAATTCGAGCCTCGGCATCGTTCTTGAGTTTCTGGAGTATCATCGCTGAAATCTCCTCTGGTCGATACCATTTATCGCCCATTTTTACCTCAATACCACCGTTTGCTGATTTCTGAATCTCGTAAGGAACTGATGACTTATCCTTCTGTACAGCCTGCTCATCAAAGGTGTGGCCAATGAATCGCTTGATCTGATAGATGGTGTTTTTAGGGTTGGTAACTGCCTGTCGTCGAGCAAGCTGACCAACGATTGTTTCGCCAGTTTTTGACTTTGCTACGATCGAAGGAGTGGTACGAGCACCCTCTGAGTTTTCGAGGATTTTTGGCTCACCAACTTCCATCACTGCAACCGCGGAGTTTGTTGTTCCGAGGTCAATACCAATAATTTTTGCCATAGTTATTTTTCTTTTAACCGATTGAATAATTCAATATTAGGTTAGAAAGAAAAATTTGGAGCGCGTGGCGGTTGTGAGATGAGGATGACTTCTGAAAGCTGTGGAACTGCTATTGAAGCAAAAACTGATTCAACGACAGGAAGAACAGTATTTTTTGCATAAACAGCTGGAAGTGCGAGGATTTTTGTGACGAGAGTTTTAGCCTTCTCGATAAGTTGCGCTGAAATGAGACGCGCTCGAATGCGCCCATGAGATTGATATACAAGGAAGGTAGCCCGAACAGCCCCTTGTGGCGTTTGGAGGATTTTCTCTACAATATGCCCTTTTTGGTGGCTTAATTGCATGGTTTTATGAATTATAGCATATTTTTGACTTTGTCAAAAATCGCTCGTTTATGCCTTTTTGAATTCCCCTACCTTCACGCGTGGTGGACGGAGTTGTTTGCCGTTTAATTCGTAACCTTTCTGAACTACTGAAAGAATACTGTGATCCTGGGCTGCATCTGAAACCTCAATGTTTTCAATTGCCTCATCACGGAGTGGGTCAAACTTTTGACCAATCGGATTAATTTCCTTGAGACCATTTGCTTCAAGTACCGCTTTAAACTGCGAAGCGATGTACTCAACACCGGTGCGCCAATTTTTATCTGCTTTTTCCCATGCTTCCTTGTTGGCCATTGCCATGTCGAAGCTCTGAAGTACAGGAAGAAGCTCCTCGATAAGATTTTCTTGTGCAAATTTTCGGTATTCCTTGAGATCCTCTTCATTGCGCTTTTTTGCGTTGACGAACTCTGCTTTGGTGCGTTGCCATCCATCAAGATATTCCTGCTTTTCGGCGAGTGCTTTTTCGAGTTTTTCACGCAATGATGCAAGAGCGGCATTTCCACTCCCTGTATCCGCGGTATCTTGGCTTGATGCATTTGCTGCACCTTCTTTGTCTACTTCATACTGAATATCATCATTTTGAGGATTCATAGTATGGGAATTATAAGAAAAAGTTGGACTTGATGCAAGAATTTTGTATGAAAAAGCCCCGCGGCCGCAGAAGCGTGCGCGCGGGGCATGAGTGAAGTGAGGATTTGGCTTAGGCAGCCTGAGCAAACCGAAGATCGAGCTTGCTGATCTTGACCTCCTCGCGGAGGAACCTGAGCACCGTTTGATTGAGTGCAAAGGCTTGAACCGGGTCGATCAGCCGACCGATGTGGTCCCCGTCAAACAAGTAGGGCCTGACGCCCCACTTTGTGGCGGTCTCAATCTGGATTCGAGGCGGACAAAACTTGTCCTCCGAGAATCCGATGAAGCACGGTTTTGCTGTCGTGCTGGGAGTTTGAGGATCTACCCCAATTCCCATGATCACATCTCTGGCAACTCGCCCGGATTCCGACCCGACCTCCTGCACAAACCTGCGGATATGCTCCTCGTGGGTGCAGTTGAGACCAAGTCGGACAAGCGACTCGTATGGCAGATAGAACTGCCCGTCCGAGCACACTTTGGCGAGGATGCCAGGGCGGCGCAGCATCTCCAGGACAACCTGGGGAGCTGGGGCCATACCACGCGCTTGGGCGCTAGCAATGGCCACAAACGCTACAATGTCGGGATTACCGATCGCAGCAGACTGGGCTAGGAGCCCACCAAGAGAGTGACCAATGACGACAACCTGTCGCCCGGACACCGTGTACTGGCGCACCAACTCACGAAGGATTGCCTCGTATTGGCGAAAGCCCAATGGCTTCTGGCTGAGGGGGCTACCCCCGCGGCCTGGCCACTCGAATGTGAGACACTCGACGTTGAGCTTTTCCATGAGTGCTTCCACCATCAGGCGGTACACCTCGGATGATTTTTCCCACATTCCTGCGGGGAGCAACACCATGTGTGTTGCTGCGGGGTTGATGTGGTGTTCGAAGGCAATTCGATGCCCGCAAATCACGCTCATCCCCCGCCGTGTTTCAAAGTGCAGTTGCAAGGGTATTACCCCTCCTTTCTTTCTGCTCGAGGGTGGTGGCGTGTCTGATCACACACCTATCCTCCTCGTAGCTACCCCTCTATTATACAACAAAAGAATTACCCTAGCAACTATTTCATTCTTATATAGCTACAAAAGCACAAAACCCCATTTCTGGGGCTTTGTTGAGAGGTATTTTGACGGCCTTTGTGAGACTATCGCTTTGACCAAGATGGAGCTTTTCGCGCCTTCTTCAAACCGAACTTTCGTCGTTCTTTTGCACGTGGATCTCGCTTCAAGAAGCCAGCCTTCTTCAAAACACCACGAAGATTGATGTCATATTCGTTCAAACCTCGAGCAATACCGTGTCGAATTGCCTCAGCCTGTGAATGAATTCCTCCACCCTTGATCATGATGGTGATCTTGAACTTGTCGCCAAGCTTCTGAGCGTTGAGTGCCGCCATAGCAATGTCCTGGAGCTCTTTTGTAACAAAATAAGTCTGAAGGTCTTTATCGTTGATTGTGAGAGAAGCTTTTGCAGCTGGAGTCATACGAACTCGAGCAACTGAAGTCTTTCGTCGTCCCACCGTTTCAATATATTTTGGAGATGATGTAGTCATGGTATTACTCAGTTACGATAAGATTTTTAATCATCTGTGGGCGGAGCTTGTTCTTTGGAAGCATACCTTCCACTGCCTGTCGGAAGACTTCGCTGTATCCCTTTTTCGCAATGATATCTGAGATTGATTCAAATCGAAGACCACCTGGGTATTCGCTGTATCGTGCGAATTCTGTTTCATCAGCCTTCTTTGAGGTAATATCAGCCTTTGATGTGTTGATGATTTCAACAACGACATCCTTAGGGAATGAATTTCGTGAATAGGTAGGAAGATTCTTGCCCATCAAGATCTTTGCGGCCTCGCTTGCTACTCGTCCAACCTTTTTATTTGTTGCGTCGATTGTGTGCTTCATATTATTTAATGATTTCAATCATAGCCATCTTCGCACCGTCGCTCTTTCGGATTGGAAGTTTAGTAATACGGGTATAACCACCTGGTCGTGTCTTGTGCGCAGGAGCGATTTTCTCAACAAGCTTCTTCGTTGCGCTCACAGAACCGATTCGAGCTGTGATGAGGCGTCGATTTGCAAGTGAATCTGTCTTTGCGCGAGTAATAAGCTTCTCGATGAATGGTCGGAGTGATTTTGCCTTTGCTTCGGTCGTTGTGATTTTCTCACGAACAACGAGTGAAAGAGCGAGTGACTTAATAAGTGCATTTCGCTGATTCATTTCGCGACCAAAGACTCGAATTGATTTATGATGCTTCATGGTAATGGATAACTATTAAGGTGACTATTTCAGGCTCACGCCGTATTTGCTCAAGAGTTTCTTGATTTCTTGTACACCCTTGCTACCAAGACCATCGATATCGAGGATGTCCTCTTCCTTCTTTCGAACGAGGCCACCCAAGGTGCGAATATTTGCGCCAGTGAGAGCGTTCAATGTGCGAGGAGAGAGTTCGAGTGATTCGATTCGAGTCTTGAGGAATTCAGGATCGATTTCCTTCTCTGACTTTTCAGAAGACTCTTCTGATTTTGGGGCCTCAGAGACTTCAATAACTTCTTCCTCCTTGAATCCTACAATAGCCTTAAGCTGACCGATCATTGTCATGATAGCCTGCTCGAGCGCTTCTCGAGGAGTGATAGTACCGTCAGTTTCAATAGAAAGCTTAACTCGGTTGAAGTCTGTTCGGTTGCCAACTCGCATGTTTTCTACTTCGTAATTTACGCGCTTGATAGGTGTGAAAATTGCATCGAGAGAAATAGCTCCGATGTCTACACGCTCTTTCTGGATAACCTCCTTTGGAACATATCCGAGACCCTTCTCTACAGTCATTTCGATCTCGAGGGTAATGTTTTTGTCAGTAACTGTAGCGATGTGCTGGTCCTTGGTAATGATTTCTACCTGACCAGGAGCGTCGATATCTGCTCCAGTCACAGCCTTTGCACCCTTTACTTTAATAGAAAGTCGCTGTGGCTCTTCAGTAAGAAGCTTGATGCGGAGCTTCTTCAAATTGAGAAGAATAGTGATAACATCCTCCTTTACTCCGTCGAGTGTTGAAAATTCGTGATTTACACCAGTAATTTTTACTGAAGTAATCGCCGCACCAGGAAGTGATGAAAGAATAATACGTCGAAGAGAGTTTCCGAGCGTATGACCATATCCAGGGTAAAGTCCGTCGATTTCGTATACAGCACCAAAACCTTCCTCTTTAATAACTCGTGGCTTTGATGGCAATACAATGTTGTTTGAAGACATAGGATTCATAAAAATGTAATAAAATTTATACCTTAAATTTCTTAAATAATCAAGGATTATCGCTGGTAGAACTCGAGAATCGATGAAATCTCAAAAATGGTTTCCCCTGGTGCAGTCTTCGGCACTCCGACAATAGTCGCCTCTTTCTTTTCTGCGTCGAGCTTCATCCACTGTGGCGCAGTAATTTCCTTCATTTTTTCTGAAGCTTTTTCAAAAAGCTTCTTGCCGTGGCTAGCCGGTCGGATAGCGACAACATCTTTTTCAGAAACAGAGTAAGAAGGGATCGTTACTTTAACTCCGTTTACTGTCATATGACCGTGAGATACGATCTGACGAGCGAGTCGTCGTGAGTTTGCAAGACCCATTCGATATACAACATTGTCGAGTCGGGATTCGAGTGTTGCAAAAAGCTTGTCTTCAGCCTTCATATTTTTTTGTGAAAGTGCCTCTCGAACATACTTTCGGAACTGTCGCTCGAGAATACCGTAGCTAAATCGTGCCTTCTGCTTTTCAAGCATCTGAACCGCAAATTCGCTCTTTGGTTTTGGCTTAAATGCAGCCTTTCCCTTTCGAGCCTGTGATGCAGCAAACTTAGGACCCTGGGTCTTATCAAAGACTCCAGCGCCAAGTCGTCGTGCAATTTTATATCGTGGACCTAGTTTCATATGATATATAAATAATTAACTATACTCGTCGTGGTTTACGAGGACGAGGACCGTTGTGTGGCACCGGTGTCACGTCCTTGATTGATGTAATAATAATTCCCTTTGATGTAAAGCCTCGAACCGCAGACTCACGTCCTGATCCAACGCCCTTAATCACCACATCGACTTCCTTCACACCCAAAGCCTGCGCTTTTGCTGCGAGTGTCTCACCGACTTTTGCAGCTGCGAATGGAGTACCCTTCTTGGCACCTTTGAAACCGATAGAACCGCTTGATGACCAAGCGAGTGAGTTACCTTTTTTATCAGTAAGGATAACGAGGGTGTTGTTGTAAGTAGACTGAACATACAAGATGCCAGACTCTGCCTTGATCTTTGAGCTTTTTACTGGGGCAGCCTTTTCTGCTGCTGGAGCCTCAGGAGTTTCTTTAGGTGTTTTCTCAGCTTTTGGGGTAGCAGAACCCTTTGCGGTCTTTTTTGGAGCAGTCGCTTTTACGTCCTTTGTCTCTTCAGTTGTGGTTTTCTTTGTTGCCATAAAATATGTTCGAGCTACTACTTCTTATCTACTACCTTTCGTCCTGAACCCATCGTCTTTCGGAGGTTACCTCGTACTGTTCGTGAGTTGGTCTTTGTGCGCTGACCATGAACTGGGAGGCGTCGTGCGTGTCGTGTGCCTCGGTATGCCTTGATGTCCTTCAATCGCTTGATATTTGCACCAATTTCTCGTTTGAGGTCACCTTCGATTTTGCACTGCTCAACAAGTCGTCGAACTTCGTTTTCCTCCGCTGGAGTGAGATCCTTTGGCTTCTTTGCCGGATCAACATTTGCCTGTTTCAAAATGGAGAGAGCGAGCGGTCGGCCGATACCGTAGACTGCCGTGAGGGCAATCTCGATTCGCTTATTATCTGGGACGGTGATACCTGAAATTCGCATGATAGTTAAAAATAAATGAAAGAATAATTAGCCCTGTCGCTGCTTGTGGCGAGGATTACTTGTACACACAACATACATATGACCGCGTCGTCGCACGATGCGGCATTTTGCACATACCTTTTTTACAGATGCTTTTACTCTCATGTCTTAAATATTAAAAAATTTTTACAATCTCCTCGTAATTCTACCCTTACCTCCGTAAGGATCGATTTCAACCTCAACTCTATCTCCGATGAAAACGCGAATGCGATTCATTCTCATTTTTCCAGCGAGGTATGTAAGCATTTCCTGATCTTGTCCTTCAAACTTCACACGAAACATCGTGTTAGGCAAAGCCTCAGTTACTACTCCTACCAATTTGGTGTCGGGGTTCTTTTGCATTTATCTATTAACGCAGTAAAAAGCATCATAGCAGAAAGGTAGGGCCAAGGTCAAGGGCTTCACCAGCTACTGTGCATAACGGGTAATAATTTTGATCTTCGAAACATCCTCTGGGAAGTGACCTTTCCAGAATGGCTTGAGTACTAGACTCATCTTCTCAATAGCCCCTAATTTGGCCAAAATTGGCTCTACTTCCTCTTTTGAGAGGCCTTTTAGGGATTGCTTCACCTCCTTCTCATTGAATGTCCAATGAATGGTAGCCTTGCCATCTACCCGCCCATAGAGGGTACCTTTTTCCACAGCCTCAGGGGTCAGGTTTTGGAACGTGAGTTTGAGCTGGTTGAGATTTGGAATAGTCACCGGCTCGTTTTTATAATCGCCACTTGGAAGTGTTTTTGATGCAATGAGAGTCGCAAGATCAGCCCGGCTCAACACGACAGCACGAAGGGTACCGTGTTCAATAATTTTCACAGTAGATGTACCGAGTGTCTCCATTGGTTTTGATTCGTACGAGAATGTCATGCTCTCTGGATACAAGATAAATTCCTGAGGTACCTGAACCTGCACTTCATTGGAAAGCTCTGAAGAAAGTGCGGTGCGAAGTGATTCACGAGACTTAGCGAGGTCGGTTTGATTGACGATTGGCACCACACCGGAAGCACCACCCTTCATTGGTTGGTCAGATGAACCGATAATGTTTTGATATTTGATCGGAGTTGTTTTAAGTCCTGGAATTTTAAAAGAAGAGGCAGCGATATTGTAATTCTCCCCCGCCTCATCAGCTACAACTGCAACTTTTACCACCCCAGCCTTGCCAGATTTCTTTGCGGGGATCGTTACTGCGGTCTTGAGTCGGAAAACAAGTCCATTTGAGGCTTCAACACGGGTATTGGCAATCAATTTTTGTGACGAAGTGGTGTTGTTGGTGATCGTAATGGTACCCGAAGCTTTTGCGTTTAGGGTTTTATTACCTGTGTATGGGAGTTGAGTGGCAGCATCTTTGGTGAGGGTGATGGTCTGGTATTGAATATCACCCTGCTTGAGTTGCTTTGAAGCCATAAATGAAAATTTTGGCTCTACAACCTGTGATTTTGCAGTGAGAGTAACCACGGCGCCGTTGAAAACTCCTACAAATACCGCAATAAAAACAGCGACCGTAACGGTAGCAATTGTCCAGAGCACATAGCGCTTTGATTTTGATTCTTTTTTGTTGTATTCACGGAAATCAGCGGTATCGGTCTCTTTTTCCTCTGGCTCGAAGTCGTGATGAGCAACTTTCTTGCCCACCATAGATCGGTGGTGCGAAGAAAACTCATGGGGCTCTTTTTCAACCTCAGTCTTTGCGCTCACATGAATAGAGCGACCCTTTTGATCTTTCGAAATCGTTATATCACGAATAGATTTTCGTACTGGAGGAAGTACATCATCAAGTCTATTTTTCGGCATAGAACTATTCTATCAGAAAATCGCTGAAAAAATTAATGATTTTTTCTGTTGATAAATACAGCCTCGATACTAGTCACAGGATCGTCAGGACATTTTTCCTTAATATCACAAAAACCATCGACGAGAGCGTGATTGATTGGTATTACGAGTGGATTTGATGATTGCTGTTGGAAGCGATTGAGCTGAAGTGCCGAGAGAAGGTTCTCAAAATAATGTTCGAGAGATGCTTCGACAGCGATAAACATAGTATCGGGCACAAAAAGGTCCGTAGCATGTTCAGCAAGAGATTCCTGAATAACTCCAAGCCATGTCACCTCGGCCTCTTTGAGTGTTTCAGCAATGATTTGGGTAGTATTCATGTCAGCTTTTTGCTCTGAATAAAGCTGAAGCAATGAGAGACCATGAGCAGCTGAGCCGCTAAACTTATCTGCCAATGCATTTACAAAGTGGTTTCGCCCAAGTGGTACTGTCACAACCTGCGCCAAAACATCATTTTTCACAATACCAATATCTGTAACCTCTGATGCAATGTCGACTGTGAGGAAATTACTGTACTGTGTATGCGCGTCTCGCATAGTACTGAAAAGCGCGAGAGGAAATGTATGAAAGAAAATCGCGCGATGCTTTCCATAGTGCTTTTCAAGTGTATCCCTAACCGACTGATGAAGTGTTTTGCTGATTACGCTCACATAAAGCGAGATTTCAACCTCACGTGCATTTTTTTTGTATGGAGTTGCGGTTGCATACCCATTGAGAGATGCTGAAAGAATGGTTTCCTCAACCACCTCTACCCCGCTTTTCATTTCATCAAGAAAGACCTTGCGCTCAGTTGCAACGAGATCGCGTACAAGCTGTTCTGTAACAGTAAAAGAATCTGGGCGTTTAAGCTTAATACTTCGTGTCTGAGAAAGAAACCACGGCGAAGCAAAGAAGCAGTGAATGGTGGTGATGTCCTTAGGGTGTATTCCTTGACTCGCATTTTTACAACCCTCTTTTTCAAGCAACTCAAATGATGTCTTGAGAGCGTTGATAGTCATTTTGGCAGCGCGCGCCGTGTCAGACTTAGGAAATGCGATAACCTCCTTGTGAGAATAGATAATGAGCGGTGGTTTGTTTTTTGTGAATGCAACAAGTGAGCCGGTGACTCCATCACTTGCTATATCGAAGAGAGCAACTATCTCGTTCATGGAAATTATTGTAGCACAGCTTTGATGCGTCGCACACCTGCGGAAACCGCTTCCTCCTTTTGGATCTTGAAAGTGCCAAGCTCAGAAGTATTCTTTACATGTGGGCCACCACAGAATTCCCGGCTGAATATTTCTGTTTTTTCATCACCGATAGTATAGACCTTCACCACGTCTGCATACTTTTCACCAAAGGCGTGGAGAGCTCCGAGCTTTTCTGCATCCTCTTTACGCATCTCTTGGAATGAAACAGGGAGTGCTTCCTGGATTTTTTCATTGACCATAGCTTCTACTCGTTTGATTTCCTCGGGAGTCATTTTTTGGTGGTGTGAAAAGTCAAAACGAAGACGCTCTGCGGTAATATTGCTTCCTTTTTGTCCTACATGATTTCCGAGCACGGAGCGAAGTGCGGCGTTGAGAAGATGGGTTGCGGTATGGTAGCGAACTGATTGTTCACTCGTATCACCGAGACCACCTTTGAATTTTTTCTCTGCACCTTGGCGTGAGAGGTCTTGGTGGGCCTTCATTCTATCAAAAAAGAATTCCTCATTCGTAATTACCTGCATCTTATTTAGATCAGAAACATCCTTATTAATCATCTCACGAATCTTTGATGCAATTTCACGCGTAAGTTCAAGCGGAAGACCAAAGGACTGGTAGAGATCAAAGGCGTCATTTCCATCAATTGTTTGTTTTGAATTCAAAAGCTTAGTTAATTCCTTTACACCATTTTCAAGTGTTCTGTGAAATTTATCAGCTTCTTTAACAATCTCGTCAATGATTTTTGATTTTTGATTAACAATATTTTGATATGTCGCACCATAATTTCGGGTTAAGATATCAACAAAAGTCTCAATACTATCCTTGGTGAATTTTTGTTTACCCATCTTGTAAACCATGCGACGAATAATGCGTCGCAAGATATACCCCTGATCTGTATTTGCAGGAACAACACCATCTGCAATCATGAATGTTGCAGTACGAATATGATCTGAAATAATTCTTTGATCTTGCAGATTTGAGGAAAATGACTTTGCAATAGCCATAATTGGAGCAAATAAATCGGTCTCAAAAACATTATCCTTACCTTGCAAAACTGTACAAATACGCTCGAAACCGGCACCAGTATCAACATTTTTCTGATTTAGTTTTGATACAATTTTCCCCTCTTTCTTCTCAAATTCCATAAAGACGTCATTCCAGATTTCAATCACTTGACCTGACTCATCGGCAACATCGTATTCTGTAGGCGAAAGATCACCCAAACCTTTCTCTGTAATGTCATAAAACATCTCAGAGCATGGCCCTGTTGGACCTGTCCAAGTATCTTTACCCTTTACTGCTGGCCACCAATTTGCGCTTGCGTCTTTATAATAAATGCGGTGTTTAGGTACGCCCACAGATTCCCAAATCCTTGCTGCCTCATCATCTCGAGGTGCATTTGAATCTCCGGCAAATACAGTCACATAAAGTCTTTTGGGATCAAGTCCAAAACCCTCTTCTTCAGAGGTTAGAAGCTCATAGCTCCACTTGATTGCATCTTCTTTAAAATAATCACCGAGGGACCAATTTCCAAGCATTTCAAAAAACGTTAGGTGTCTATTGTCCCCAATATCATCAATATCGCCTGTACGAACACATTTCTGAACATTAGCTAAACGTTTACCTAAGGGGTGTTTTGCCCCCATCAAAAATGGTACAAGAGGCTGCATTCCAGCGGTGTTAAACAAAACCGAAGGGTCGTTTTCAGGTACGAGGGATGCAGAAGGGATGATTGCATGACCTCGTTTTTCAAAAAACTTCAAAAACTTTGAGCGTATTTCGTGTGATTGCATAGCGGCGCTTCGATCTTTTAGTTCTCTGACTTTATCATATTTTTTGCATACGGTCGAATTGTGCTTTCTCCTGCGCAAGAATAGAGGCTTTTTTCATTGAGCCTCGGTTGTAGCCGCCTGGTTTGCCATCGCTGCGCACCACTCTATGGCACGGAATCGCTGGGTCATAGTTTGTATTCAAAATATTCCCGACGGCACGGACAGCCTTTATGTTCCCCGCTCTCCTCGCGACTTCCTTGTAGGTAAGGGTTTTTCCACATGGAATTTTTCGAACAACAGCAAATACCCTTTGAGTGAAGGGGTTTGGCTTTTTGCTCTGTGATTTTCTGGTGCTTGAAGTCGTCATGCTACTTTGAGTGAATCATTTTTTGCAAAACGGGCAAAATACGTGCCGAGAGAATAGCGTAGCCTTTTGCGTTGGGGTGAACACTGTCTGACATGAGCTCCGGATGACCAAAAAGACCCTGAAGAGCGTCTGGAACGAACGGTACACGATTTATTTCTGCAATTGTAGTAAATGAATCCTCAAAGTGATCATTCAAGAGTCCGCCACGAATTCCGATGAGCAAAACTCTGATGTTGCGCGCTTTAAAAGCTTTGATTATGAGATTGAGATTATCGAACGTCTGCTGCTGCGGGATTTTTTTGAGATAATCATTGCCACCGAGAAGTAAAATAACGATACCAGGATCCTTTTGGACCACTTGATCGATCCTTGCAAGACCATCAATGGTTGTATTGCCTGATATCCCCATATTTATAATCGGCATGCCGATATCACGCGAAAGATTATCAACAAAGTTTGATCCCGATGGCGCGCCAACGCCCTCCACAAGGCTGTCACCGAAAGCAATAATCGTATCATTCTTGGGCTGGCGGTAATCGGTCTTGCTTGATCGTGCAACAAACCAAAAAACTCCCGCGGCAATCAAGATCACAATAAGTCCAATGAATCTCGCTTTTGTAATTGACATGGAAATAAGTATAGCACTCGTTATTGGATTGAAAATTTAGATTTTTCTATTTTTGTAGTATAGTTTTATTGATTTTCGATCTTCGATCGTGTGATCGTTGACAACCCTCTTGCAAACCTTCAACCCCTTACATCGTATGCCATTTAACCCCAACCAAGCCACATGGTTTCATCCTACCGACCCCACCACCGTAGTTTCAACACTCATGAAATTTGGAAGCAGACTTGATCTTGTTATTGATTTCCATGGTGGAGGACAGGTACGTAAGCACTGCTTAATTCACTTGCACCCAGAATTACTTCTTTTTCATCGTCACGATTTCATCCGTATTCACGACACCGGACTGACTCCTGATGTCCCGAAGGGTAGGACGATTTTTGAGGCAAGATTACAGTCGAACCAAGAGAACGAACTGACCCTTGTTGCCGAACGGTTGGTATATGCAAAAACACCGTATGCCTTCTTTTCCGATAGCGCATTCCCAGTACGCGGACCTCAGATTCCTACCGAACGGGTCTTGGTCAGTAGCGCTGATGTTGGTTTCGACCATACTGTCTTTGAACTCACCTGCCGAGAGTGCGGCTTGAGCATTCAGGAGATGGAAAAACTCCTCAAACAGATGGTGCGTCAAGTTGGTGGACGACCCCGTGACATTAGTATCGAAGTCATGAAGGCTGTAATCAGGCAAGCATTCAGTGACTGCGGCTCACTTGTTTATTTTTTCCAAAAATACCTCACCATCTTTGACGAGGTTGGTGCATGCGCCTAATGGCAAGGTTTGCAGTTTCAGCCGCCGGCTCACGCCGGCGGCTTTTTTTATTTATTTCCAAGCATCACCACTCTCTCAAAAGGCTCTGCATTTGAGTGGTAGAAAAGGACTTCATCACCAACCTTCATCGAATCACGCATAAAATTTCGTGCCTGATAATTACGAATACCTGTCCAAGGAGTTTTTCTGTCTTTCTTCAAGTCGAGAATTGAGTAGCAATCCCCCTCACTCTTTACAAGCCAATAATTCATTGTGTCCTCATTATTTGATATACTCATAGTATACATGAAATCATTTTTGAAAAATGTTACCTACCTCGCTTTTGTTGTTGTCGTTTTTCTTGGGGCATATCATTACAGCACCAATTTTCGCGTAAATATCGGTCACCTCTCCGTTGCTTTTCAAAAAATGATTGGCATATACGAGCCTTGCAAGGAGCCACTTCGTTATGCAATCGGCACATTCGACAAGCGTTTCGGTATTTCCGAAAAAGACTTCCAGGCGGGTATTGATAAAGCTCATCGACTCTGGAGTGACGCCCTCGGTAAGCCGCTTTTCATTAAAAGTGATGAAAAAAACCCCGATATAACTATCAACCTCAAATTTGATGATCGACAAAAGACCACCCAAACACTCCATGAGATTGGGTCGGTGATCGCAGACAAAAAAGAGGACTATACTGAGCTTCAGAAACAATATGCGACGCTTCTTGCCCAATACAAGCAAGAAAAAGCGTCTTACGAAGCTAATGTTGCATCATTTCAAAAACAAAAAGCTACTTACGAAGCACGACCTCGTGAATCTGAGCGTCAGCGTATAAACGCTATGGTTGACACACTCAACACCCAGAGAGATTCGGTGAATGCCTTGGCAGAACAGGTCAACACCCTCGTTACAAAGCTCAACCTTGCTGCAAAAGATGTAAATAGAGATGTTGCCACTTACAATACTGTTGGAGCAAAAAACGGTGACGAGTTTGAAGAAGGACTTTATATATCAGATTCCGAGGGTCGCCGTATTGATATTTATCAGTATGACACCACCACAAAACTTATTCGAGTTCTCACTCACGAAATGGGTCATGCACTCGGCATGGAACATGTGACAGATTCAAAAGCAATCATGTACTATCTCAACAAAGGAACAACAATTTCTCTTACTCAAGCCGACCGAGATGAATTGCATCGTGTTTGTGAGGTGGTGAAGTAGTTGTTCTACTATGTAATAAAAAAACCGCCAACCCATTCGGGCTGGCGTTGAAATCTCCTGCATAGGCTCAATTTTTCCACGGCTTCTCTACCGGAGGGATCGTAGGTACCCCGTGACGCTTCGGCCACAAGACCTCAAGAAGAGGCGTGCACCAAATGATAGTGCAGAGCACACAAAGCGATAGGAGAAAGCATCCGAAGATTTTGTCCGGCAAGGGCACCCGACTGAAATCAATCATCCAGAGCATTACCCCCAACATACTGTCCATCACGCAGGCAAGGATGAAGATGTTTTGCCATTTACGCTCTCGGTGGCAGTACACCAAAATGACGGACGACGACAGGATGATGGACAAAAGACCGATACCGAGAAGGTACCGCATGCCGGGTCCATGAAGCTTCACGAGGGTGTTATTGAGCACGGTCACCATGAATGCAGCACCGAATACAATTGCCGCAACAGCAACAATAATGCGCGATGCGAGCACTCCTGGCTTGCTGATCAAGAGAATCTGAGTGAGGAGAGATTTGGTTTTCATAGTGCAAAAGGGTTTTGATATTCAATCTCAATAATAGCACACTATTGAGATATAGTCAATATACTTTCTTATTTACCCTCAGCCTTTGCAAAAACGCGAACGAGCTGGATATCGCGGTAAGTAACCTTACTACCGAGTTTGTTTTTCACTGGGGCGAGACGCCAATCACCAAATTTTTTATTGACAGATACAAGCTCATCGTAAATCTTTCCAAAAACTTTTGGTGAAACTTCTTTGCGTAAGTATTCAATCTCACTCAAGGCTTCAGGACTCTCATCGGTGATTTTCTCTAGATGATTCAAAATAGTTTCAACGGTGACTCCCCTCTTTTTGGCAAGTTGATCGAGTGATAATTTTTCAGCCAAAAGTGCACGGGTCTGATCGTTGGTATGAATCTTTGGTGTAGCTTTTTTACCTTCGGGCGGCACAATACTATGAAGAAACGTTTCTTGGAGATTTCGGAGTACACCCTTTTTTCGAAGCTCAGAGAGTTCGTGAGTTGCCTTGTTTGAGCGCTCACGGAGCTCTTCATCATATTCAAGAACTTCATCGTGAACGCGAAGTGCTTCATCGTTGATACCGAGAATTTTCAAACCCTTGAGGCTTCGTACTCGTGACAGGGCAACATATCCCATTCCACGCTCAAACGACTTTGAGAGATCTACCTCTACAGCATCGAGACTCATTCCTTGGCTTTTATGAATCGTAATTGCCCATGCAAGGCGTAACGGATATTGTCGAATTTCGGCTTTGATTTTGCCATCTTCTTCGATAGTCCAGCTTGCTGGCTCCATAGTGATGAGCTTGCCGTTTGAAAGGCGTATGGTTGGGCCTTCACCATGAGCGCCGAGCGAGGTGACTACACCGAGCGAGCCATTGACGTACCCTGCCTCAAAATTATTCTTCACACACATCACTCGCGCTCCTGTTTTGAGCTTTAAAAACTCTGGGGCGAGACAGCTTTTTTTAAGGAGTGATACCAAAACTTCATTTCCACGACTGGTCATATCATAATGTGCAACCGTACTTTCAATCGTTGCGAGCTCTCTGTCATTAACCTGATCAACATCAATATTGTGGGTGTAGAGTCGGGTTGGCTCAATATCAAGCTCACGCTCCTCAAAACATGCATCGAGGTGAGCGCGAATCGAATCATCAAGCACATTACCACGAATCGCATTCAAAACCTTGAGTGCATGATCGTCCTTTTGCCTGAACTGCTCTTCAAGGTAGCAAATCTTGAAATCAGCTTTTTTCCACGCTTCTGAATGGTAAACAAAATACGCATCAGGCTCTCCGGGGCGAGCGACGGGCGGAAGCTGAAAAAAATCTCCGCACAGAATTACTTGTATACCTCCAAATGGTTTTTCATTACGTTTAAATGAGCGCAAAATTGCATCAACGAGGTCCAGCCGAAAATGGTGAAGCATCGACACCTCATCGATAATGAGAACTTTTACCCTATTAAATCGCTTCCAGAGATATTCCTTTTCGTGGAGAGACTCAATATCATAATCTGTCAACGTATCCTTGACCCCAAGGCCACTCCACGAGTGAATGGTCACGCCACCCATGTGCGTTGCGGCGATACCAGTAGAAGCAGTGATACCCACATCGACGTCGTGACGCTTCAAAAAAGCTATATATTGATTGAGGAGGTGCGTCTTTCCCGACCCCGCAGGCCCAGTAATGTAGGCATTTGCCCCAGTCTTGAGAATATCGAGTGCTTCAGCCTGAGTCATAATGACTCAGTATACCAAACTATCGTGCTTTCTTGGTCTTGGCTGACTTCTTTTTTGGTGGTACTTTTACCAGACTTTCAAGGCGAGCAATATCAGCTTCAATTTGCTTTAAGCCATCCACAAAAAATTGCGGATCTCGTACATCGATACCAATATCAGCAAAAATATCTTCTGGTGACTTACTACCTCCCGCACTCAAAAACGCCTCGATCTGTTTGAGGTAACTTTTGTCTTTCTTGTAGCGAGCATACAGCGCCTTGCTGATGAGTTGTCCAAAGGCGTATGAATATGAATAGAAGAAATATCGTATATGTGCCCAAAACACGAATCCATAGCCGTCATCTTTTCCTATAGGGAATGCGTCTCCAATATATGCATTCATGTGTTTAGCCATAATTTTCCCTATTTTTTCAGCTGGAACGAAACCCTCTTTTCGTATGGTATCGTGAAGTTCCATCTCGAGGTTGATCAAGGCAGTTTGTCGGAAGACCGTTGAAACGTCACCATCTATTCTGTCGTGGAGAGCCACAACCCTTTCATGTTCAGGGAGCGACTCTAAGACATCATCAAAAAATATACTTTCAAAAAAGGTGCTTGCTACTTCAGCGACAGATATTGTATAGCTTCGATATAGGGGTGATTGTACTTCACTCAACTCACTATGGAAGGCGTGACCCATTTCATGCGCTAGGGTTGATACGGAATCCAGTGAGTTTGTGTGGTTAAGCAAAACAAATGTTGGACTCACATGTGACGAAAGACAATATCCCCCACCTATTTTTCCCTTTCGTGGATAAACATCAATCTGGCCGTTTCTTAAGTATGAATCGAGATAATCTGCATATTTTTTATCAACTTTTGAGAATGCTGCTTTGACCATCTCAACTCCCTTTTCGAAAGGAATTTTTACTTCAGTCTTTCCAATCGATGAGAGTCGATCCTCATACCGAAGATCTTTTCCCCCGAGAATTTTCGCTTTGAGTGAATAAAACTTTTTGCTTATATTGAAATTCTGAGTAATCGTTGAGATCATCTCTAACACAACTTTCTCATCATTTTGATAATCAATAATTGTGCTTGAGTATGGTTTTTCAAGATGTCTCAATTCATCATTTACCTTTTTGTCGAGAATGATTGCATTAATCTCATGTTCAGCAAATTCAGATGTGCTTTTGCAAATCTTAATGATTTCCTGCCAGAGGTAGTGACGATCTTTTTTTGTGACATCAGATAGAAGGTTTACCGCTTCAGTCACAGGAATGATTCTGTTTTTATATTTTAATGTTTTTGATTGAAGAACTTTTTGAAAACCATCGACCCACATAGAATTTGATGTCTTTGCTTTTAAGGCAAGAATCTTTTCTTCCGGTTCAGATAGCATATGCTCACTAATTCGGAATTGGGTTTTGAGAAAATAGCGAAATGGTTTCAATACTTCAGACGCAAGGTATTTTTTCTTATTTTCATCAGAAATCTTTGAAATTATTATTGGAAAAAAGACGATCTTATTAGCTGACTTTACTGCTCGATCTTCAAGAACAGTGAATCTCGCTGAAAGCAGTGAATTTCCGCTCTCAATGTCTTTTGCGAGATAGAAATACAGGATTGGTTTCCATGAGGAAGCCGCATCCGTCAAAGCTTCGTAGTCCTTAAGCGCGTCGTATAGTGATTGTTCATCCTTAGTAAAATCCTGATTTTTGTATTTCGTCGCGAAGTCAGTATAAAGTTTCTCGAGTTTTAACATATCCACCTCAATCTGAGGATCATCTGTGGACTCGTACATGAGTCCAAGATTCCACTCAGTTCGGTAGGGCAACTGGCTTTTATGAGCAGTTTTTTTCTGGTTGGGCATAAGATTGCGGTAAGGTAATTAGGCTTCCGTCTGTGAAATATACTTCTTGTTCAAGAAATATACAAGATAACCGACACCCATAATAAGGAAACCACCGAGGATGAGCATGACCGGCCACTGGAGACTGTCAGCAAAGTATTCCGCTGTTATCTTGAAGATATAAGCCACCATAAAGATTGCAGCAATAACAAGCATGCTTACCTTCCTCAAATAGACTGTCAAAAAGAACCATCCAAAAACGAGACCGAGGTATATTCCCTCCCAAAACATATCCGCTGTGCTGCTTGGATAATACCTATTGTGATAACCACCGAGGGCAAATGCAGCGCCGAGAAAAGCTATTGTTCCGAGATTGTACATTAGGCCCGTGAGGCGACGCATTGATCCTTCAGCAAAACCACGGCCAATGAAGATAAAGGCAATACCTAAGAGAAGAGTCGAATACTCTATGATCGAATCGAATGGGGCTGAATTCTCAACGATGATCCAATTGATAATCGAGTAGTAAAGCATGGTGCTGTATACAACAGAAAACAAGCCGAATACAGTGCGTCGATACAAAAATACCGAGAAGAAATAAACGAGGGTCAAAATACCCGATATGAGAACGTTGCCAAGCGGATCACCAGAGATGATATCGAATTCGTCAAACGTAATATAGAGACCAAATGGCAATAGGACACCGGCGATAAAATGGAGTGCATTTCCCAGCTTGCTTTTTTCGTCTCCATGCTCCACAAGTACACCGCTGATATAAAGAAGAATTGCTATACCGAGTGTAAGGGCAATGTGGCCAATTTTCCCAAAATCTGCCCAGTTCATAGCAATCAATATCACGACACCAAGCACAACTACCGTACCACCAATATAGTAAAGGACGTTGGCGATTCCCCTTCGCTCCTTTCCTATTCTCTGAAGATCCTTGTCGAGACTCGAACCTGGCAATACACGACCACTATCGAATGCGTGAATCGTTTCATCACGAGAGATAATACCTCGGGCGGCGGCAGAACGAATAGTAGTGATAAGTTCTTGTTTTTCCATAGTGATTATTGTGATACTACCCAGCCGAGGAAGCTGAAGTTTGAATATGATGAATAATAATCATAGTACGCACCCTGATTCGCATCGAGCTCGATTCGATGTGATGCTCCGTGTCCTACAAGAAATCGTGAATATCGATTTGAGCTTGAATAGAAAATCTCACCGAACAATGAACCCCCTCGATATCCACCATTGCTAATTTCATATCCATCAGGTGATAGCTTTGCATCGCTCAGCGTAAGCTTTTGAGCGTCCTCAAGACTAAGCTTTGTTGAAGTCTTTCGCACCACGTCATATCGATAAATATCCTTGGTGTTTTTGACCTGACGAGGATTTTTGAGACCGACCATAGTATCGCACAGCGCATAGCCTCGTGGAGCAGTATTATTTGCTTGAGATACGATTTTGCCGCTTACAACACGGTAATTTGTTGCTGACCAGTAACAGTTGTCTGTCGCATTGTAGGTAAGTCCATCATCATAGTAATTTCCTGATGAATTTCTGAGATAAAGGAAGTCGGTATTTGGTGAACTGAGCCAATTTGGCACAACAACAAAGAGGGCGACAATAATGACCACTACAACAGGTATAGCAAGACCGAGAATAAGGGTGAGGTTTTTCTTCATAACATTTATATGATTACCTCACTATTATACCACATTTAGCCTGCAATATCGTCTTGGATGAGATCTTCGTAGTGATGATCCTCAGCCTCTTCATCACTCACTTTTTTGATCTTATAGAGCGAAGTTCCTATGGGTACAATCATGATTCCTCCTGGATTGAGTCTTTCAAAAACGTTTTCGGGAATTGCCTCCTGGACTGAGTTGATAAGTATCTTGTCGAACGTCTGATCCTCTTCAATACTTATCGGGATGAGCGACAAGGCGTCGGTTTCCATAACTTCAATCTGTGGCATGTCGTACTTTTGAAGATTAGATCGAATTTGCGAAAGAAGTTCTGGATTGGATTCAACAGCAAAAACACTACCATCATCTCCCACAATCGTACCGAGAAGTGCACTGGTCCATCCCGAACCTGCGCCGATATGGAGAACCTTGTCGCCTGGGGCTACTTCAAGAGCTTCGATGAAAAATGATGCATGCGTAGGTTTGTTCATTTTTTTACCAGCGCCGATCGGAATAGCGTAGTCCTCATAAGCCTCGACGTGATAGTCTGGGCGAAGAAAATCGAGGCGGTCAACCTCTTGAAAAGCCATACGATGGTTTTCATCCGCAAGAAAACCTGCATCAATAAGCGCAGTGAGGAGTGCTGTTTTTTGCTCCTCTTGGTTTATGTGTTCATTCATAGTGGACATTGACTATATCACTTCCCCGCCCGTTCTTTCAATGTGGAAAAAATGCCTTTCGTGTAATTGCAATAATCGCAAGAATCAGATTGTTTTGGAATTCGACCGTCAGTGAGACATGTTTTCGCTTTTTTCAAAACATTTGGGATCCACGAATCATCTCCTGTGTATGGGATAAGCTTCACATCAAACTCAAGACGCGCATCAAACGCCTTTCGGTCAGTCTTTCCATTTACATAAACGAAATACCCTGTGCTTGATACTTCAAAACCAAGCTGCCGAAGAAGCCACTGATATACCTCCATTTGTCGCTTGTAGCCATCCTGCCATTCTGCGTCGAGACTTACTTCAGTATCCTTGCTTGTGGCCTTGTAATCAACGACAACGAGCTCACCTTTGGTATTTACCCAGATATCATCGACGGCGCCAGTGACGATGAAGTTGGAAGACTCGTGATGAAACTGAAGGCCTTTAAAGTTTTCACGCCAAATATCAAGATCCTTATGCGCAAAAGGTGTAACATCGAGATTGTACTCCTTCATAAGTGGATGTTGGGTCTTTTTTGCACGATGAATATCAAACTCTTTTTTGAGAAGTGTGTCGACAGCTTTGTTGAGGTTGAAGGGAAAACCTGGTGGTCGTCCTACGCCAAGGCGCCGATCGAAATAAAAGCAACGCGGGCACTCCAAAAAAAGATCGATCTTGCTACGCGAAAGCTTAAAAGGCTCATCGCTTGATGGGTCAAAGAGATTTTTTGTGCGTTTTGCTGAGTAAAATTGTGACATTCCTTGTGTGCATTATTCCGCTGTAAAAAGAGATCGAACCTCATCGAGCACTTCCTCGAGCTGAAGTTCACGAATGCCGACCTGGAGGAGTATGTCCTTATTTTCGAGAAGTGTCTTACATAGGACAACTCCACGCTTGTAAAGATCCTCGCGATTGTGATGAGTGAGCGAGCTCAAGCAACTAATAGGATGAAGTCCCTTTGTCTCAATCATTTCCTGGAGATTTCCCTTGCCCTCAGGATAGTTCCAACCAATAAGAGGTAGGCCCGAGCAGGTAGCATACTGAATGGCGGTCTGGGTGAACTTGGTATTGGTGAGTAGTAGACCTTCATCAATACTACGTGACTTGCCACCACACATGAAATTGCGACCCTTGAGATCGTCCATGCGTGCCTTTACATAAAGCGCCACCTTAAGATCAGACTTGTAGCCAAGCTCATTGTGAAATTTGAGCTCGCCCATGATGAGCTTCTTACTATCGTAGGCTATAAGATCCACTTCGTGTGATACACAGTGACCTTGAACCATTTTGCCCACTTCCACTTGGTATCCATAAGCACGGAAGACCTCGCCGATATAATCCTCAAAAGCAAAACCGGTGGGACCGCGCCCAATCGGGCCGCGGCCAAGCGAATCGCGAGCCGCGACCCTCTTTTCAAAATCACGCAAAAGAGAAAAGGCGTGACGGTAGATATCGGTAGTACTCATTTCATTCATGATCTCAGCTTCGATGTGAGTAACCACCTTTTCTACAACCTCAGGTGATGTACCAACACGAGCGAGTGATTGAACGAGTTTCTCCCTATTGAAGGGTTCCCTTTCTCCGTCAGCCTTTACAACAATAACGTGCCTTTTCTCTTCTGACATGGCAATACGATGCCAGATTAGCCCTTGATATAGATATCGAATGAATCGAGATCCTGATCAGCTCGTACCTCAAACATGTTGAGTCGAAGCTTCTTGCCGTTTAATGTACCTTCTACGGTAATATCTTTTCCTGCCTTGAATGAAAGCTTGAAAGACTTTGATGTTCGTACCTGAGCACAAGTCTGTGCGGTAGATGTAGTAGTGAATGTGAGAGTGTATTTATTTGAATTCTGAGGGTCAACAACTGCTGATGAAGTGAGCTTCTCACAAGGTGTTGGAAGATCGATATCACCCGCATAAGTATGGGTACCGTTTTTGTACTGATGCTTCACATTGACTATCTGAACGTATCCATTGTCTGGATTTGCTGGAGTAGAAGGTGTGTTTTCATCTACAACCATATCGTCAGACTTTGAGCCACCGAGCCAGAAATAAAGACCGAGGACTACGAGGATAACAACGACGACAGCCCCAATAATGATAGGTGTCTTGCTGCCTCCCTGCTCTACAAATTGATTATCGTTAGGATTCATAATAAATTACACTATTGTTAATGCATCTATTATACACCC
>CAZTPW010000009.1:0-19642 GCA_964615725.1 uncultured Candidatus Saccharibacteria bacterium
CCCTCTTTTTTTGCCTTGGTGAGTACTGACTGGGCTCGCACACACGAATACTGAAGATACGGTCCTGAATCACCGTCAAAAGACAGTGCCTTATCGACCTCGTAGACAATGTTGCTGCCTGGTGACTGGCGAAGCATGACGTATTTGATTGCGCCGATTGCGATCTGCTCTACAGCGAGGCGCTTCGATTTCTCATTTTTAAACTGTACATTTTTTCCACTTGCTTCAAGCATTTTTTGTTCGACTTTCTTGATTGCTTCGTCGATCAAGGTGTCAGCAGCAACTACCTCCCCTTTTCGCGAAGACATTTTTCCTGTTGGAAGGACAAGCATACCGTGCGAGATATGGAGTGTGCGCTCTGCTTGGCCTGGTTTTCGATTTTCAACGCGGTCGATTTCGGCGAGCGCCTTGAGAAGTACTTTGAAATACTCACTCTGCTCATTTGCGGTAATGACGAGAGAAATATCAGGCTTGAGGGTTTTGAATTTAAGAGCAGAAAGTCCAAGCTCTTTTGCCTCGTAGGTTGGAAGCCCCTCTTTGTTAATAAAAACTCTTGTGTGAAGACCGTGATTTTCACCGCGGAAAACTATCGCACCGTCACTTTTCTCAAAAACCTTGTCAGCAAGGTGTGCCTCAACAATAGCCTGCCCAACTTTTGAAGTTTTGCTTTCAAAAAAATACTTATTGAATCGAGTGCCGACTCGTTTGTAGATCACCTCAAAATAGTCGAGGCTCCAAGCTCGGCCGAGGTCATAGAGTTTATTAATGTCTCGATCTGAACGATCATAGACTTTCTTATTGATTGCATTGATTTCTCGAGCGGCTTGCTCATCAGATTCAAATGCACGGGCCCCAGCGGCATAGGCATTTCCGAGGAATTCGACTTTGGTGCGCTTGTCGGCTTTTGCTGTTGGCATCCCCTCTTTCATAAGTCTCATGCCATAAATCGCTTTGGCTACATGGGGGCCAACGTCACCCTGATAGTTCGCGCGGATAATTTTTGCACCCGATGCTTCAACAATACGTGCCACCGCCTCACCAATAGAGTTCGACATCAAATGACCAATATGAATGAGCTTGAATGGGTTGGGGTCGGTGTATTCAACAACAATTTTTTTACCTTTGAGCGTTGTGTTTTTTCCGTACGAGCTCTTCTTTTTCAAAACATCAACAATGGTTTCAGTAAAAAACGATCGAGCAACGAAAAAGTTGATGAAGCCAGGGCCTGCAACTTCAATTTTTTCTATATGAGGAATTGGGTTGGTGCGATGAGATTCATGGAGCTTGGCAACAATTTTTGTGGCGAGATCTCTCGGGTTGGTAGCGAGCGCCTTTGCAGATACCATGGCGATGTTCGATGAATAGTCACCGTGAGTATAGATTGCTGGTCTTTCGAGGGTGAAAAGCGGGTCTTTTGACTGACTTTCATTGAATTTCCCCTCCAAAAGCACGGCTTTGTAAGCCTCAGAGAGAGCCTTTTTAAGCGTTTCGTTCATAGCGGAAATTGTAGCAAAAAAGCCTAGAAATGACGAGAAAATTTACTCACGCTTAGTGTTTCCTCGAAAAAGACGTTTGAGAATCAGGGTTGCGAATGTGGTAAGTGCTGTAAGAATGAATGCATACAAAAAATCATAGGCAAGCCCTTCAAGTTCACCAAAGAGATGGTGAAAAACTTTTTTAAAAAATTCGTCCCACGCCAACGCTGTAATGAGACCAAGACCAGCAATTACGAGAAGTGTGAGGCGGTCAAAGAAATCACGGCGAAGTCTGCGAATTTCATATTTTTCGAGAAATTCTTGAATTTGTGGAGTGATGATGAATGAATTTTTATCAAATGGGTCTTTTCCCATAGGAATTGTTATTTTCTCAAAATTGAATCAATTTTTTCTGCAATTTTTATAAAATCTTTCTCTTTTTTCCCTCGAGTTGTCTCAGCGGCCGAGCCTATACGAATTCCTGATGGATCAGTAGGTGGCCGTGTGTCGAAAGGAATTGCATTTTTATTAACAATAATACCTGCAGCCTCAAGTTTATCACTAGCATCTTTGCCTGCTATCATTCCAGCTCCTTGAGCATTCTTTGTGCCCCCCATCCAAGTATCTATCAAAACAAGATGTGTGTCGGTACCGCCAGAAACAATTCTCCACCCCCTCTTTGAAAGTTCTGTGGCGAGTGCTCGAGCATTTTTTGTAACCTGAGATGCATACTTTTTAAATGACGGAGAGGCTGCTTCCTTGAGCGCTACCGCAACTGCCGCAATCTGATTCATATGTGGACCACCCTGGAGACCGGGGAAAACGGCGCGATCGATTGCCTTGTCGATTGTGAGATCGACCTTGGCTGGGTCTTTTGTTTTTCTACTTTTTCGAGAAAAAATGAGAGCGGATCGAGGGCCGCGTAGGGTTTTGTGAGTAGTCGTGGTGACAATATCTGCATATTCAAAAGGTGAAGGGTACTGCTTCCCCGCCACAAGCCCTGCAATATGTGACATATCAACCATAAACAGTGCCCCGCACGCATCCGCAATCTCGCGAAACTTTTTAAAATCAACCGTACGTGGATATGCTGTGTATCCAGCAACAATAATGTCTGGCTTTTTCTCAAGAGCGATTGTGCGGAGTGCTCCATAATCAAGCATTTCTGTGCGCGGGTTCACACCATAAGGAACATGCTCGAAAAATTTTCCTGTTACAGAAACTTTTTGCCCATGAGTAAGGTGCCCACCTTGATCGAGTGACATTCCCATAATTTTTCCCCCCTTCGGTAGAGTGCCTACATAGACAGCGAGATTTGCAGGAGATCCGGAGAGTGCCTGCACATTTACATGCCACTCATCCTCCTTCAGTCCAAAAAGCTTGAGGGCACGGTCGATACAAAGCTGCTCAATCTGGTCGATAATTTCATTGCCACCATAGTAGCGCTTGGTCGCATACCCTTCGGCGTACTTATTGGTGAGTTCGGTGCCAAGCGCCTTCAAGACATCGCCTGAAACATAATTTTCTGATGCGATAAGGTTGATAACCTTCTTTTGCCGGAGTTGCTCTTTTTTGATGAGTTTTTGTATCTGAATATCCTTCATGGTATTAATCGAGCTTATCTACCACCTCTACATTGTAGGTAGGAGTCATGTCGCCATTTTCGGTAAAGAGAAAATAGGCTTTTACAAGCTCACCCTTAATAATATGAGGCAACCAAAATCGATCATCTTTCCACATCACATCGTAGGGGACTTCTGAGATCTTGTACCATTGAGGACGCATCTCTTCTGATTCTGTCGGCTCCCCCTCCCACTCCCACGCCTCAAAGACATGACAGAGCTGATTCCATTCAGTTTTATTTTGAAATTCAAACTGAATAAGGGCAACTTTTTTGAGTTTTTTGGGATCGAGGTTTACGGACACTTCTTCCTTTGCTTCGCGTAGGAGGCATTCGACAGGAGTTTCATCGTCGACGCATTTACCACCAAAACCGTTCCACTTTCCAGCACCAAACCGGCGCTTCTTCATTGCGAGAAGGATCTCATCTCCCCTTCGTAAAAAGCAGAGATTGGTCTGTAACATGCCTTAAGTATAGAACGTGTTTCGTAAGTCGGCACACTAGACTGATGATTTTATGAGTGTGCTGGTTTTCCTACCGAAAGATGGGTAATACCACCTTTTGAGCTAAGAAAACGATCGAGTGTTTTCAAAAAATCTTCTTCAACTTCGATTTGAGAGCGATTAGCATCAATGACAATATGAGGTACGTGTTCAAAAAACTTCTTGAGGCCCGCTCGTATGCGCTCATGATACTCCAACGCACGCCCATCAAAATGATTTACCTCACCTTTTCGTGAAGCTACTCTTGCCAGACCAATACGAGGCTCCACATCAAGAAAAATATAAAGATCGGGTTTGCACTTCGCTAAAAAGGCCTCACGGACTTCCCAAAAAGCTTTTTCAAGACTGTGGCCACAAGACTGGTCACCCACCTGATATGCATAGGTGGAACTATCAAACCGATCTGAGATGACCGCAATCCCCCTCTGCAGGGCGGGAACGATCGTGGTAACGAGATGATTGTGTCGCGCGGCCCACGCAAGACCAAATTGTGTTTCTGGTGAAAGTGTTGATGAAAGCGGATGCTTCAGCATAAGTGACCGAACATCTTCCGCAAAAGGCGATCCACCCGGTTCTCGAGTAATGAGAATATTGGTATTACCAATTTTTTTAACAGCACTTTGAATGAGTGTTGATTTACCAGCACCTTCACAACCGTCAATCACTATGAATCGTGCCTGTTTCATATTCTTTATTATAAAACAAAATACAAAACCTAGCTTTTTATAAAGAGGTATACTAATACTATGAAAAAGTATAACCATTGTGATAGCGAGTACCTCAATCTTCTGCAATCAATCATGGATTATGGTGCAACGAAGACCGATCGCACAGGTGTCGGCACAAAAAGTCTATTTGGTCCGCAAATGAGATTCGACCTCGAAAAGGGTTTCCCCCTCCTCACAACAAAGAAGGTTAATTTCTCGAGCATACTTCATGAACTTCTCTGGTTTTTAAAGGGAGACACCAATATTCGTTACTTGGTTGAAAACGGGGTTGGTATTTGGAATGAGTGGCCATATACCGCATATCTCAAAGCTCACGGAAAACCTATTCCTCCCAATAAAGAAAAAGCCACATCGCTTGAATGGCAGAATGGTTTAAAAGATTTTACTGAAAAGATCAAATCGGACTCTGATTTTGCAAAAACATGGGGCAACCTTGGCCCTGTATACGGTTATCAATGGACGTCGTGGCCAACCCCATCAGGAAAAACAATTAATCAGATCAAAGAGGCGATTAAACTTCTCCGCACAAAACCAGATTCGCGAAGGATTATCGTAAGTGCGTGGAATGTTGCCGATATCGAGGAGATGGATAAGGCTGGACTTCCGCCATGTCACTGTCTTTTTCAGTTTTATGTTGCAAACGGAAAATTATCCTGCCAACTCTACCAGCGAAGCGCTGATACATTTCTCGGCGTCCCCTTTAACATAGCGTCGTACGCCCTTCTTACACTCATGTTTGCCCAAGTGACCGGGCTCAAGCCAGGTGAGTTTATCTGGACTGGTGGAGATACCCACCTCTACCTCAACCACCTCGAGCAGGCCCAGCTTCAGCTATCGCGAGAACCAAAACCAATGCCCGCAATCAAGATCAATCCTGTAATTAAAGAAATTGAGGATTTTTCATTCAAAGATTTTGAGCTCATTGGCTATGACCCCCACCCGTACATCAAGGCACCAATCGCGGTATAACCTGTTTTAAACACGATTGTTGTATCAAGACAAGTCGTTGCAGTTTTTTTGAATGTGATACGATTGATTTATACCAATAACAGAAATTTTATGGCACTATCTGATCGAAGAATTCTAGAAGAAATGGCGAAGGGCGATATCATCATCGAACCATTCAATCCAAAAAATCTCGCAACATCAAGCTACGACGTTACCCTCGGCGAGTACTATTTCAAGGAAAAGAAGCCGAATTATTTCCTCAATTACTACAACATCTACAACAAGAAACACGTTGACTATGTGTGGGGCGGAAAGCCGATAAAGGCCCAGCTTGCAAAAGAGGTATTCGCTGGATTTTCTGGTTTTGAATGGGAAGGTATTGCTCCTGATGACAAAATTATCTTGATTGAGCCAGGCGAGACGATTCTTGCACACACCAATGAATTCATCGGTGGTAAAAAGCACATCACCACTATGATGAAAGCACGCTCATCACTCGGTCGAAGTTTTATTGAAGTATGTAAGTGTGCTGGTTGGGGTGACGTTGGGTATGTAAATCGATGGACACTCGAAATCACGAATAATTCCCGCCATTACGCTATCCCTCTTGTTGTTGGTCGCCGAATTGGCCAGATTGTGTTCTTTGAGACAGGGCATATTTTGGGCGACGATTATTCAAAAACTGGAAAATATCAGACTACCCCAAGTCTCTCTGAAATGAAAAAACACTGGTCTCCAGACCAAATGCTTCCTCGCCTCTATTCTGATCGTGACATTAAAAAGAAAAAATAGTGTCTGGTACAAAACCAAAAATCAGTATTATAGTTGCACTCCAAGAAAAAGATCGTGGGATTGGCGAAAATAATGATCTGCTTTTTCGGATTTCTGATGATCTCAAGCGCTTTAAAAGCCTTACGACAGGCCATCCGGTAATCATGGGGCGCAAAACCTACGAGTCTATTGGCCGACCCCTACCCAACCGCCCCAATATCGTCCTTTCACGAAATACGGACCTTAAAATACCAGGGGTTGAACTTGCGGACACGATCGAGGACGCCCTCGCTCTCGCCCAAAAATCAGGACAAGGTTCTGATGAAATTTTTATCATTGGCGGCGGTCAAATTTTCGCTCAAACACTTGCCCTCGCTGACCGACTCTATCTCACCGTCGTACAGTCAGATCTACCAGCAAAAGTCTTCTTTCCTGAGTATGAGCAAGATTTCAAAAAAATAGTCTTCGAGGAAAATCACCGAGATGAGAAGATGGGTCTTACGTATACCTTCAAGACCCTCGATAGGATTTAACTCTTCATCACTGCTACTTTGGCAAAATGACAAACACAGGGCGATTTATGGCACACATTACATGAGTCGCTGTACATTTTTTCGAGAGATTCAGCGAGATTGATTTTGGCAGAGTTTGCAAAGGTGAATACATTAGAAACGAGGTCGGCCAGCTCGAGCAAGACATCATCAAAATGCTTTCGGGTGTGGCGACCAGAGAATGTCTGGACTGCCTCAGCGAGCTCCCCCACCTCTTCGGCAAAGTGTATGCTGGTGTTTACAAGACTAGTACCTTTTGCAGGGTAAATTTGATCGAAAAGCTTCTGGTAATCATTCAAAGACTGAGGACGACCATCGATAGATTCGATGAGCTTTTTCTTTCGATTTGATGGACGTTTCCCATGTCGGCAAGTACATGGAACACGGCCACAGTATGGACAAAGTCCTGGGAATCGCCACCAAAGCTCTTCTTCAGCATCGATGTGGAGACGATTTGCTACTGCCATCAAAAATGCAAAAGAAATAAGAAGGTTTTGCTCGATTTTTTTCTTGTCATTACGGCGAACACCCTTCATACCTCGCATTGCGAAACGTTGGATATGTGTGAGGAGATCCCACGTAGAATAGAGGCGATCATTGGTCACTGAATACACCTCACGAATGAATCGCTGGAAGTCCTTGATTGATTGGTCTTTGGTAAACTTTGCCATAGATTTTTATGAAAAATCAGTTTTATAGCAAAAATCGTGTCCGAAGGACACGATTTTTGACTTTACTTTACTTCGACGCCCATTGATCGGCATGAGCCTTCGATGATTTTCATTGCTGCCTCTACGTCATTTGCGTTGAGGTCCTTCATCTTTTTCTCAGCAATTTCTCGAATTTTTGCCTTTGTAATGGTGCCTGCCTTTTCGCTTGGAGCCTTTCCTGAACCCTTTTCTTTACCGATCGCCTTCAAGATAAGTGACGATGCTGGAGGGGTTTTGAGGACCATGTCCCATGATTTGTCGTCATAGACCGAGATCACAACGGGAACGATATCGCCCATATTTGCTCGAGTCGCATCGTTGAACTTGGTAACGAATTCACCAATGTTCACCTTTGCCTGACCAAGTGCAGGTCCGAGCGGTGGAGCTGGAGTAGCCTTCCCCGCCGCAACCAATACCTTAATTTTCTTTACAACCTTTTTTGCCATAAATGTAATGTTTCGTTAGCTTACCTTATATTTTCTTCAATTGCAAGAAATCGAGCTCCACTGGGGTCTCTCGACCGAACATTGAAACGAGAACCTTGACCTTGCCTCGCTCCTGATCGACTTCGCTGACCTTCCCTTCAAGATCCTTGAATGGACCATCTGAAATCTTGATTGCATCACCAATAGCGAGATCGATATTGTGCTTGGTGGTGTCAGTATTCATTCGCTTGAAGATGGTTTCAACTTCAGTCTTGTCGAGAGGTACTGGATATACTCCTGAACCCACGAATCCTGTCACGCGAGGGGTGTTTCGAACAACGTACCACGAGTCATCGGTCACAATCATGTCTACGAGAATGTAGCCGGGATAGATTTTCTGCTCTTCTTCTACTCGCTTACCACCTTTTACTTTAAAAATCTTTTCGACAGGAACAAGCACGTTGAAAATCTTGTTTTCCATGCCGAGAGAGTCGATTCGCTGTTTGAGGTTACGTGCAACGGCATTTTCATATCCTGCGTAGGTATGAATTGCGTACCAATTGCGTCCTTCCTCGATTTTTTGCTTTGACATAGGAGTGGAGATGCGAACTAGTTGATAATCTTTTCGACAATCGTAATGAAGAAGGAGTCGAATGCTCCGAGGAGGAGACCTGCGAGAACAGACCCGATGAGAACGATCACTGAATATGAAATAGACTGCGCGCGTGAAGGCCACGCAACGTGTTTCATTTCTGCTCGTGTCTCTTTAATATATTCGATAATTTTCATAGGTATGTTTAGTAAAAAAGGCCTCCTGGCCTTCTTTACATAGTACTTGGTTTGTGGAAAAGAGTCAATACACTCTCCTTTCGTGGCTTACTAGAGCCTTCTAATCGATCTGGTACCCAATAGTGATATCAGATGTGATCTTGCTTTCGCCGGCTGGAATCTCAGGTGTTGGTGCCTTTGGAGCAGCTGAGATAGATTCCATCATCACACCACCTCGCGCGTACATATCGTATGCAGGGTAGCTATTTTCTGTGAAGTTGATGATTTCGTCGAGATCAACACCGAGTGATTCAGCGAGAACCTTCGCCTTTGCTTTTGCATCAGCAATTGCTTTTGCGCGAGCTTCTGCCTTTGCCTTTTCAGGATTTTCAACAATGAAGCTAATACCGCTGACATTTGAGACCTTCTTCTGACCGAGTCCTGAGAGAATAGTGCCCGCGGTTTCAGTCTTTCGGATTGTTACGGTGATGCTATTTGAGACACGATATCCCTTGAGCACCTGCTTGCCTGATGGGCAGTAGCCATTTAGGCATGAGACACCCTGGTATTCGTATTCAGGATAGATATTGTAATTGGTTGTCTTGATATCCTTTTCAGCAATATCCTGTGTTTTGAGATATGCGAGAATATCATTCATCTTTGTAGTAACAGCAGTCTGAGCCTCTGGTACACTTGCCGCGAGGTTATCAACCTGGAATGAGATAGTCGCCACATCTGGGATTGCAAACGCCTCACCGTGTCCTGAAACGTACACAGTACGCTGGCCGTCCATTGGACCATGATTTGCCTTGCCGATATGGGTTACGCCTCGAACGAGGAGAAAGAGAGCTGCGATAATGATGAATGCAGAAAGAGCACTAAGAATGAGCGAAATTTTTTTCTTTTCTGATTGAAGGATTTCGTTAAACATACAATAAAAATTACTAATAATCCGTCAGGCGGTCAGTATACCACATCCCCTATTCATACCTCAACGCCTCCATAGGACTCTTGCGAGATGCCTTTCGGGCCGGATAAATTCCAAAAATAAGACCAATCACTGCCGAAACGGTAATTCCAAGGACTGCACCAAGGATCGGGAACGAATAGGTCCATGAAGAAATGAAGAAATTTTGAAGAATAAGGGTGATTCCAAAAGACATGACTGAACCAATAATCACACCGATAAGGCCGCCGAGACCGGTAAGAATCACAGCTTCCAACAAAAACTGTCTGAGGATGTTCTGGTCCGTTGCACCAAGTGATTTTCGAAGACCAATTTCTCGAGTTCGCTCAGTAACTGACACAAGCATGATGTTCATAATACCGATACCGCCCACAATGAGTGAAATAGCTGCGACAAGCGCTAGAAAGATCGTGAGTGCTTGGGTGATGACGCCAATTCGATCGGCAAGATCCTTTTGTGACTGCACGTAAAAATCATCCTTTTCTGGATCGGTGATTTTATGTGAATCCCTGAGTGTGTATTTAATGTCAGCGACAGTGCGATCAATATCAGCTTCTGATGAAGCCTCAACCATAAATCGGTGGAAATATTTAATTCCAAAAACCTTTTGCTGTGCGGTCGTATAAGGAATAATAGCTGCCTCATCAAAGTTAAAAAACGAAACCTGTCCCTTCTCTGGTAAGACGCCGATTACTTTAAATGCCTGGTCTTTCACTTTGACTTTCTGCCCTATTGCATCACCATCACCAAAAAGCTTTGTTTTTGCTTTTGAACCAAGGACAACAACATTTGCTTGCGACAAAATCGCATCAAGGTCGAAAAATTCTCCCTGATCGGGTATTAGGTCAAAAATTTGAGACATCGTTGCGTCAGCGCCGTAGAGTGAAAGACGGTACGTCTCACCTTCATAGGAAGCATTTTCCCCTCCAAAAAGAAATGGGGTCATTCGGGCGATCGTCGGGGCATTTTCCTTTTTTCGTAGAAGCTCAAGATCCCTTACCTTCAACGAATCGCTAAACACCTGAGCAGCATCGGATGGGCCTTTTGGTTCTCGACCTGGAATCACGACAATAGTTTTTGAGCCGATACCTTGCACCTGACCGAGAATATAGTCTTGCGCTCCAGCACCTAGTGCCATGATAAGGATAATCGCTGCAACTCCAATAACGATACCGAGAATCGTCAAAAGCGATCGTGAGCGATTTGTGTGAAGGCCAACAAATGCTGTTTTTATGTCGTAAGCGATTCTCATAGATTATTTGTTGAAAATGTCTTTTGCTCGGCGACGACTTCCGACCTTGGTGTCGCTTTCAATTTCTCCGTCCTTAATACGAATGATCCTTTGGGCATGCTCCGCGGTTAGTGTTTCGTGAGTAATAAGAATAATCGTATGACCCAACCTTTCATTGAGATCTTGGATGGTTTCAATGACCATACGTCCTGACACTGAGTCTAGGTTGCCGGTGGGCTCATCGGCAAAAATTACTGAAGGGTTCATTACGAGAGCGCGTGCGATGGCAACACGCTGCTTTTCACCACCGGAAAGTTGTGATGGTTCGTGATTGATGCGGTGGAGCATGTTTACTGACTCGAGAGCCTTATGGGCTCGCTCATCCCACTCCTTCTCAGGGACGTCGGAGTAAAGAAGGGGCAACTTCACATTTTCGAGCACTGTCGTTCGTGGTAAAAGATTGAATGCCTGAAAAATGAATCCCATTTTGCTGTTTCGCATTTTTGCGATTTCAGCTGGAGTATAGTCTGCTACCTCCCTCCCCTCAAAAAGATACTTACCTCCTGTGTAAGTATCGAGAAATCCGAGAATGTGCAGGAGTGTAGACTTACCCGACCCCGACGGGCCCATGATTGCCACAAACTCACCTTTCTTAATAGAAAAGGAAACATCACGAAGGGCCTTTGTTGTTACACCTTCGTTTCGGTATTCCTTTTTAAGATGTGAGACCTCGATCATAGAAAATCTATCGGACCGTTGGGATAACTACGGTTTGCCCTTCAGAGATTCCCTGTTTGATTTCAATGTTACCCTCGCTATCTTTGATACCGAGCGAAACTTCAATATCTTTGAGTGCGTCACCTTCCTTGATCTGAATAATTTTCTTGCCGTTTACATCTTTGACTGATCGAGAAGGTACTGTTATGGCCCCCGAGACCTTACTTACTGCAATGTCGATATTGGCAGTCATACCCGATCGAATTCGATCGTCCTGATTTACAAACATGAAGACTGCTCGGTAGGTAGGCACACCTTCAACAACTGTCTCAGCGGGATCAAGTGATGCTACAACAGCCTGGAAATGCACACCGGTATACGCATCGAGTGTTACATCGGCAGTATCCCCCACCTTTACTGTAGCGATGTCAGATTCAGGGATATTTGCCTCCATTTTGTATGAGTTTGTAGAAATAACCGTCACCACTGGAGTATTAGCTGAAATGATTTCGCCAAGCTCTGCATCACGCTTTGTAACTACCCCCTCAATTGGTGATCGGAGGATTGATTTGTTGAGCTGGGCTTGTGAACCAAGAAGACTTGCTCGTGCCTGCTCAAGTGCTGCCTCCTGCTGACGAATCGTCTCAGGTCGTGCTGGTGTTTTGGCGAGAATGAGCTTTGAGTTTTGGAGTGCAAGGTCTGATTCTGCTGCTCGAACACTCTTGAGTGAGAGTGATAGATCAGAAATCGCTGACGTCACCGTAGTACGCGCAGTCAAAACTGAAGCCTTGTAGGTATCAAGGGTGGTTTGTGAAATAGAGTTATTTGCTGAAGCATTGTTTACCGCTGATGCGAGTAGGTCGAGGAAGTCACGAAGTGAAGCAAGATTTTTCTGAGCAAGATCAAGCTGTGCAGAAATATCACCAGTAGCAGATGCGGTCTGTACTTTTGTAGACCAATCAGTGAACATCTTCCCAATATCGAGGCGGAGATTCTGCACCGATATCTTTACTTGAAAATCAGCTGCGAGAGTGAAGATGGGTGCGGAAGAACGTGGGTTGCTGAAAAACTGATCGGCTTTGTTGTAAAGCACGTCATCTGCCTTTGTGTATGCATCTCGAATAGCATCAACTGCCAAACGCTTTGCGTCCGCGAGTGCTGATTGTGCGCTATTGTATTGGCTCTGGGCAACATCGATATCTTCCTGAGTACTTCCCTTGTTGAGCTGATCGAGCTTTGCCTGCTCCGCTTTTACTTTTGCTTCAGCCTGAGCCACATCAGCAAGAAGGTCGCTATTTTCAAGCGATGCCAATGTCTGGCCAATGCTTACCTTTGTACCTACATCTACAGGAAGTGACTTTACTCTACCGCCCCGCTCAAAAGCGAGTGTTACATCGGACACAGATTTTACTTTTCCTGTCACACTAACAGTCTGAACAATGTCACGCTTTGCGGCTTGTGCGAGATTGAGATCACCGTTCTTCTTGGATGAAAAATACGGTATTGCAATCAATACAATAATGATAATGATTGCTGGAATATAGACGATTCGCTTTTTTAAAACTCTTTTCATTACGCGATTTTATCACAAAATCATCATAACGTACATTATTTTTTCAAATACAATCAGGAGAAGTGTCTAGAAAAAAATATGGCGAAATGCGGTAACAATTATATTCCACAATGACCCCATCTTCCCTATCGAGTTGCCAAAGTGATACCCGAGAAGTACATAAAAGAGTGACCACACGATTGATGATGTAACATTCCAAAAAAGGAAAACTTTTTTGTCCATCTGAGCGAGACCAGCAATGAAAGGAACGATCGGTCTGATTGGCCCAACAAATCTTGAAAGGAAGATGCTTCGATCACCATATTTTGCAAAAAATCTCTTGCCACGATCGAGGTGGTTCATATTCAGAATCTTTTTTTCATAACTGAAGAAACGCGTCCCTTTCGTACCGAGGTAGTAACTCACAGCATCGCCTAAAATACCCCCGATGATTGCCATGACAATAAGAAGATAGATATTGATTTCACCCTTTGAGGCAAGAAATCCGAGAAAAACCACAACCGGTGTGCCAGGCACAAGAGCGCCGAAAAACGCAAAAGACTCTATGAATGTCAGGAGAAAAATGGCACCGTACGCCAATGGACCCAAATCGCTAACATGGCGAAAAAGATGAAAAAGAAAATGTGAAATAGAATCCATTAGAAGTACTTTTTAAAGAGTGTTGGAAATGCTCCTCCGATAAGGATTCCGACAATAAGTCCAAGAAGAAATGAGAGTGGTGCAATATGGACATCTGATATATACGATACCGAGAGATACAAGATACCAATAATAAGGATACCGATGATGTAGCGAATAACTCTTCTCCACCATTGCACCCCTATTTCCTGTCCGAGAAATTGATAACAATACGCCGCGCCACACAACCAACCCCACAATGCACCACATTGAATATAGAAATCATAACGGAACTCTGAGCTATAGAAGAAGCGATGAGGCCACTCAGCAATCGGGGTCAATCTCTGCCACATGTAATAAACAACTCCAAGAAAAAACCATGAGAACAAAAAGAGTACCGTAACCTTCCATCCATATTTCTTCTGAGAGAACCAAGGAATAATAAATGGTTCAATAAACAAAACAAAAAGTATTGTTGCAGCTGATACAAACCAAGCCGCGACTACCTGCATAGGAAGGTGTGCCCCGAGCACCACACGTGAGATTCCGACCATAATGACGATGAAGACTACAGTAGCCCACACCCACCCTTTATTCACTTTTTCAGCAAGGACACCAAATACTGCGGATGTCTCATGTGCGTGTCCCGACGGCATACCAAAACCACTCGATGAAATAAGCCTCCTCACACCTGATTCGATTTTGTAAGGACGGGGTTGCTTGAATGTTGTCTTGAGGGTCTGGTTGAGACCTACACTAAAAAAGCCGACGAGCGCCATGCGCACCCCACCACCCCAGTCGATACACCAGTACACAAAAAGTGCGAGCGCACTATACGTGACGATATTGGTGTAATCAGAGAAAAATTGAAGGATTTTTACAAAAATATCGCTCTTGGTAAGGTATTTTTGGAGGAAAAGCACCGCCTTTGCCTCCTGATCGACCGAAAAGTACCACGTGCTGTGGAGTGCGACCCAGGCACAAACGAAACATATGAGAAATGAGAAGAAAAGGAAAGTGTTGAACTTACTCTCCGGTTTCGGTGACTGCACCGGTTTCAGAGCGGGATTTTTCGGGATGAGATTTGGAAGGAAAGGATCCACAAAAGGATCAGTAGCTGGTCGCATGACAGAGTCGCTGCCACTTTGTGCATCTTGTGTTTTTTTATGAGATGAAAAGAATGAAAAAGCCATGTTTTATACAAGTATTAGTATACCACGATATTAGAGTGCACCGCCGAGCATTGCTATAAGTAAAACACCGAGATAATTCATAAAAAAAGTAATTGGCA
Organism: uncultured Candidatus Saccharibacteria bacterium; assembly: GCA_964615725.1. Classification (GTDB taxonomy): domain Bacteria; phylum Patescibacteriota; class Minisyncoccia; order Phycocordibacterales; family CAZTPW01; genus CAZTPW01. The sequence continues at coordinate 14,898 of CAZTPW010000009.1, forward strand.
GTACATAGATGAGACGCATTCGGGTCATACCCATAAGACCCAAGCCAATCTCGTCAGGAAGTGGTGAGGCAATAACAGCAGCTCCCAAAAAAGGAATGATCCATCGCGCCAAGCCATGTCGTGAAAGCGCCAGGAAACGCTTGAACTTTGAACGCTTAATGAGCGCCATAACATCATATTCAAGATTGTCCCTGAGGAAGAGGTAGATGATGAGATCCCCCACCATCGCGCCGAACGCACCAAAAAATGCCACCTCATAGGGTGATATATGCTGCGCTAGACCACCGAGAGCGACAGCAGCTGCCGCAATCGTAAACATGGATGTAAAAAAGATACCGGCCAGGAAACTTGCGAGGAATTCGACGCCGCGTGTGAGTGAAATGATGTGGTCCAAGACACCATATCGAAGAAGGATAGCTGCACCCACGAGACTTCCGATAATAATAATCATGTCCCGTATCAGGTTGTGGTAGATGTGTTCAACGTGCGATGGATGAACGCGAGACTGACTCATGATATTAGTATACATCGAAATCGATGAGAAGTGGGTGGTGATCTGATACAACATCCTGCAAAACCTCAAAATGATTTACTCGTATTTCTGGTGAAACAAAAATATAATCAGCAAATCGTAAAGGTTTTTGATATAAGCTGGTTCTTGTTGAGGAGACGTTGAATTCTTTTACAAGATTACGATACCCTGCCCTCTCAATCATGGCGATGCTTTCGGTGTCTGGAAGCAGATTGAAGTCACCCATGATTATGGTTGGGTATTTCTTTGTGGCGAGAAAGTCGATAAGTGTTTGAGATTGCTTGATTCGCTTTTCACTGTCCTGTTTTCCCTCGGGACGATGAGTGAAGTGAATATTCATAATCATGACATGCTTACCTTGATATTCAGCAACGAGCCAAAGCGCTTTTCGATCGTGGTCACGATTGTGTTTATCCGGATTGTCATGCCACTCACCTTTTGCTACGAGAAGTGTTCCGCTATCAACGATTTTATGATCTTTGTGAATCCAAGAAGAAATACCGTAAAAATCTTCGAGGACTTCGCAAAAATAATGATTATGCTCAGGTACATACCCTTCGAGGGTTTGTGTGAGGGTACGATCAATTTTTGTAATATCAAGATGCAAATCAAAAAAAGAGTGGGCTGCACGAAAGACCTCTTGAAAGCACCAAACATCAACCTCGGTATGCTTTTGAAAAAACTTTCCGTACTCCTCCCGAACTCGGCCGCCCCAGAGATTAAGTGTTACACATTTCATAGAGAATCGCTTAACGAAGTTTGTGTTGAATACGCTCAAGAATCGACGACTCATCGACATCAGTACGCCCAAATCTCGCGTGCTTGATTGATTAAAATCCCACCAACAGAAATGTGCTGTTGGTGTTCCGAATTGCCTTGAAAATAGGTTCCTGCCATGTCTTTGATTATAGCAAAAGCATATATGCGAGAAAGTTACACGGAGCAAAAAATAATGTATGATACTGCCATGCTACTCGCACAATTTCTCACCGTTGCAGCGGTACATTTCCTCGCTGTTGTAAGTCCGGGACCTGATTTTGCTATTGTTACCAAAAACAGTCTCCTCTACTCTCGCAAAACTGGTATTTACACATCAGTCGGCATTGCACTCGGTATTATGATTCATGTTGCGTATTCACTTTTGGGAATTGGTTTTTTGATCTCACAATCAATCGTTTTGTTTAGCACGATGAAATACCTTGGTGCTGCATACCTTATTTATATCGGATACAAATCACTCCGCGCCAAACCAGCCTCTGAGAATGTTGGGTCAGATGTTTTGAAGTCATCGTCAGATATCTCTCCTCGATCAGCGCTCTGGAGCGGCTTTCTCACCAACGCGCTCAATCCCAAAGCAAGTCTTTTCTTCCTTGCGCTCTTTACCCAAATTATTGATGTCACCACTCCAAAGGCTATTCAGTTTATGTTTGGTATTGAAATGATGATTATCACCTTTGTTTGGTTTGCATTCCTTGCCCTTGTTTTTTCTCATGCAGGAATGAAAAAGCGAATAAGTAAAGTCCACCATTGGGTTGAGAAAGTGACAGGTGTCGTTCTTATTGCTCTTGGAATAAAAGTTGCCCTCTCAAGTCAGAAGTAGTCCTAGAGAACCGCTTTGAGTCGTTTGGTGAGTGTGCTGCGTTCGTTTTCGCTAAGAATTTTTCGATCAACACCTTTGTTGTCGGTGTATGCAATAACGATATCGGGCACAATATGATAGTGGAGGTGTGGGATTGATTTTCCCGAGCCCATCCCCTCACGGACAATGACAGATATGTTTTGATGGCCGAGTTTGTTGAGCATCTCAATTCCTTTTTTGATAAGAGCATCAATCTCAAGATTTTCTTCTGAAGAAATTTCCTTCAGATACTCGATGTGGTGATGCGGTATGACAAGGAGGTGGTCAGCATGATATGGGGCAATGGAGTATGTAAGATACGCATGAGAATTTTTTACCACAATATCTGCGCCCGAAGGATTGCAAAAAGGACAGTGGTCGAGGGTTGCGAGAAATTCGTGATATGTCATTGATGTCATGATTTGATTATAGCAGGCAGTATGAGAATGAAAAAAGCGCTCCCTTGCGGGAGCGCTTGCGAAGACCAACAGGTCACGAGGTTTTTTTCGAAGGTTTACGAACCTTTGATTTTTTGGGAGAAAACAGGAGATCAAACACGTGAGGAATGAACTCCTCGCGAAACAGCGCATTCGCTTCAAGCTCCTGTTCTGTTGGATCAACCTCGTCGTAACCCACTGTAGTCGGTGAAAAGACGCGAGACATGAACCCTTCCTTGGGTTCGAAGTAAGGCCAGATCGAGTCACGATCGTAACCCCAGCCCTGCATCTTCTGAATCCAAGCCACCAGTGAAAGCTCACGCCGCAGGGCAATAAGATCTTGCCCGCGAATCGTTTCCTCCATGTGATAGCCGGTGGCTTGGTTGCTGGTGTCGAGATAGCACCCCTCTGACTTCCCCACCCACACCTGGTCGGGATATTCGGGATGGATCTGCCAGAAGTATTTTTTGAAGAAGTCGGCACCAACACGATGGACCGTAAACAGCGGCTCCCATGCAGCGAAGGCATTGATCGGCATAAGTACGCCGATTCCGATGCTTTCATAATCTGGCATGTAGTGCTGTGCAAATGTTTCAGCCGACATATGTGAATGCTTCATGAGCATCCACGCAAGAATCCAGCGAGCAGTTTTGTTGATACTGACTGGAAGATAGGTTTTGCCTCGCTGCCCATCCAAGTTGCTGATGTATGCAGGTTTCGGGAAGCGATTCATGATACCATCCTGATTCGCATGGGTCTCAGTAAACAAGGTGTCACGCATCGTCGTCCATTTTTCAAACTGCCTCTTCCTCATCCCGTCTAAGGATTCATGCTGATCGAGTGCAATCTGAAAGCGCGCCTGTTCGGCACTGAGGAGACTATCGCGCTCACGAATAAGCTTGAGCTCCCCGTCAATCTGCTCGAGAAGTTCAAGGTAATGGAGCAATATTTCAGCATCGAGCACATTTTTGTCTCGATACTGAGCAAGCTCTTCTCGATTAAGCTTCGCTCTCACCCGCTCTAGGACATTGTAATTATTGTCCTGAACGTCAAAACAAACCTGGAATTTGTAATCAAGTTGAAGTGCGTTCCATGGCATCAGGTCAGCCATATAACACAAATCATCGGGCGTATTCGCCAAAATCCATTCTAGGGCGCAGGAGAGGGCGGTAAGAGGATTACAGGGTTTCATAGGATTGAATTAGTAAGGAACGTTTTTGTCGTTGTTGTTTTTATCCCCAGGCACAGTACCTAAGGATTCTTGACATAGAATACAGTGATTGTTATGATATGTACATTGTTCGGCGAACACCGAATATCCTTATTTTAAGGCTTAAAAACAATGAAAAACAAAAAGGTAACAACAAAAAAGCAAGGAAATGGCACTGAAAATGATCCTCTTATGGCACTCTCAATGAAGCCTGCCGCCCAAGCTGTACTCTCTACCCTCACTAAAGTGGGTCGTTCAAACGCTGCAGATCTCGCTGCCTATCTCAACAAACCGAAATCGACCATCTACGACGGCCTCGATGAGCTTATGAAGCTTGGTCTTGTGAATGAGGAAAGTGACAATACAAGTCGTGTTTTTGTACTTGCTGAACAAGAACAGATGCTCAATCTCAAAAAAGCTAGAATGTCCCAGATTGAGGGGGCATTCTCGGAAATTTTCTCGATGATTGAACAGGGTGAAAAACAAGCAAAAGTTGTTGCTCGACCGCGAGTACGTTTTTACTCCGGTGTTGAGGGTATTCGCCAAGCTTTTCGCGATACTCAATGGAACGCTCGTGACAAGGAAACATTCCTCATGTGGCCAATGCAGGAAATGCTCGACACGCTTGGTGAAGAATTTCTCAAACAACATGCTCAAGGCCGTTTTACTCACAATGTGATGCTTTATTGTATTCAAAAGGAATCAGACCGATCGATTCAAAACCAAGAGGAGCACAAGTGGCTTCATCAGAAAAATGAACACCAACTTACTTCCCTACGCTTCGCGCCTAAGGACACAAAATGGAATATGAGTTTTTGGATTTATGGTGATCAGGTACTTTTTGCAGGTGGGGGTAAAGAACTCTTCGCCTTCATCATCCGAAGTCGAGATTTCACAGAACTTATCAAGATTTTGTGGCGACAGATGTGGGAGAATTCAAATAAATAA
>CAZTPW010000009.1:19742-31742 GCA_964615725.1 uncultured Candidatus Saccharibacteria bacterium
TTCCATCAACTCGAGACCAATCTGATGGCAGTACCCCATCGCCATTCCGGGTTGTGGTAAGACTGTACGTACTGAATGGTATAAGACTTGTGTCTGCATAGAGATCAAGCCACTGAGATGCTTTTGGAGAAAGCTGCTTTGTTACCATGTACTGATCTTTATAGGTAAAAACGCCTGTGTTGGTGTATGAGAAGAGGGCCTGGTAGACGTTGTAGTTGTCCTGGTACGTGAGAACGATGTGGTTGTTACCGATAAATTGCATGGTAATTGGATACCCATAAAAAGCAACACTCGGCTTTGGATATTTTGGAATTTGCTTTGGGGCGATTGTCTTCCATGAATTGATAAGCTGCGAGAGAATTTCCTGCTCTCGTGCCTCACGCTCCATTTTCGCTATTTTTTGAGAGTGTTTTGAAGATGAGAGAACAACCTGAGGTCTTTCATACTTGAGCAAGTCTTGAGTCTCCTGAAGTGATTGACCTATATAAAATGTGAGTGCGGGCACAATACCTACAAAAAGAATGATGGCACCAAGTCGTGAGTACCATGTAACTTTATTCCAATGAATTTTCTTTTTCATAGGAAAATTATACCACCCTATCAAAATGAGTTGTGCCCTGCCCTGTGAATAGTTGGATAAAAAGCTAGAGACCTTTGTTGAGTTCAATACCGAAGCTCATCTCGGCGGTATTTACAAAAGTATCCCAGTCAGCAGTAAATGCTTGGGGCACGAGTTGTTCACTATGATTTTTAAGACCTGAAACTTTTTTGACCGCGGTACCGATCGCAAGGAATTCAATGAGACCACTTCCGAGCTGGTAGACGTAGGTCTTCACACCGACCACTTCGTCTGCACCGATTGACTCTGCCTCTTTGTTGATGATAGAAAGCGCATTTTCACGAGCTTCGTAAATAAGCTCTGAGAGTTCTGGGATCTCCCCTTTTGTGAACGATTTGAGGAATGATGTAACTCCACCAACAAAACCGAGTGAGTAAACCGACGTACCAATGAGGACTTTGAGTGGTGCATAGCCCATCTTGCTCAAATTCCACATTTCCTGAGGTGTAAGATCGCTTGTAACAACACCGTCTGCTGGCAAAGCTGGATTGTGGGAAGCTGTGCCAATCATAAGCATTTCCTGAAGACCGGTGCCCATGAGAGGAAGAATAGTGGTCTCGATACCAACGACAGCATTTGCACCATGCTTTTTTGCTTCGGCAGTGATTCTCTCGAGAGCGAGGTGTCGAGTAGTATTAAAAATATCAGAAAATTCCCGGATCTCTCCACGAGCAAGTGTCTTGAAAGCTCCAATGATACCGCTTGCTATACCGATCGAATAGGCAACATTTCCAAAAACAAATTTGAGAGGTTTGTAGTCTGCGTCGAGCTGCACATAGAGATCTTGTCCGTCAGTCGAAGTGCTAAAAGAAAATTTTTCCAGTGCGTCTCCTGCTTTGTACTGTTTTGAGTGAATACCAGAACCAACTGAGAGAAATTCAATGTTGGTGCCATGAAAAACAAGCTCGCTGGTTACGCCAGTAATACCTACTGAGCCACTCTTTTTTGCCTCATCTTCCATGCGGGTAAGTGCTGAGGTACGCCCCTCCTCGATGAGATCAGTGAACTGCTTTACTTCCCCACCCATAATTGCTCGAATGCCTGAGCCAATACTTCGACCGATACCGAGGGCATGAACACTATTTCCTACGACCAAATCACCTGCCTTAAAACCTGCTTTGTCGAGACAATACATCTCATTTCCCGAAAGTCCTGTTGTTTTCATGCGGTTAGTATAGCACTTGGTAAAAACCTAGAAAGGTCGAGTTGGTTTGAAAACCTTGCTGATAGCTTGGGCTTGAAGGGTCCCGTTGACCACCTGTCCTTTAATAAAGACCCGCTCACCCACCGAAATCGTGCGAAGAAACGCGGGATCTTCGACAAACACACCGATTGGCGTTGAGGTGGCGCGCATCGTATCGTCAAAGTTGACCATAAGAAGATTGCCGGAGATACCAGTAACTGTGGCTCGGAAAATTCCGACTTCGTTGGGTGGGGGTGTGGGGTTTTTATTGCTCTCATAGAATCCCTTGAGAAAAGTGATGGCGGCATCCTGACTTCGACCCATAACAGCGTCATGCACATGGAATCGATCGATCACATAACCCCCGAGAAGGACGATGACCACAACGCTCGGGAGTAGGTAGAGGCTTGGGAGACGGTAGCAAAATTTAAATGAGCGAAGAAGCCATTCAAGAACACCAATCAAAGCGAGATCAATCAAAAGAAGTGTCCATGGGAAAAGCATGAGGAAAACTTGCCAGCCAGTGAGACCAAGATCTAGGAGTGATGCGTATCCGCCCATCCGAATACCGAACACGATGTAGCTCAAGAGAAACACGGTCACAATACACACCGCGAGAATGACCGCCACCACTGCTATGAGGCGAATATGGAAAAGTCGCTTCGACAACGGGGTGATGTCCTCGTCTTGAATCTTTTTCAAGACGACTTGAATTCCTGTGTCTTGAGTATTGATTTGTGGAAGTAATTCATTATTCATAGGTTTGTAAACTATTTTTTTCTTGGGCAAACGCTTCACATGCTTTTCGTAGAGCCTCCTTCCCTCTCATCACCCTGATACCGACGGTGCCGATTGGGATTTTCAAAATATCTGAAATGTCTTTGTAGCTAAAGTCTTCGAGGAAATGGAGAATGAGCACTTCGCGATATTTTGGTTTTACTTTCTCGAGGCCGCGATCAATCATTTCCCTCATTGCACGGAGCTCCTCTTCCGAGGGTGGTGCATCCTCGTCGACAGAATGTGGAATAATCACATCGAGATCGAAGCTTGGAACGGGAATATGACTTCTCTGTTGCTTTCGGAGTGCGTTGACGAATGCGTTATGGGCGATTCGATAGAGCCACGACGAAAACTTTAATGAAGGGTTGAAACTGTTGATGGTTTTGTAGGTGCTAATAAAAATATCTTGGACTGAATCTTCAATAGCAGCACTATCTGAAACAAAGCGCTTCCCATAACGAAGGAGTTTTTTGTAGTAGCGCTCCATCAAAACACCAAAAAGCTCGCTGTCGCCCTGCTGGACGCGCACAACAATTTCTTCGTCTGTCTGCGATACAAGCCGATCAGTGTCTTTCATGGCAATAGTGTACCTTTTAGTACACCCAAGGAAAAGATTTATTTCATTATCCTCACCAACAAAAATTCCCCCATTCTGAGGAGGGAGAATTTTTGCAAATTATATTTCTCTACGAAGATGCTTGTATCGCGCTGGCCTTTTGAATTGTATAGAATGTTTTTAGATCAATAGTTATATGATTGCATGAACATTATACTAATAAACCATGGCGAGGGTTAGAAGTTTTCGAGGCTTCATCCTCGCACTATAGTACACACTTGGAATTACTTTATTTCATTTTTTACAACTTCAAATTGAAGTCGGTACTGATTTGGCTTGATTTCAAGGTTTGACGCTGGATATGGGGTTACTGCCTTGAGTGTAACTGAATGATTGCTGATATTTATTGTTTTTCCAAGCTCGAGCGTTTTGAGCGTGGTGGTTGCTCCTGCTGGTGTTAGCTCTATCTCAGTGGTGACAGTGCCCTCCCATACGCAGGTGAGATCAGATGGGCAACGACTATCGCTTGCCACTCGGATTGGGCGAACAATAATTGCATCGAATCGAGCGAATTCTTCAAGCGCAAGAGTTACTTGTCCATACGGTATTGATTCGGCTCGTTCTGTGGGACACTTTGCTCCCTTGCAACGAGGTGTCCCGTTTTTTTCTGAATAAAAAAGAAAGAATGCGGTTGCAATGAGAAGCAAAGCAACAACGATAGATAGGATTTTTACGATGGTTTGAGATTTTTTCATATTATGAAAGTACTTTTTCTAAAGCCAGATCGGCGTCTCGGTATCCATTTTTTCGATACATAGCAAAAGTATAGAGAATTGTTGCGGAAAAGGCTACTTAAAAAAGAGGCTCACCCTGCGGTGAGCCTTGAATCGTTGATCGAAATCAACGCCTGAGATACTCCAGGATTTTCGGCGTGTAGTCCTTGTGGACGACGATGGTGTTGTACAGGGTCGGGACCGTGACGAGCGGAAGTTCGGGGTCGAAAACCTCAAACATTCCATCATTGTGGACCTTGATGAAGATGAAGCCGAGCGCTCGGTTGATACCGAGTACTGGGGTTTCATCCCATGGGGTGCTGTGGGCGGGATCGAGGACGGCCATTGCCACCTCACCCTTCCAGAGCCGTGCCATAAAGACTCCGTAGCTGCCACCCATGACGTCGACGTCTTTGAAGAGACCACCCTCGGCCGGCTTGCCAACCATCGCTTGGATATTCGCTGGGAAACGTCGTGGGACGTTGTTCAGCATAATGTATCGATCTGCAAGTCTGGCCTTGGTATCGGGAGCGAGAACCGTCTCGACTCCGAAACGAACTCTGGTTGGCGCCGGTGCATCCGGTGCGAAACCGTAGACCTCGCCCGTGTTCACGTCGCCGACGTACGCCGCAATGACACGACCGTCGTAAACGACCCCAACCATCGTGCCGACGCCGTACGACATTTGTCGGGCGAAGGCTTTGGTACCATCGAGCGGGTCGATGGTGATGTAGATGTTGACCGGCTTGCCTTCCACGCTGATCGCACAAGCCTGCCTGAGTCCATCTTCTTCACCAAGGAGGCCGATGCCGGGGAACGCCTCGTTGAAGCGCCTCGCGTAGTGAGCTTGCGCAGCTCGGTCAGCGCTCGTGACGATGTCGGTCTTGTGGGGATCGTAGGCCACCTTCGCGTTGGCGGTGAAAATAGCTGCTTCCTTGCGGATGATCTCGATGGCCTCGCCTACTGCCAATCTGATGACAGGGCCGAGTCCTTGGAGGAGCCTCTCGAATTCAATGTGCTTCATGTCTTTCATTTTTTGATTCCTTTCGTTTTCTTTCTAATTTAATCGTAAGGATTTTTTACAAAGCACGCCGAAGAAAAAGGCTGAAATGTAGCGTCTCTATAGCTTCTATGGGAAAATATTGCTATTTCGAGCTTTTTTGAGTAGGATTTAAATGTAATATAAAGTTACATTTATGACATTAAAAGACACCCTCCTCTCAATAGGCCTCACGGATCACGAATGTGATATTTACATGGCACTTCTCACGCTTGGGCCATCGTCACCAACCCAGCTGGAGAAACAGGCTGGTATGCTTCGACCAACCGTCTACAAGACTCTCTCTTCCCTCTTGGCAAAGCGGCTCGTCACAATTTCTCCGAAAGGAAAACGTAAACTCTACATCGCTGAGTCACCTGACAAGCTAACCGAGCTCTTCCAGACTATTGAGTCGCGGTTTTTCTCACACATTGAAGATCTTCACACGCTCTACAAAACTCCTCGTCATGAAAAACCGTTCGTGACGTTCTCTCAAGGAGATCAGGCTATTCGGGACGGATATATCGATGTTGTCTCGAGCCTTAGCAAAAATGATACCTACTATCGATACAGCCCAGGGTACGAACTCTTTGATAAATCAAGATTTCTGCCGAAAAAATATAAGGAGATTCGTGATCGCAAAATGCTCGAGCGTTTCGTAATCACCAACGAAGATGGTAAGACCTACAAAAAACTTCTTGGTCGTGGCACGAAGTCTGTCCCCCGCTCATTCGATATGTTCCAAGATCGCGTTGGAATGACGATATACAAAGACAAAGTGCTCATTGTTGACTACGAAACACAGAGTGCAATCACGATCACTCATCAGAAATTTGCCGACTTTCAGAAAAAGATTTTCCGATTACTCTACGGGAAGCTTTAAAAACTAAATCCCTGCCTCATTGATAATTGTAAGAAACGCCTCTTCCCTCTCTTTCGTTATTGCCTGAAAAAATGGTCGCATTCCGTTATCCATGCCGGTATCTTTCATGTAGTGAATGCGGGCATAATCAAGATGTTCCTTGGTAAACACCCCATCTCCACGTAAACCAAAATAGTTCTTCAGCTGACCCATACGTTCTGCGATTTCCACGGGAGAACTCAAATATTCACTATACAAAGCAATAATTTCTTCGTCGGTTTTTTCTTGATCGGTTTCTGGGAGCGTTTTTCGATAGATCATCAGCTCTTTTGGTGTAAAACGAATACTGTTTGAATCAAACCCTTGTGCGAAATATGTTTGAAGAGAATCGTAGTTGTAGGGTCGAATTCGATGACCCTTTTCGTGGGCTTCAATGATAGAAAGTTCTTTTTCTGTGTAGGGCCGATTTGACCAAGGAGATTTAGCTCCGATAACCATAGCTTGTTCTGTCGGTCCATCAAAAGGGTGTTCCGCCATTCGTATTGGGGTTGACGTTGAGATATCACGAAGCGCTTCATCATACTCCGCTTCCAGCTGTTCTCGAGATTTTGGCTCATAGGATTTTTTGACGCTTGGCCCTTTTTGCACACCATGCTCATCAAATTCAGTTACCTCAATTATGACTCCCCTTTCTGACTCTTCTGCTTCGAGGAGAAGGTCGATGACCTGCGTCCTTATTCTTGGATTATTTAATCGTTCAATCAGAAGAAGTGAGTCGTTCCCTTCGAAATTTGCTTCTGATTCTACGTTTGTGGTTGGGGTGCGTTCCATGGAATGAAGTATACCAAATAAGGCTATCCGTTCTTTAGTTTTATAAATCTTTTATAAACTGCTCTACAAGGGGTTCGATGGTGTTAACACATTCAAGATGTGTCTCAAAGGGTGTTCCTTTTGGATCTTTTACGTCCCAATAAATAGCTTTAGGTGAATTAGCTAAATAGTCTGGAATGGTTTCTTTCTCGGCCATTACAACAATTTTATCCGCCCAAGCCACCATTTCAGGCTGTAATTGAGTTCTTTTTGCTTGCGAAATATCAATCCCCTTCTCTCGAAGCGAGTTTATTACATTATCTCCCGCTGGTAGATCGACAATTCTCTGCCCATCAACACTAACTCCTTCTTTATTGAAAACTTTTGTCCCAGCCGAACGGACTTCGTGGGTTTTATCTTTGAATCGAAAAAGTGCTTCTGCCATTTGACTCCGAGCGACGTTACCACGACATACGAAAAGGATTTTCATAATTAGTTTTTAGTGGAAAACGTAGAGAGTATTTTAAGAGTAAGGTACTTTATATTTTCTACGGACTGATCAGCGTTTTTCTCAACAGCAACAGCCCTTGGGTCTTTTTTGCCGTTTACATACTCATAGGTCTTGTCTGGATTTGATTGAATCGCAAACCAACCAACTTCATAACAAACATTGTTCTTCCATGTAGTGTAAATATCACCAATACTGCATCCATCCATAGCACAGTCGCCGATTTCGCTATACTGATAAAAAGCATAGTCATAGGCATCTTGAGTTACACGTGGATATGATGATAAAGGCAAGGTAGCATCAAACTCAGGGAACTCAAATCTTTGACGTGGGTTCTTAGAATAAAAGGTTGATGGGGTTGTTGGTGTACAAGATTCTTCATCCTGAGCAGATGCTATGCCTAAGAAAATCTTTTGGGAGCGCTGGAATGAATTTGGAACGAGATAGGAACTTGGTACGTCGGCCACGACGCCAGATGTAAGTAGGTGGAAGTTTTGTTCCTTATTGAGTGGAGCAAATTTCACATCGTTAGGGTGGTAGAAACTGAAACCGACTGAGTTGTTAGTATCTTTGATCCAACTTGTGATCTCCTCTCTATTTAACCCTACGAGTTTCGCTGCGCCGAGTGATTTTAACGAAAATGAGTTGATAATTTCTTGTGTTGCAAGAATATCATTTGTAGTTTCAGTAGGATTTGCTGAATGGTCAGTGATTGTTTTTAGTGTATATATTGTTTCATCTTGTTTCCAATAATAAACATAGTTGTTTGCCTGATCGTCTGCGGTGACAGCATGGGTAATATCCCAGTAGTCAGCACTATCAATAGATATGATTTTTCTACTTGGGGTTTGCGATTTTATGTAAGAATTAAGGGTTTTATCGAGATCTACTGAGATCGAACGAATCTCAACACCAATCTTGGGGTCGGAAGGAGAAATGATGCTAAGCAAATTGCCAGATTCTGTTATTTTCCAGGTTGCAGGGTATTTAAAGACAAAATTATTCTTTGCGTCTTTATAAAGCGCAAGATCACCATTGGATAAGGAGGTCGAGGTTTTTTCTGTTGGCTGATTAGAGTGACCGAACTTGTAAAAAATTCCGAAACCGATGATTATCAAAATAACGATAATACCGAGAACTTTTTGTGATTTTTTCATTTTCTAAAAGTCTAACTGGGGTGACGTGATAAGAGAAGTCGGAACTAATTTGGATTATTACATAATATCATAATTCATACTTCTACCATTACTAGACTAGTTTCTTGAAAACAAAATCCCCATATATTGTCTCTCCACTTGCATAAGTCCAAAATAATCTGTCTCTCAATATTTCTGTTGGATTTTTGACTAAGGCACTTGAATGATTGTATCTTTTTACTCCTTCGTAGCCATTAAATACTAGGTTTAATTGCTTTTGTGTATATTTCTCGAAACCGATGATCAGTGACTTTCTCGCAATCTTTTCCAACTTTTTTATTATTGGCTCAGCATCTTCTACAAAGTAAAGCACGCTCAAACAGAGCACATGATCATAGCTTTTATCTCCAATAACATTAACCACATCCTCCAAATAACCTTCGATAATCTGATAACCCCGACTTTTAGCCACAGAGAGCATATTTTTGGAGAAGTCCACTCCTGTATATTTATAATTATTTCCAAGTACGAGTTTGAGTTTCCCCGTGCCGCATCCCACATCTAAAATAGCACCATCATTAATCCCATATTTTTCATACATCGATTTGGTTAAGTCGAAAAGACTGTAGCCCAAGGAACTCGTGATATCCTCGTAAGAATTCGCAAAATCGTCGAAAAACTTTTGAGCAACAAGATTTTTAACGCCTTTATTTTCACTGACAATAGCTAAACCGATTTGGCGAGCAGGTAGTTTTTTATGTAATTCAATAAATGAATGACCTTGTTGAATACTTGCCACAAGATCAACGACCGCGTCTATTTCTGGATATACATATAACCCATAATATCGCCCACCGTATTCAATACCGGTATACACCAATGCAAATTCATCGAGTACATACTCGCAGAGGGTAAGATATTCTTCATCACTGAATTCTCTATCGTTAACAGAAGATTTTACTGCCCCCAAGACACTTTCCCTGAAGCTAGCATCATCTTTAAACTGCGCATAAACTTTCTCAGTCACCTCAATACAGTTAGGGTCAGTCTTCTCATATTCCTCGTAACAAATGATGTCAATTTTTTCTCTTTCAGTATCTGAAAATGAATTCTTTATTGTAGAAAGGATATTGTTTTTTATTTCTTGACCATCTCTCAACACTCGGCGCGAGCTGGCAGACCTAGATTTGCTACCAGAGCTTCTTACATAATAGTTTGTATCCTGAATCTTATCTACAACAAGAATTAAAACTTTTTCTTTTGTAAATTTTAATGCCCATTCAATATACTTTCTTACGTTATCGGTTATTTCGTTTTTATGAGAGAAAAATTTGTTTCCAAGGCAAATAGGTATCAAAATATTGTGTTTTCTTGATTCTACTTCTTTAGAGTTTGTATTTACATAATCTACTACTTCCATACACTCAATCGTAATTTGGTTGGAACTAATTGTACAGCTTACTTAAAGGTGATTCTGGAAAATCTCTATCTGGGGTGCCTAGAGGGAATTGAACCCTCGACGTCGGGACCACAATCCGAAGTTTTACCACTAAACTATAGGCACCATAGCGCCAGGCAAAGCCTTATAACGCCCCACCTTTATATCAGATTTTTTGGTTTTCCGCTAGGTTTAGCGATACTTGGGGGCTTGGTCGGGGTTGCCGGATGCGTGATGGACAAATCGAGCGAATGCATAGAGAGCACTTGAGAGTCGGTTGAGGTATGGGAGGGTGTATTCGCCGAGGACAACGCTTCCCTCTTCGTGGACGGAGACAACGCGTCGTTCTGCGCGACGAGCGAGGGTGCGAGCGAAGTCACATGATGCAGCGAGCTCGGTGCCGCCTGAGATGAAGAAGGTTTTGATTGGTGGGATGAGGTGCTCAATACGATCGGTGACAGCTTCGAGTGACTCGACTTTTTCTTTGTCGATTTTCATCGGAAATCCTGCAACTTCGGCTTGAATCATGAAAAGAGTTTCTTGAATTTCGTGGATGTGAGTTGCAAGGGGTTTTGAGTCGATGGCGAGTTGAGATTTTTCTGCGAGAACTTTTGGGATTCCGAGATAGGAATTGATTTCATCGAGGGTGCCGAGCGCTTCAGCGACTGCGGAGCTTTTCGACATGCGTTGATCGCAGCCGTAGGTTTTTGTTGTTCCTTTGTCTCCTTTGCGGGTGTAGAGCATAGGGTGATTTTAACATGAGAAGGAAAAGTTGGGTTTCCTTTACGAAAATCACTATTCCTTCAAAATTTCTAGAGGTGTTTGGAACTAGGTGTTGGACTTTACCACAATGGAATAGTCCTGTTTATGTATAAAGATATGCATGAGAACATCAATAAACCCCTTGATTACAAAGAAGACACCCAGAACGATGAGTGGACTTTTTGTTATAAAAAAAGTGAATGTTCCAACGATTATAGTCAGGTGTATTGGAATGATTCTGGTATATGTTGTAGATACCAACCGGCCAGCATCTTGTCTAAATTTACGATACTGAAGAAAGGAAATGCTATGGTTTACAAAAAACAATGTAGATGTAATGAGAAGTGGGTAAATTTCGACGTTGTTTGGAATAATATTCGGAATATAAAATCTACCCACTATTCCCAAACTATGATACACAGCACTTCCTTCCATAAGAGGAAAAACTGCGAGTATAAAAAGTAGGTATCCGATATGAAATAGACCGTAATGAATAAGGAAATTGATTGTTGAGAGAGTTTTCTTTTGACTCTCTTTTTGAGAAAAAATTTTTAATGCAGTAAAGAATCCGATAATAACGCTTTGAGACCAAAATGTGAGAAGGGTTTGTGTTAGTGACCACTGCTCAATTAAAGCAAAAGTCATTGTTACAATATTTACAAGAATGAGTGACCATATTGAAATATCCCAAAATGGTGACTTGCGCTCGATGAGATTAGTTTCTAGATTCATGTAATAAAATTATATCATTTGGAGAGGACTTGGTCAGGAATAATTTCCTCGCCGTCGCTCGGAAATTTTCCCGACCCGGCCTCGCGGTTCGTCCTGCTGGACTCACATTCGCTCCGGCTTTCAAGTCCTCTCCCGGATAGCCAATAAAACAAAAAACTGCTTTCGCAGTTTTTTGTTTTATTGTGCGCGGGAGAGGACTTGAACCTCCACGCCTTGCGGCATACGCACCTCAAGCGTACATGTTTACCAATTACACCACCCGCGCGTGGGGACACTATAACGGATATTGTGAGAAAATTCAACTTTTCCAAAGCAAAAACCGCCGAAGCGGTTTTTGTGTGATTGTTGAAATTTATTTTGCTTCCTCTGTCTTTTCTACTGCTGGAGTTTCCTTTGCTGCTCGGACTCGGCTCATTTCCTTGTTGATTTCCTTGGTAGCCTTTGTTCGGATGTGGAAGAGTTTTGATCGTCGTGTCTTTGCTCGCTTTACCACTTCGATTTTCTCGATGTTTGGAGAGTAAAGTGGGAAAATCTTCTCAACACCTACCCCACTCGCTACACGTCGTACGGTGAAAGTACCACCCGCCTCTGAACCATGTCGTCGGGCAAGTACGAGACCTTCGAAAAGCTGAACTCGAGTCTTTCCGTTGCTTTCTTTAATCTTCTGATGAACCTTAATCGTGTCGCCAGCGCGAAAATCGAGAGCGCTTCGCTCTGACATATTGACTGGAGAAATTGTCATTCCTTTGATTTCCATAGTGGATGTAATGTAGCACAGAGGGCACTTTTAGGCAAGCTCCCC
>CAZTPW010000010.1:0-27589 GCA_964615725.1 uncultured Candidatus Saccharibacteria bacterium
GTGCCACCAAGGATGAAATAGTAGCCGTTGAATGATTGGCTCTTCTCGACATTTTCACAGTCAATATCGTGCGAGACGACCATGAGAAGCTTTGCATCGCGTGAAGGATCTGAGCAGGTCTGGCACATATGGTCGCCGTTGCGGGCAGGGAAAAACTTGAAACATCGGTCGCAGGTGCGGACGGTGTTTTGAATAGAGAGAATAGTATTTACAAGATTGAGACGAGTATCCTGATCTTGCTGAAAAAGATGGTAGGCAAAACGCTTGGCCTGACGTGGACCAATGCCGGGGAAGCGTTTGAATTGTTCGGTCAGTTTTTGAATGATGTCCATAGCACTTGCTCACTTCTGATATTAGAATCCACCCATTGCACCGAAGCCATCGTCGCCACCCCCAGCGAAACCTCCAAAATCAGATTTTTCAATACTATCAAATTTTGTTTTGTTTGCATCAAAGAAGAGCTCAATGTGGCCAGTCGCACCGTTTCGATGCTTTTCAATCATAATCTTGGCAATATTTGGGCGAGCTGAGTCTTTGTTGTACTTGTCTTCTCGGTGAATAAACATCACGACGTCGGCGTCCTGCTCAATAGAACCAGAATCTCGAAGGTCTGAGAGGCGAGGCTCACCACCACGCTTTTCCACGTCTCGGGAAAGCTGTGAGAGGGCAATGACGGGCACCTCAAGCTCACGGGCAAGATTTTTGAGGGATCGAGAGATTTCGGTTACTTGCTGAACAACGTTGTCGGAGCCTTTTGACTGGGTGGGCACCATGAGCTGGAGGTAGTCGACAATGATAAGGTCGAGACCTTTTTCTTTTTTGAGGCGGCGAGCGACGGAGCGCATTTTGAGAATGTTGTTGCCTGGTTGATCGTCAATATAAATAGGAGCTTTTGAAAGGCGATCCATTGCTTCGCGGATTTTTGGAAAGTCATCGTCTTGGAGGTTGTGACCTGTGCGGAGCTTCCATGCGTCGATACCAGACTCAGCAGAGAGCATACGCTGCACAAGCTGTTGTGAGCTCATTTCAAGAGAGAAGACACCAATAGAGGCGCCGTGCTTGATAGCGGCGCGGCGCGCCATGTCGAGCGCGAGGGAAGTCTTACCCATCGAAGGGCGCGCCGCGAGAATAATCAAGTCAGACTTTTGAAAACCAGACAATTTTTGATCAAGCTCTTTGAAACCAGTCGGCACACCTCGCAATTCATCTTTGTTGCTATGCAATTTTTCAATCAAATCCCACGTTGCACCAAGGGTATCCTTAAGCTCGATAAAAGTATTAGTGGAGTTGTAGTTGGTAAGATCGAAAATCTTTTTCTCTGCTTTATCCAAAAGCACATCAATATCTGACGCCTCATCATAGCCAAGGTGAGCCATATACTCAGAAGCATCAATCAACCCGCGCATCAAATGCTTATTTCGGACCGTGTCAGCGTAATACTTCACGTTGGCCGCAGAGGGAACACTTTGCACAAGCTCACCGAGGTAGCTTGCACCCCCAACCTGCTCGATCTGTCCCATTTCAGTGAGACGACTTGAGAGAGAAACGATGTCGATCGGAATATTTTTCTGAAAGAGCTCAAACATCGTCTTGAAGATGAGCTGATGTCGGCTTGAATAGAAGCTCTTGTCATTCACCACATCGAGAACATCATGAATCGACTCCGGTCGAAGCATGATTGAACCAAGCAATGCCTTTTCTGCATCGAGATTTTGTGGAGGCATTCTGAGACCTGATTTTTTCGCGGTGGTATCCATGGTGGTAGGTGAATTGTAGCATGTGATTTTTGCCCGCAATAGACGCAAAAAGGGAAAAAAGATGTTGGTAATATGTGGATAATTTTTGTATACTTTTCCTACATGGCATATATCTATTTAGCACTTGTCGTAGTCTGTAATGCATGGGCAAATATAGCCGTAAAGCGGGGGGCTCAGGCAGGCTTTCGTGTGAGAAATACCCACTGGTATGAGATAGTGACCAAAAACCTCTCTATCGTGGGTGGATTGGCCCTTTTTGCCCTCAATTTCGCCTTTTATTACCTAGCGTTGCGTTCATTACCGCTTTCACTTTCGTATCCAGTCATGGTTGCGGGCGGATTTATCATAGTAAATCTCTATGCTTCCCAACGGCTCCATGAAAAAATCACCACCATGCAATTTGTCGGCTACGGCATGATTGTGCTCGGTATCGTCCTTGTTCTTGCGGTAAGGCCTTAGTATTATGCCGATATTTTCTAAAAAAACTCTCAATAGATCATGGGTAAGAGGCACTTGCAAGGTTTTGTTTGTTCTTGGATTTTTTGCGCTGCTTAATTGGGTGTTTTTAAGCCCATATATAAAAGCTTGGCCACTCGTGAGTGTTGATCATTCTGGTCATGTTGCGATGGGGGAGATGTATGCAAATGAAATCTTTCCGAGCCTCTGGGGATGGACTCATACATGGCTCGGTGGAATGCCATTTCCTCAGTTCTATACACCACTTTTCTTTTGGCTTATGGCATTGATATTTAAGATACTGCCATTTTCATATCCGGATATTTACACCGTTGTCGTATTTCTTCTCAGTATTGCTACTCCATATCTCATAGGTAATTTAGCAGAGTATTATATTGGGAAAAAGTATTTTTGGCCCACAAGCCTCATGTCAGTTCTCATCCTCTCGACGTATTCAGGGTATTTGTGGGGTGTAACAGTTCAGTCTACATTTCAAGTTGGCTTTGTACCTCAGTTGTTCGCTTTTGTTGTCTATCTTCTCTGGCTAAAGATTTTTCTAAAAAGGGAAAGGAACACTCGTTCTTATATTACATCGACTGTCCTGTTTGCGTGTACCCTCATTTCGAATACTTTTATTGTTCCTGTTGCTGTAGCAACATTTATCATTGGTGTGGGCACACAGCTACTTCCAAAGTTTAATCGAGATAAGTTTCTAGATCTATTGAAATACTATGGTTCATCATTTTGCATTGCATGCGCCCTCGTTTCAGTGTGGTATCTACCAATGCTTCCGATTCGTGATTATATGTCGACACGGGCAGGTTTTTATATCCTACCCTCATCGTTTTGGCTCATCTCGGTCTGCATAGTTAGTCTTATTGTGATGAGTATTGTGCAGGCAAAAAAGGTAAAAAATTACCCATGGTTTGTAATCTCAGTTATTGTTGGAGCTTTATTTATCGGGGCCATTATTAACCTTCGAGATATTATTCCATCAATACCAATTCAAAACCATCGCTATGTTGGCCCACTTTTTGCGCTCCTACCGTTACCGTTCTTTTTTTTAATTCAACATTTTTTTCATCAAGGGAAAGTGCGGGTGGCAATTATCGTAGCATCACTCACTATCGCTGGGTGTGCTTTTTGGTGGATAGCAGCATTTCCTTTTGGTATCAATCAATGGTCAGATCAACTCGATATCGGAAAAAGTGTCGTTACCTTTCTCGAGCAACAAAAGAATTTAGAAGGTCGAATATTAGTCGAGCCTGGATATGGGCAGGGTATGGAGGGGAGAATAGCAAATTTCTACGCACTAAGAACTAAGGCGTCAAAAGGACTTGAGAGCTCATATTCAATTTTTACAGAACCCACTGCGAGTTCTCTTTTCTTTGTACCCTTAAGAAACTCAATTGGCATTAGACCTGACCCAACAACGAACGCATCACCACTCTTTCCTGATAGCGATTATGCAAATCAACCAATTGATTGGCATCTAGAACAAGCCGAAAAACTTGGTATTCGATATTTTCTCATGCATACACCCTACATCATAAAAAGGATGAGTGTTTCACAAAAACTCAAGATTATTTCAAGTGATAATGAATGGACGCTGTTTGAGATGGCCACACCTGTGAGCTTAGCTGAAATACCGTCCTACGAACCAATCCTTACTTTTAGCCCAGTGATTATTGGATATCGAGATACTACCTCAATTGATTTTATTCGCCTTACCGAAGAAAGTTGGATTGACCATAAAAATAATCTAATCTTTGTAGCTCCGCAGCAAACAAACATTGATCTGTCGAATGATTTCGAAAATTTTAAAACTCTATTAATCACTGACTATAAATACACAAATCTATCTAGCGCATATGAAAAATTAAAGCAGTTTGCTCTAAAGAATGACGTCATCTTATATCCAAGTGACGATGCACTTTTTAAAATGCTTCAATCACTTCCTGAAAACTACAAAGTGCATATTCCAGTTCTATCTCACATAAAAGATCCAAAACCACCGTATAATCGTTCGCAGATTATTGAATTTGTAAGATTTGTAAATACCTACAATAAACCAACCAAAGATCTCAATCATAGAAAAATTCTTTCATTCCAAAAATCAAATACTAGCATTGAGGTAGAAATAAGTACGAGTACAAACAAACAACTAACGCCAGTACTTATTAAAACCTCATATTTCCCATCATGGGAAAATGTTTCTGGGGGTTCAGTTTATATGGTTTCACCTACATTTATGCTGACTTTTTCACCCGAATCACAAGAAAAAGTACATTTCATTTTTGGAAAGTCATTAGCATATTTCACCGGAACCGTTGTTTCTCTTATTGGAGTATTGGCGCTTGTACTATGTGCTTTTCTGATTACATTTTAAGACATAATCCAGAAGGCATTTGTCCATAAAATAAATAAAAGAATTTGCAATCCAACCGATAGTACCAAGAGTGGCTTCCTCAGGTTCTCGTTGTTTATTGCAATACAAGACAAGCAGAGAGGTATTGTAAAAATAATTGAGCTATACCGGATACTACCAACCACGGTACCAGAAAGAGGGTTTGCGATTAATAGTAGAAGGCCCCAAACACTGTACTCAAACGGAATCTTTTTCCACGACCACACAATCAACGATCCACAAAGTATAATCCATAATCCGCTCGCTACTTCATACCAATGAAGGGACCCGATCGAATTAAGAATTACTGAGAAAGGGTTTGATAGGCTGTGACTCCATATAGTATTTTGAATATTAAAATAAGCGAAATAACTTCCAGAGATTTGCTTGGAATAGATAAAAAAACATAATATAGAGAGCGGAATCGGTAATGTCCACCATGGTGACTTAATAAATTTTGACCAACCGTATTTTTTAATAAAAATTACAAGTGTTAATGGTGCAAGGAGAAGACCAAAAATTTTGGTAATACTTAGGAGTGAAATACACCAGGATGCATACCACCAAGAATTTTTTTTTATAAAATAAAAACTCAATAGTGAGAGGAGAAGGAATAGAGATTCTGTTAATACTCCCGAAAGGATAAAAGCAGATGGGAAGCAAAGAAGAAATATCAATGCTAGTGATGTGGTTTTCTGATCAAAATCTAATTCAAAAAGTTTTTTGGCGATATAAAGTGACCCAAGAAGACACGCATTTGAAATTATAATCCCTGCAATTGCATAATCGTTCAAAAGGGTAATTTTTATAAGCCAGATTAGCAGTGGGTACAAAGGCAAAAACCCTAATGTATTTTTATCAGCAGGTGGTAGTGTGCTCCTCGGATCAACATACCCCCTCATACTAATTGAGAGATATATATGGCTATCCCAGTTAATCCAAGGGGCTGTAATTTTTGATCCTGGGTAAACAAAACCAATCCTATCCTCATTTCTGTGGTAGTGATTGATGAGATTTTGAGAAATATCAGCAATCCCAGTAAATATGATTCTACTTACAATGAATAGTAGGATAAAATACTTACCGTATATTCCAATTAAGGAAGACTGCATGAAAAAAGTTAATAACCAGAGCCGATGTTTGGATTCACGCCCTCAGTAATCACCTGAATCATACCCTGTACGAGTCCTCCGCCACCACCATTGTTGATCTGACCAATCGCAAAGCCTGTTGGGAATCCAGTGCTAAAGCCAGAATACGGTGTACCTGAGGTGACTCCATAGTAGTAGGGATGACCACCCACTGTGAGGCGCTCACCGATAGTGTAGACAGATGCGCCTTTTCCGCCCGGATTTACTACATAAATGTAGCAATTTGATGAGCTGTTGTTCGGATCTTTTGGTACTTGGAGATACGTACCATTGAGAACGCTCATAAATGCACCTCCTGCTGGCCAGTTTGATCCACCACCACTGCATGAGGCTATACTTGCAGCAATCGAACCTACTGCAACATCTACAAGCTTATTGCCGGTACTGTTTTCAATATAGCCAGCAGTCGACGAAGTCTGACCAATCATAGGGTAGTTGCCACCGTTGTCGATTGCGTAGGATTCAAGCGCGGTCTTGATGGCTTTGAGATCCGTAATGCGTTTTGTGTCTCGAGCTTTTGCACGAGCAGTGCTCAAACCTGCAAAAACAATCGAACCCAAAAGTCCAATGATCGAAATCACAACAAGGAGCTCAATGAGGGTGAAAGCGCGATTTTTTTGCATACTAGATGGTATTTTGAATAGTAATAGATCGGGAATTTTCAAGGGTTGATGAGGAATTTGTTTTGATAATCAAAAAGACTGATAGTAAAAGAATCACAAAAATTGAGCAGAGCAAAAAAATATTTGCTTGGCGCTCATTTTTGACAACTCCTGACTTAATCAATGCATTAATAATTTTTGGTACTTTGTTGCTCGATTCAAATCGGCTATACAAAATATGCTTTTCAGCAGCACTTACTTGTTCTTCTTGAAATTCTACGCTCATGGAGATATTGTATCACGCCAATACAGAGCGCAATAGGGTATTGTCGCGAGTTGTCGCGAAAGGAAAGTCCTGATCTAGGCTACTTTTCGATGATTTTAAACCACGCCTGACGATCAGCGGTGTCTCGAATTTCATAGCCTTGAGCAACCAGAGCTTCTCGGATTTCATCAGATCGCTTCCAGTTTTTGGCTTCTCGAGCTTGAGCACGCTCCTCAAGGAGTTTAAGCACTTCGGGAGATGGCTCCTTCTCAAGTGTATAACGGTCCATACCCTCACGGATTCCGAGACCAAGGATAGCGTCAGCACGCAAAAGGGTTGCAAGCATAATGTCAGGCTTTTCGTCCTTTTTGAGGTAGGTAAAAAGCAGGGAGAGAGCGCGGGAGGTGTTGAGATCGTCGTTTACTGCTTCAGTAATGTCACGATCAAAATCACAATCAGCCTCAGCTTTTCCTGGAGAATTTTCCTTGAGCTTGAGAGCAAGGCCAACAAGTCTTTTGTAGACAGAATCAGACGCTTTGATTGCATCCCACGTGAAATTGATACTTGTGCGATATGAAGCGCTCAAGAAAAAATATCGAAGAGCAAAGGGAGAGTAGCCACGCTTTGAAAGCTCGTCGAGGTAGACCGTATTGCCGAGTGATTTTGAAATTTTCTGGCCATCAATCATCATGTGAGCATTATGCATCCAGGTGCGCACAAACTGCGAACCGTTGGCGCATTCAGATTGGGCAATCTCGTTGTTGTGATGCACGGGGATATGATCGATGCCGCCCGTATGAATATCGATTGTTTGACCGAGGAGTTCTTTTGCCATAGCAGAACACTCAATATGCCAGCCTGGGAAGCCGACACCCCATGGCGAATCCCATTCCTGCTGTCGCTCAGCGCCCTGATTTTTCGGCGAGAATTTCCATAGCGCAAAATCGGTGGCGTTTCGCTTTTCGGTATTTACCCCAATGCGTTTACCTTCCTCAAGACCGCCGAGATCGATATTTCCAAGGAGGCCGTAGTTTGGGAAGCGAGAGGTATCAAAATAAACACCATCGCTTGTGGTATAGGTAAAGCCACGCTCGGCAAGTGTCTGAATCATTGCAATCTGGCTGCCAATATAGTCGGTAGCTTTTGGAAAGGTAATGCGTGAAATATCAACACCAAGTGCGGTGATGTCTTCAAAAAAGAGCTTTGTATAAAAATCGGCGATCTCAGAAGCCTTCTTGTGTTCTTTTTTTACAGCGGTGAGCATTTTATCCTCACCCTCGTCACCATCTGATACGAGGTGACCAACGTCGGTGATATTGATGACTTGAGTGACTTTGTAACCATTCCATTCAAGGACACGTTTCAAGATATCAGCAAAAACATATGAGCGGAGGTTGCCCACATGAGCGCGACCGTAGACGGTCGGCCCACAGTTGTACATGGTTACTTTATTGGGAAAAAGCGGCTTGAAAAGCGCCTTGTCCTTTGTGTAGGTGTTGTAGAGGTAGAGTTCTTTTAGAGCCATTTCTTTTTTCGGAAGTAGGTAAACATTGCAAGAGTCAGGAGGATTACAACAGCAACAATGCTCCAGAAGTGATATTGAATATGTGTGAGAGGGTTATCCTGAGCATTGATTGCAAGAATTGTCACAATAAGTGTGATAGGGAAGGTAAGAAAGGCGAGAATTGTGAAATTTTTAACAATCTCATTTTGCTTGGTGGTGAGGAGAGAATTGTTGGTCTCGCGGAGCTCAATCAAAATATCCTTGAGTGAGTCAACGCTATAGGAGATTTTTGAAAATTCATTGATAAGGTTGGTGACACTTGTTGCATAGCTTTTACCGAAAAGCTCCTTGCTATGCTCTTGGAGTGCTGTGAGGATTTCTTTGTGATGGACGAGGGCTTGCTTGAAATCAATAATGTCGCGGCTTGTCTGCGATAGGAGGGTAAGCATTTTTCGTTCTTCACCTTTGAAAATTCCAGACTCAATACTGTCGAGGGTGTCGCGAATAGCATACGTCTCATCACTCAACGACTGATAAATACGCATGAGCATGTAATAGAAAATATACCCAGCATGATCACCAAGATTGCTCTTGTCGAGAACAGAATTTACTTCAAAAATACGTGAAAACTTATGGAGGGGATCGACAATATCGTATCGTGTTGTGATAATCACATCCTTTCCAACAATGAAATCAACTTCCTGGCTCTTGAGGTCTTTGTCGCGATTGCGGTGAATGGCAGGGAAGTTGAGAATAATAAAGAGATAGTTTGGAAAGGCTTCAATTCGCTGACGCACACTTGGAGTGAGAAGCTCGTGTGCTACCTCAGGATGAATCGCATACTCTCCGATGATGGACTTTACTTCCTCGGGTGTGGGTGATTCGAGGTCGACCCATGTCAAATCCTTATACGTATATTTGTGAATCATAGAAATAGTATACCGCAGCGTTGTCTTATGAGAAAGTTTTTGAGATAATATCGAACATGTCACCTAACAATTCGTTTTTTCGTGGAAAGTTCTTTATTACTCTTGTTGTCATCGTGGTTGTTGCCATCGCTTTTGCTGCGGGTGCGGCATACGGCATCAATGCAAAGCCGGCGCATCTGTCGTTTCGAGGTACTGGTATAGAAGCTCGTACGCCTGAAAATGTTGATTTCGAGCTTTTTTGGAAAGCGTGGACCACTCTCAATGAAAAATTTGTTGCTACTCACGGCACATCTACCCCGCAGGATCGTGTCTATGGTGCGATCATGGGCATGACCTCAGCACTCAAGGATCCTTACACGGTTTTCATGCCACCTCAGGATGCAAAAGATTTTGAAACGCAAATCAGCGGCAACTTTGAAGGCGTCGGAATGGAGATCGACAGCAAGGATGGCATTATCACTGTCGTCGCACCACTCAAGGACAGTCCAGCATATAAGGCTGGAGTAAAATCAGGAGATAAAATTATCAAAATTGGCGATCTCACTACCGCAGGTATGCGAAGCGATGAGGCAGTCAAGGCAATCCGAGGTCCAAAAGGTAGTACTGTGCGACTCCTCGTCCTTCGAGAAGGTGTAAAGGACCCCTTTGAAATTAAAATTGTTCGCGATGTGATCAATTTCCCAACTCTTGAGACGGAGCTCAAGGATGGTGGTGTGTTCGTGATTCGTCTCTACAATTTCTCTGCAATTTCAGCAAATCTTTTTGAAAAGGCAATTATTACTTTCCAGCGATATCAAAGTGAGAAAAAGGCTAACAAGCTCGTTCTCGATCTTCGAGGAAATCCAGGAGGTTATCTCGACGCAGCGATTGAGATGGCAAGCTGGTTCTTGCCAAAGGGCACCGCAATTGTACGCGAAGACTATGGTCCAAAACAGCCTGAGGAGGTCAAGCGAAGCTATGGTTACAATACTTTTGGTCCAGACTTCAAAATGGTTATCCTTGTTGATGGTGGTTCAGCTTCAGCCTCAGAAATTCTTGCTGGTGCATTGAGTGAAAATGGCGTCGCAAAGCTTGTGGGTACAAAAACGTTTGGAAAAGGGTCGGTGCAAGAGCTCGTTAAACTCACATCTGACACCAATTTGAAAGTCACCATCGCTCGATGGCTCACCCCAAAGGGTCACTCAATCTCAGAGAAGGGAATTGCACCTGATGTCGAGGTCAAATTTACCCCAGAAGACGCAGAAGCCAAGAAAGACCCTCAGCTCGACAAGGCACTTGAATTACTCAAAAAATAATGTCAGTATAGCGTCATGAAAATCATTTTACTGAAAGATGTTGCAAAACTTGGTAAGAAATTCGATGTAAAGACCGTGGCCGATGGTCATGCTCTAAACCAGCTTATTCCACGTGGTTTGGCTCAGGTAGCCACCCCAGCTCTCGTAAAAAAGGTAGAGCTCATGAAGGCTGAAGAAGCGAAAAAGATGGCGGAGGAAAATGCTCGGATTGCTGTGCTTATGGGCAAGATTAAGGGTGCTGTAGTCCATGTAGAGGAGAAGGCCAATGAAAAGGGTGTACTCTTCTCATCTATTCCAAAAGGTATTGTAGTAAAGCGCTTGAGCGATGTGGTGGGTGCTGAAATCCCAGCAGACATCATTCAGATTCCTGCTCATCTCAAGGAAGTTGGTGAACACACCGTAGAAGCTCGACACAATGGTACGTCAGTGAAGTTTTCGGTCGTTGTGGTTGCTCAGAAATAAAGAAAAGGCATCAAGGATAGTCTTTTCCTAGGCAAAGCAAAAACCACCTTTTGGGTGGTTTTTGCTTGAGTGATTGTTTACTTAACGTTTACAATCTTGTGAACTCGAGTGGTGTTATCAAACTTAGTCTTTCGCTTGTTTTTGAACTCAACGATACCTTCTTTGAGCGCGAAGATTGTGTGATCCTTACCCATGCCAGTATTTTTACCTGCAAGGTATCGAGTACCACGCTGTCGAACGATAATAGCACCAGGAACTGCCTTCTCGCCGCCGAAAAGCTTCACTCCGAGGTACTTTGGTTTTGAATCTGTGAGGTTTTTAGCGGTACCTCCGGCCTTTTTGGTTGCCATAGCGTCTTAAATTCTTTGAACTAAATTTGATATAATGTAGGGATGAGTATACCTAATCCATCAAATAAAATCAAGGGGGAAGGGGATTATAGCCTCAAAAAAGCCGTTTTTAGTACCCTTGAGGCGCAATTTCTCCCGATTGCGGTTGTCCTAGTGATTTTCTTGGTATTGGGTCTTTTTCTCCTGCATGACAGTGTTCCCAAGAGGCACCAAGTGGCTTTCTATAAAGATACAAGTCTTGTACGGGGCGGGTTTTATTATGGTTCAAAAAAACGTGCCATCTTCTATTTTCCATGGTGTCACGAGTCATATCTCAAGGATCAAGCAGATATTGTGATTTTTCCATCGCACCACGACGCTTTGGATGCCGGATATTCACCCTCGACGCGCTGCTCGGGGCTCGTGAAAAAGGCTTCTTAGATGCTATACTGAGTGCATGATTGTTGTAGACACAGAGCTTTCAGGTCTCGATCCAGAACGAGATTCCATTGTATCGATTGGTGCAATTGACAGTAGGGATAAAAATCGAACTTTCTATGGTGAGTGTCGGGTATGGGACGGCGCGCACATTTCTGATGCGTCGCTTGAAATCAATGGCTTTACCCATGCTGATGTCACTGATTCTCGTAAAAAAACCGAAGCAGAACTCATAAGGGATTTTCTTGCCTGGGTTGCGGTATCAGAGGACCACACTATTGCCGGTCAAAATGTATGGACGGATTATCTCTTCCTCCGCGAGGCTGCGAAGCGTGCGCACCTCAATTTTCCTCTTGCTCGGCGAATTGTCGACATTCACTCGATCGCGGTTGCTCATGCCATTCAAATGGGGAAGCAAATTCCCCTTGAAAAAGGTCGCTCAAGCTTCAATTCAGAGCACATTTCTCGTTATTGCGGCATTCCTGAAGAGCCAAAACCCCACAACGCATTAAATGGTGCGAAGTATGAAGCTGAACAACTCCATAGACTACTCTACAACAAGCCCTTTCTTGATGAATTTGCTCAATTTTCAATACCCTGGCTTGGTGATAAAAAGTAAATATACGGCCCAATAGAGCCATTTTGCTGGCATTATTAGACCATAAAAAGTACCTCTTTGTCTTGACAAGGGGGTATTAAGTATGCTATCATATATGGGAATCAGGGTAAGCCTGATTTTTTCGTTGATACGGCAGAAATGAGAACAACGGAATCTTTTTTATTGCCTCCAGCCGATGAGATAGAGGTGGTCTCCACCCGAATCTCCTAGCCGAAGAGGCGAACAAACTATTAAAACTATGTTACCACTTACATCATTCTTGGTTGGATTCTTCGGGGCAGTTTCAGTCCAGAGCCAGCCAGCTAATCTGGTACAGGCTCCCATCTATACCGTTGAACGACCGGCAATCGTACAGCCTCTTTCAGTAGAGGATCAAGTACGACTTTACTTCAAGGATATTCCTATCCTTGCCGAAGTTGCTCGATGCGAGTCTGGCTTCCGCCAGTTCGATGCAAAGGGTAACCTTTTGCGAGGTGAAGTAAACCGCGACGACGTCGGTATTATGCAGATCAATGAGTATTATCATGGTGAAAGCGCAAAGCGCATGAGCCATGATATTTCAGAGATCGGTGGAAACCTTGCCTTTGCCCGACACCTCTATGAGGTGTACGGAACAGAGCCTTGGTCAGCATCAAAGCCTTGTTGGGGTAAGTCTACACAGACTGCGCTCAACAAATAAGGAATAGCACATTCCTTACCCTACGTGGTCCGGAAAAATTCAACCCCATATATATTGAGCAAACGCCCCGCTTAACGCGGGGTTTTTGCTACGCAGAAATAATCGCTTCAGTTTTTAAGTCAGAGGTTATGTCATAGATTTTAAAAAATTACCTTGTAACCTCTCTATTTTTTCATAATGGCAATCAAGAAGTCTTAAAATTTTTCTCAAGATGGGGTAGGGGAACTATCAAGAAAACCCTAAGTTTTTGATTGAAAGACAAAAACTTGACATTATACTATAAATATTTTACTTTGATATATGAAAGGAGGTGATGAACCTTGAAAACAGTATTCAAAAAAAATACCTACGGTAGTTATCCGATCGAGCTCAGTGGTGAGCATGGTGGCGAACTCCACGAAGCGGAATGGTTTGGTGCCATCGCAACCCAACAACGCGCACTGTTCAATCAATTTGTCCAAGATGGCACATTCTACTCATACCAGAATTGTCTGGATGAAATGCGACTGCCTGAATCCCAAGCGTCACGAGGCTGGAATCCAAAGTCACCGTGCACGCTTCTAGCGTGGCACATACTGCGCGCTGTGCGAAAAAAAATGTCACACAACGCCATCCTCAAACCGTTTGTGCGTAAAACAATGTTGTTTTGCTCAATCGGTTCAAAGGTCGATTGGTTCTATGCAGTCGATGCATTTATTCAGGTCGGCAAACTATCGGTGGTACCGTTTGATGCAACCATTTCCACCGTTGAGCGGAAAATCGAGAAGCTCGGGCGTCAATTACGGGTAACTGGACGGTCGAGTTTTACTGACACCGATCGACATCTCATCTTTTCACGAAGAGAATCGATCGTTCACGGAAAAATCTCTCCAGAATTTCTGGAAGAGCAGTCAAATTGCATCGCCGAAATCATTCTTGGTGACGTGACTGCAAACCACTCACCAAATTATGTCTACGAGCGATGGGGAATCCGTCGCACCGATTAAAGCCAGTCCGAATCCTTGTGGTTTTGACTGGCCTTCTTTATAGGGCAGTGTGTCGTACAATATATCTTTTACGACATTGAGTACCGAGGAGAATCCTAGGAACCAAGGTCTTGTACTTTGGCCTCGCATCATATTTCCCTGCATACCTTCTATCATCTTTTTCTTGTCGAGGGATCAATAAAACCGACATCATGTCGGTTTTATCTTCTATCATCACCTAAAATTTTTTTGATGTAATAATTGTGGAACCACTCCCCTTCCGATATCGTTATTTTTGGATTGAACCGATATGATCAAGCGATGGTTGGATAATCATATTCCAAACAATACCCACGAGAATCTTGTCCCAGATAAAATGCGCTGGCGTTGCCAAAAAAGTGTTCCAAACATAACTAATCCAACCCCATACATAGCTGAAATTGCTTTTTGAAGTGTCGGATTCCGCAATTGATTTAATATTGAAGCCAAAATAGCTCAAAATCAAAATAGCAATGATAATAATGATGATATATTTTATAAAACCTCTATTGTTTTGATTGTGCGATGATTGATTCATAGGCCGTTCTTATTATTCAGTATACCACGTATTATTTTTCAGGCGGTAGATAGACGAGTGGATTGAGGTATGCCGGCTGGCCAGCGGCTGGGAAAATAAATGATCGCGGGCAAACGCGTGTAGGCTCACGCTTCAAAATTCTCAAGCCATCTCGAGCTACAACCGCAAAGTGAAGGTGCGGACCGGTCGCATAGCCAGATATACCGCTATAGCCAATAATTTGACCACGTACAACGCGATCTCCAGCATTTACTTTGTATTGCGAGAGGTGGCCGTAGATAGTTGCGAGACCGTTTTGGTGATCGATTGCAACCCAAACTCCATATGAAGCTTGAGGACACGCAGCGTCTGTATTACCGGAACCCAATACAATGCCGTCAGCGGGTGCAAGAATAGGAGTACCCATTGCGGCGCGCATATCGATTCCACTATGACCGCGACCATGATATCGCTGAGGTAGAGTCTTTGAAAAGGCTGTCATACCAAAGTATTGAGTGATTTTTACATAGGATAGTGGCCATGAAAGCGGACTACTACCAGCTTGGGGTAGCTTTGAAGGATCGAGCTCGTACTTGAGTTTCGACTCATATTCATTCAACTCATTTTGGAAAGCGTCACGCAAAGCAATGCGGGCCTGGAGTTCTTTTTTGTAGTTGGACTCTTGGTTTTTAGTAACAGTCAAAAGACTCGCCTTAGTCTGCTTGGTTTTATTTACCAGAAGTTTTTGATCAGAGAGGTTTGAACGAAGCGACACCAAACTATTTTTTTGATTTTCTTGAGCAGCCTTTTTCCTTTCGAGATCTCGTTTATATTCCTGCAATTCGGCCATTTTGACACTGATTTCATCGCGAAGCTGGTCGAGCTGACTCATCTGGCTCCAGATGGTGGTGCCAGAATCGTGGGTCAAAAGGGTAGTCACGAGGGGAGTCTCCCCTGCCTGCTGGAGCCGGCGCAAGGTGCTTTTTATCGTCTCGGTACTCTTATCAATTTCCTCTTCCCTCTCAGCAATTTGCTTCGAGAGTTGTTTAATAGTCAAACCAGCAAGGTCAATTTTATTTTCTGTGACTTTGATTGTGGTGGTGAGACTTTTTTCAGTAAGGTCGAGATTTTTTACATCACGTTGAAGTGTTTGTGCTTGTTGACTCACGGCATCGATCTGATTTTTATAGGTTTCAATTTCTTTATTGAGCTGCTCAATTTTATTGGAATGACTATCAATTTGATTTTTAAGTTCATCGACTTTGGTGGTATCAACAGCAAAAGCGCTTTGAGTACGTAGAGAGATTGCGATACTGAGAATGCTGAGGAAAATGAGTGTCGGAAGTATGAATGATGTGCGAAAGAATGACTTTTGCATCGATGATTATGAAAGAATCTTTATGGCGTCTGAGATCCGGGCACAGGTCTCATCTTTGCCTAAAAGATGTGCCAAGGTAAAAGGATCAGGTGATTTTTGAGCACCAGAGAGAGCATAGCGTAGTGGCCACAAAACATTTCCACGACCTTGCGCCTCAGCATAATCCCAAAGTGCTGCTTTGACAGTATCAACAGAGGCAAACGCCCTTGCATCAAGCGCAGAAAAAGCTTTGAGAGCGTGGTCGAGGTGTGCAGTGGCTTTTGCAGGATCCTTTTCATCTTTCCACAAAAGCGATTCAGCCTTGTAGGTAGGCTTTTCAAAAAAGTACACAAAGTCTCCCTGCTCAAGCATGGTTTTAATATCCCCCATCACCTCAATGCGCTCGGTGATAACCGGGTAAAGTCTCTCGAGAAGCGCATCAGGAGCTTCGCAATGAGGTTTGACATCCTTCAAATACTTTTTAAACGTAGCAAAGACCACCTCGTGAGGAAGACTTGCGATATAGTGTTTGTTGATCCAACGAAGCTTTTTTTCATCAAAAATTGCGCCACCTTTTTGGATTTTTGAAATATCAAACTTTGATATAAGTTCTGCGCGCGAAAGAATTTCCTGATCTGTGCCAGGATTCCAACCAAGAAGCGCCATATAGTTGACGATGGCATCTGGAGAATATCCTCGGTCACGATACTCGGTGATAGCAAGAGCACCACGTCGCTTTGAAAGTTTGGTACGATCAGGCGCCAAAATGAGGGGTAGATGGGCGTAGATAGGCTCGGACGCGCCAAGTGCTCGCTGAATAAGGATTTGTCGTGGAGTATTGGCAATATGATCCTCGCCACGCACGACATGGGTAATGCCCATAGTAATATCATCCACCACTACAGCAAGATGAAAAAGTGGCTCGTTGATATTTTTTGCAATCACGAAATCCTTGAGATCGGTCGTATCAGTAGTGATTTCACCTCGAATCAAATCTTTGAATGTGACTTTGATGTTGGGATTTTTAAAACGAACCACTTCGACGATGCGACCACTTCCATCCTTTGCCTCTTCTTTTGAAATGTAAGCTGCACCAGTGTCGATGAGCTTGGTGAGAGCTTTTTTATGCTCCTCAAGCTGCTCTGATTGTCGGTAAAAAGCATCATACTCAAGTCCGAGCCATTTCAAACTTTCGAGGATGTTTTCCTCGTATTCTTTCTTTGAGCGCTCTCGGTCGGTGTCTTCGATACGCACAATAAACTTACCTTTGTTTTGCCGTGCAAAAAGGTAGCTAAAGAGTGCTGTACGGTAATTTCCGGCATGCAAAAGACCCGTTGGAGAGGGTGCAAAACGGGTCACTATAGGTCCTGAATGAGGTGAATTCATAGGATTACTCACCTAAGAAGTATAGCCTAAAACGAGCCTTTTTTGAAGGGTATCAGACTATTTTTCGTGTTGGAGAGCAAGGGTAACAACCTCTTTTGCAATCGTTTTTGCCGCATCAAGTCGCGAGAAGCCTTTTGCAGCAACTGACATGCGGTGAAGCTCATCAGGCGCATTTACCAAGCGACTGATCTCAGAAATAATAATATGAGGCGAAAGGTTCTTTTCCTCAATCACATAACAAGCACCAGTCTTTGCATAGGTAAAAGCATTCTGTCGCTGGTGGTCACCCGCTGACTCAGTGATAGGGACGATAATGCTCGGCATACCCCACGCAGCAAGCTCAAAAATCGTAGAACCTGCTCGTGAAATCACGAGTGTCGCAGCTCCAGCACACATACGCATTGCGAGGTCATTCAAATAATCAAAACACTTGTATCGGCCGCGGAACTGACTTCCTGCAAGGACAACATCAGCCATTTTTCGAATATCTTCAATATTTTTCTTGCCGGTCTGGTGAATGACCTGATATTTTCGCAAAAGCTCAGGAAGCGCATCCATAATGTTTTCGTTCAAAATCTGGGAACCTTGTGAACCGCCAAGGATCAAAATCGTTGGAATCTGTGGATCGAGTTCGAGAAAGTCAAAGGCCCCTTTCTGGACTGGCTCACCAAGCTGACCACGGATCGGATTTCCCGTATAAGCTGTCTTCCCTTCTGGGAAATATTTTGCACTTTGGGGGTAAGAAATTGCGATACGTTTAGCGAATTTCCCCGCCCAAATATTTACTCGACCAGGTACACTATCAGATTCATGAATAATGACAGGGATTCTCAAAAGTCGCGCAGCGAAGAGTGCGGGAAAGCTTACATAGCCACCCTTCCCGAAGACTATATCAGGATAGAGCTTGAACATTGCGATGGTTGTTGTGAGCATACCCCACGCAGTTTTAAAAATGTCGGTAAAATTAAGAATTGAGAAATAGCGTCGCATCTTGCCGGCGGATGTGGGGATGAATGTAATTCCTTTGTCAAACAACAGGCTTTGGTTGTATGGAATGTCCGCCATGTAATAGAGCTCGACATCAAGAAGCTTCTTTTCTTGTGCGAGAAGATTAATCTCATCTGCCACCGCAAGAAGAGGATAAAAATGTCCGCCTGAACCGCCACCAGTGAGAAGAATTTTCATACAGTCAGAATTAGTGCTTTTTTTGATAACGTGAAATATTCAAAATGATGCCAACCTCAGCAAGCGCGAAGAAAAGCGCGGTACCTCCCTGGCTGACAAAAATAAGCGGAAGTCCCGATAGAGGAAACAGACCGAGCATGGACGCAATGTTCATGAACGACTGTATGATAATAAGTATAACAATTCCTAGTACCAAGAGTCCACCGAAGGGATCGGTAATACGGGATGCAATTTTCAAGCCTCGCACGGCAAAAATTGATATTAAGACAATGAGTAAAACAGAGCCTGCAAAGCCGAATTCCTCACTCTGCACGGCAAAAATCGAATCACCCATAGGTTCAGGGAGGAATGAAAACTTCTGCACGCTCTGACCGAACCCCCTTCCTGTGAGTTGTCCGGATCCAATCGCAATCAATGACTGCTGAACTTGATACGCCGAACCGCGCGGGTCAGATGATGGATCGATGAAGGTTTTGATGCGACGCATTATGTAGTCGCGCTGAAAGGCCAAAACAGTAATAATAAGCACTCCAATAGCAGCAATAGCAATCAAGTGACGGAGTTTTCCTCCAGCCACAAAAAGCATTGCAGCTCCCGAGATTACCATTACTCCAAAGGTGTCAGTATCGGGTTGAGCTAGCATAATAATACCCGTCACAGCGCATAGAGTGAGAAAAGGTAGCGTTCCCCACTTGAAGGTGCTGATTTTATCCTTCACCCCAGCACACCATGCTGCAAAATAAATCAGAAAAGCAATTTTCATGAATTCAGCCGGCTGAAATGAAATCGGACCAAGACGAAGCCATCGCGAAGCACCCCCGTGACTCATTCCAATCACCGGCACAAATACCAACGCCGACAAAACAAGTCCCGCAATAAATATTGGAAATGCGTATTTCTTTATCAACTTATAGTCGATACGCGAAAGAATAATGCATGCCACGCCTCCCATAATCAGACCGAGGAAAATGTGGTTGAATGCAACCGACGTAAGATTTGGACCATTTCGAGCTAAAAGCCCTAGCGAAGCAGATGAAAAAATAAGCACACCAAAAATAACAAGTGCAAGTGATGTAAAAAGAAATACTTTATCAAACTTCGCTTTTTTCATGATTACAATTCTGAATACCAAACGTCAGAATTCCAGTGGATATTTTTGTCCATTCCTCCCATAAACCAGATTTTTCCATTCCAAACTTCACCCATATGGTCTTCGCGGCCAAGCCATGGACCATCAGTCTTGGTTTTGTACCACTGCTTTCCGTCCTCGGTAAACCAGGTGTCGTTGATACCCATATCGTTGGACTTATTTTTAGGATCTGAATGCCAACCACCCACCACCCAAAGACGATCCTTGAATTCGGTGAGAATAAGTCCATGACGTGATGGCCACTGCGGAGTTGATTTTTCCCAATGAATACCATCTGTGGTAGACCAGAGATCAGCTTCGGTAATATGGGTGTTGATATGAATGCCACCAGCGAGATAAAGCTTGCCTTTGTAGGTAGCGACTGCGTGATCGTAGCGCGCAGACCACGGCGCGTTCTTGGTGGCTTCATGCCACGTAAATCCATCGTCTGAGTACCAGACATCATTGTAGGTAATACGTTTGGTGAAATTTACACCGCCCGTAAGCCAGAGTTTGCCACCAAATTCGTTGAGAGTGTGACCTTCGCGACCTTCCCAGCGAGGTGAGGTGGATGTGGCAAGAAACCAATGATCACCATCATCGGTATACCAGATACGATTGTCATATTTGTAGCTGTACTGATCCCAACCGCCCATGAGCCAAAGTTTTCCTTGAAAAACAACCGTGGTGACTGATCGACGATTTTTCCACGGCGCATTGTCTGTTACTCGCTCCCAATTGAAGCCGTCTTTGGTACGCCAAATATCACTCATGTGAGGAGCATTCCAGTACTCGATAGTACCTTTTCGATTGACTGCTTTGTTGCCCATCAAGCCACCAATAAGGTAGAGCTGATCCTTGAAAACAACAACAGATTCAGCGTCGCGGTCACCCCATGGAGCTGATGTTGTAGCGCTAACCCAGTGGAGATTTTGTAGCTTTTCGTTTTCGGTGAGCTCTTTTTTAACTTGAGTGTTTTTCTCGTTTTCACCATCTGAGCTCTGAGGAATATGGGTAAATGCTAAATATGCGAAATAAAGAGCAAAAAGGATTACGATAGAAAAAATAACCTTACCAAGGTACTTTTGAGTGCTTTGCATTTACCAATTGTACGAAGATTCAACCCACTTTACAAGGGAAATCATGTCAGCCGCACGATCATGTGAACGCAATACTCCATAAAATATAACACCATCATGATGTGGAGCTTCTGTCCCGATGACGAGTGCCTGAAGTGCCTTTGGAGTCTCCCCTGTTTTACCGCCAACAATTTTTTCATGGATTTCGGATGAAGTGAGGACTTCGTTGGTGGTATTGAGTGTGCGAAGGGTTCTGTCCTTGCTCGATGTAGGTCGAGGGAAATCTCTTTTAATGACGGTTGTTGGGTAAAGAATTTTTTGACGAAGTATTGGGTCAAAGTAAAGATGTGAAAATAGCTTTGAAATGTCATGGAGCGATGATGTATTTACACCCTGTGCGTCGAGCCCGTGGACGGTACTGTAATGCGTTGTATGCATACCCAAAGCCTTCGCGTGAGTATTCATATCAGCAAGAAACTTTTTCAGACCAACAGTTTCGGCCATTGCATAGGCAATATCATTACTTGATTCAATGAGGAGTGGTTCAAAAAGCGCCTCAACAGGATATACTTCACCAGATTTCACCTGGCCCGCTACTTCAAATTGCTTTTCAGCATCACGAGAGATGGTAATTTGCTTTCCAGGGCTTATATCAAGGTGCGCAACAAGCGCAGTCATGAGTTTTGTTACGCTCGCAATCGGCTTTGAGGATGTTGAGTTTTTATCAGCGAGAACAACCTCCGATCTATCAGGCTTTATCCAAACAGCATAATAGGCCTCGGCGCTCAGTTCGGGAACTTTGGGCGCATTGTCAATGAGATGAGGTGTGGCGTGATGAGCATGCTCTGTTGTTTTTTGTTCAACGCTCTTACTCATGCCCCAAACAGCGACAAAAATACCAAGGAGAGCGAGTATTGTAAGAAGGGCAATACTTTTTCTCATATTAGGCTTGAGGGTTTGACGCTGACTGATCCGATGGAGTTTGTGTTGATGGGGATGATTCTTCCTCGAGTTTTTCCGTTTGCTGATCTACAAGGGTGCGCATTGATTGATATTCTGGAAGATCCTCAATTTTTTGAAGCCCCATAAACTGCACG
This sequence comes from uncultured Candidatus Saccharibacteria bacterium, assembly GCA_964615725.1. Lineage (GTDB taxonomy): Bacteria > Patescibacteriota > Minisyncoccia > Phycocordibacterales > CAZTPW01 > CAZTPW01. Next base: position 21,648 of record CAZTPW010000010.1, read on the forward strand.
AGTTGGATGGTCGGAGTGTAGAGAAATACACGCTGATCGTTTGGTGAAATCACTTTTTCAACAAGTCCTCGCATGAGAAGGTTTCGAAGGATAAATTGAGAATTTACACCTCGGATATAATCAATTTCCTTTCGTGAGATTGGACCTTTGTAGAGGACGATCGCAAGTGTTTCGAGCCCTGCCTTTCCAAGGTCACGCGTAAGTTCTTCTTTGGTGATTTTCTCAATGATTGCTGACGTATCTGGTGCGGTACCAAGACCAACTTCATCTCCATTTCGTACCACAACGATTCCGCGCCCAGAAAGCTTAGTCTCAAGGAGGTCAAGTGCAGTTTTTACCGCATCAGGCTTTACCTGAAGGGTTTTCGCGAGATAGTCGACCGTGACGGGTTCGCCTTTGAAAAAGAGGATTGCTTCAATGTTGGATTCGAGATTCATAAATTTCGTGATTCTTGGTGTTCGCTATTCATAACGAGGCACGCCCACCTGATCGGTTTCCATAATAATATCAGAAAATTGATTTTCCTGGTTGACGTTGATAATGCCCTGCTTCACAAGTTCGAGCATTGCGAGAAAGCTCACCACGATATGCGTTTTCTCAGTCTGATTACCCTTTTTCGCGCCAGAAAATTCCTTGAAGCTCATCTTGATCGCTGATTTTACGCGATTGCTTAAGTCCACGATCATATCCTCAAGGCTCACCACTTTTTTTATAACCGCTTTTGGCGTCTGCTCCTTTTTCGGAAGATTGTTGATTGCTTCCTGCATGTGAGCAAGCATTGATTGTGGTGTGATGTCAGGCTCAGGAGAAAAAACGGGTACAATATTTTTCGATTCTGTTTTTGAGAAGATGATCTTTGTACCGAAAAGATTTTTCACATTGAGCGCGAGCTCCTTGAAACGCTGGTAGAGTGCGAGGCGCTTTTCGAGCTCATCCATACTTCCCTGCTCTTCTTCTGAAACAGTGAGGGTAGGTAGAAGCGACTTCGATTTGATGAGGAGAAGTGTTGAGGCGATGAGAATGAAGTGTGCAGAATCCGATATCGGGTATTGATCCATTCGCTTCACATGCTCGATATAGTCGTCAGTCACCTTTGCAAGCGAAATATCGTTGATGAAAAGCTTTCGCTTCTCAATAAGCGACAAAAGAAGGTCGAGCGGCCCTTCAAAGATTGGTGTCAGCACCTTAAATGACATGGTGATATTTTACCACGTTCATGCTGTGAAGAAAGCTATGATAAGGCAAAATTAAGTATGAAAAAAAGCGCTGCCTTGCGGCAGCGCTCGTGGAAATGAACGGGATCCAATTATTTGCGTTGGGCGACCACGACGTAGTAGCCGGCGTGGCGACTCACGTTCGAGCTGCCTCCCTTGGCGTACTTATCGCCTTCAGAGTCGCCTGTCACCGAGATCACATCAAGGTCCTTGCTTTGAGTGGTGAAATGGCTTAGTGCCAGCTCAAATTGCTTCGCACGATACGGGAAGTAGTAAACGTTGCGAGCGACACGCTCAACACCGAGGTACTTCTCCAGTTCAAACTGCGAGAGGGCGTTCGTTGTCTGTGAGAACCCTTCACCCCGTACAAAAGCCGGACGGCTGTCGAAGGGCTGTCCTTTTGGTGCATCGTCACCACAGCCGGTAAGACCAAAAACAGCAATGAGTGCGAGGGCGATCAGAAACGTGACGCCACGATCGGTGCGGAAGAATTTTATGTTCATTAGAAGAGCGGCAGCGCGATACCCATCATGGGCACCTGGATTTACGGTGATTCCCCGTTGCGCATTACCTCATATATTATAATACAAAAAGTACCCGTTTGTCAATGGGTACTTCCGATTCTAGATATCCGTATCTTAAGGCCTATTTCTTAGGTTTTTCGACCGTGAGACCCAGCTCCATAAGCTGCTCTGTGCTTGCTTCCGAAGGCGCATTCATCATGAGATCACGAGCCTCGCCAGTCTTTGGGAAGGCAATCACCTCACGAATGTTTGGCTCGCCCATCAAAAGCATAACAATTCGGTCGATACCAGGAGCAAAACCACCGTGTGGAGGTGCACCAAAGGTAAACGCCTCGAGCATGTGGGCAAATTTCTTCTGTTGCTCTTCCTTGCTGATATTCAAAAGCTCGAAGACTTTCTGCTGCATGTCGCGTCGGTGGATTCTAATGCTTCCTGAGCTCAATTCATAGCCGTTCAAAACAAGGTCGTATGAGTTTGCACGAATATTCATGAGATCTTCACCCTTCATGAACTTGTCAACATCTTCTTCTTTGATTGAGCAGAATGGGTGGTGTGCTGCCTGGATTTTTCCGTCAGCTCCCTTTTCAAACATTGGAAAATCAACAATCCACGCAAATGCGAGTTCGTTCGGATTGTTTTTGTCCTTTCGGAGGTCTGGTTTGTCGCTACCGTACTTCTCCATTGACTCCTTGTACGGAATTCGTGGGAATGGAGTCTGGGAAATCGTCTTTTCTGGGAAAAGTTTCTTCACAAGCTCAATAAACATCGGCTCGGTGTAGCTCAAAATATCTTCCTGATTTACAAAAGACATTTCGAAGTCGAGCTGAGTGAATTCTGGTTGGCGATCACCGCGGAGGTCTTCGTCGCGCATACATCGGGCAATCTGGAAATATCGCTCAAAACCAGCAACCATTGAAAGCTGCTTAAACTGCTGAGGTGACTGTGGGAGCGCGTAGAACTTCCCTTTTTCGATACGTGAAGCAACAAGGTATTCGCGTGAACCTTCTGGTGTCCCCTTCATGAGGATCGGGGTTTCGATCTCAACGAATCCGTTCTTGTGCATATAGTCGCGGAAAAATGAAATGATGCTATCCCGCATTCGAATATTTTTCTGAAGACGAGGACGTCGGAGGTCGAGATATCGATACTTGAGACGAATATCTTCATTGATGTCGCGTCCTTCACCACGAATATCAAATGGAGGTGTATCTGCCTCATTTAAAACAGTAATGCCAAGAATTTCAAGCTCAATATCACCGTTCTGCTTGTCTTTCTGTACATTTTTTGGTGGTCGAGCATTTACCTTTCCTCGAACTTCCACAACCCATTCAGGTCGCACCTTTTCACCCACAGCATGAGCATCCTTTGCGCCAGGCAAAATCACTCCCTGCACATAGCCAGACATATCACGAAAATCAAAGAAGATCATTTTTCCCTGATCACGGCGAATATCTACCCAGCCCTTAATCATCACTTCCTGACCAGTTTTTCCTGCGAGGTCTCGAATATAGGTTCTTTCCATAACCCTGTAATCCTAACATATTCTAGCCTTTTCAGTCTATCTTTGTTGACATGTACAAATAATAGTGTTAGGGTGTGGTCCGAAGCACGAGTTGGGATGAAGGCCACTGACGGCCCCCCAATACCGCAAGTGAGGTGTTTGTATGACGCCTTTCGTGCACAGCTCATCCTATGAAGACTACAAAATCCACGCAAGGGTTTACCCTCGTTGAGATCATGATCGTGATCGCCATCATCGGACTCCTGGCCGCGATTGTGCTCCCTAATCTCATCAAGGCGCGCGAGACCAGGCTGAAGAATGCCTGCATCGCAAACCTCAAGCAGATCGAGGGTGCCAAAAGCACCTGGGAACTCGAGAAGAAGAAGCAGAAAACCGACGTCCCTACAGACGCCGACCTTTTTGGAGAAAAGCTTTATATTCGCGAGAAACCTCAGTGTCCGGCCGGTGGTATCTACATGCTCTACCACCTCGGCAGGGCGCCGGAATGCTCGATTCCCGGCCACACCATCTGACCTTGGCCTGACGGCTGGGTCGGCCCCGCGCTTCTGCGCGGGGCTTTTTTCTTACCTTGGCACAATACCGTGATCTACTAAGGCAATCCGAATTTCAGTGACCGATTCCATGACAGTCGAGTTTCTTATCAAGCTTTTCATCGAGCTTTCGATCGAGCACTTCTTCAATCATTATTACGATTTCTTTTTTGTCTTTCTTTGTCATTATTTCCCTATTACCTTATGCAGAGAAATTGTAGCAAATGGGAAATCAAGATTTGTTCAAGAAATTCTCAATTTTTACTAAAAAACAATGCCAGAAAAGAAAAACCTACTCGTGTAAACCGATCTGAAGGTCATGAAGTCGTCGATATTCACCGCCAGTATTTTGAAGAAGCTCCGCATGAGTACCTCGCTCTACAATCGTTCCATTTTTAAACACAAGGATGCAATCTGCGCGTCGTACCGTACTGAGTCGATGAGCAACGATAAATGTGGTTCTACCCTTCATAAGCTCCTCAAACGAGCCAGTAATAATTTTTTCAGAAGAAGCATCAAGCGCCGAGGTTGGCTCGTCGAGGATCAGGATCTTTGGCTTTCGAAGCATGGCTCGTGCAATAGCAACGCGTTGCTTCTGTCCACCCGAGAGCTTTATACCCCTCTCGCCTACCACCTGATTCCAGCCATCAGGAAATTTTTGGATAAATTCAAGACAATGAGCCTTCCGCGCAGCTTCCTCAATCTCCGCATCGGTTGCATTTGGTTCGCCATATGCCACATTTACCCGAATGGTGTCATTAAAAAGTGTGATGTCTTGTGGAACGATCGCAACCGACCGGCGTAATTCGTGAAGATCGACTTGATTACTTGGAATCCCATCAATCAAAACAGAACCTTGTGAAGGAAAGTAATATGCCATGATAAGGTCAATGAGTGATGATTTTCCAACCCCTGATTCACCCACAAAAGCGATAGTTTGACCAGTCTTGGCCTCGAAGTTTATGTCAGTAAGAATTGGAGCTTGTCCCTCATACCCAAATTCTACATTTTTAAATTCTACAGTACCCTCTGGTACTTTTTTATGTTTATCGGCAGAGTAATTTTCTTGAGGAAGCTTCAATATGTCCTCACCCTCTTGAATACTTCCAACCGCATCTTGAATCTGTCGCCAGCTTCTCAAGAGTTCAGCGAACGGATTGTACACCTGAGAAAGATAGCTGCTAAAAAGAAGCAAAGTACCGAGTGTGAGTTTTCCATGGAAAAAGAGGTAGATGCTCATACCAAGAACAATTGCTCGGGTGATGATTCTTGTAAGTTGCTGGAGAAAGCCAGAAATTTGAAAGGCCTTTCGCATTTCATAAAACTTTGGAAAAGCACGGTGCTTCCAATAATCTAAGAGCTTAGAGTAGATGGTGTCCTCAAAGGCAAAGTCCTTAATTGCACGCACATTTGTTACCGCATCATCGTAATATCCGGCAGCCTTTCTGTAGAGCATTTTTTGCTCCTGCATCAACACTACAATTCGTGGAGTAAAGTAAATGTTTATTGTGATAAAGACAATCAAACCACTAAGGATAACCGTTGAGAGATAGGCATTGATTGAATACAGGATACCGAGAATAACAACCACACTTACGATCCCCGGTGCAATATTCAAGAAATTGTTTGAAATAAGATCTGAAAGTGCACTCGCAGAGCGTCGACTTGAATCCTTAAACTCACCCGCCTTAAATGATTTGTGGAACGAGAGTGGGAGGCGAAATACATGATGTGCCAATGAAGCCATATAGTCGATGCGCATGGTTTCGTTTACCGTAAAACTTCTCATATCTCTCATTCGATCAAGAATTGCATCGATAATGATGATCAGAAAGTAGGCACCGATAATCAACCCCCACCAAGGAATCTCATACCCAAAAAGGTTTGTTACGTGCGATGCCTGCTTTGTGATTGCATCAATAAATTTGCTCCAAAGCAAACTAGTTACTGGATCAACAACAGCAAGGCTAAAGGTCAGAAACATCAGAGGGTAAAAACCTTTCTGCTTTCGAGCATAGTCAAATGCTCTACGAGCACCGATGAGAATGGTTTTTGTTGAATATTTTTTCTTTGTATCCATGAAATTTAATTAGTTCTCATAACCTTTCGCTTGCATTGCAAAGAGTTTTGCATAAGTACCCTTCTTGGCCAT
>CAZTPW010000011.1:0-21701 GCA_964615725.1 uncultured Candidatus Saccharibacteria bacterium
TTGCCTTTTCACCTGGATAGCGTCGAATATTTTCAAGAAGCGCAATATCGCCTTCCTTCATATCCGCAAGAATAGACTCCGCACCCTTACCAATTTCCTCTTCTACAAAGAGAACGGGGATGTGCTTTTTGAGGCATTGAGCAACAGGTGTAAGTGATGGTGATTCTTCATTTTCTAGATGGGCAAGAATGATAACCTTTGCACCCATTTCGCGAAGTTTCTTTACGGTTGGGAGTGAGTGGTTGATACGGAACTCATCAGTAACCTGGCCATTTTGAATAGGTACATTGTAGTCGAGACGAAGAAGGACTCGCTTACCTCGAATATCCTTGAGATTCTCGAATGTCTTACATTTCATTGGCTGTGGTAATTATTTGATCAAAATCTTGAACGTCCAAGCTCTGTCTACCAATAAGAAGTCCATCAACCTCGCCTTCTTTCAAAATTGCAAAAGTATTTGCGGTGGTGACTGATCCTCCATAGAGAACTTTTGTGGCGCGCACAGTGGCGTCATCATACATCTCTCGAAGAACTTTTTTTACATAAATAGCCATTTCATGAATCTGGGATGGGTTCATTGCCTCTTTTGCGCCGATGGCCCAGACGGGTTCATAGGCAATAATGACCTTGGTAATGAGTTTTGAGTCTATGCCACCAAGAGATTCCTTGATCTGGGCTCGGACAATCTCAAGATATGCTCCGTGGGTGTCTCTGGTCTGTTCACCAACACAAAAAATAACCGAGAGACCGGCCTTGAGCGCAAGACTTACCTTTTGAGCGAGAATTGCGGCGTCTTCACCGAGGTTGCGTCGTTCAGAGTGGCCAACAATGACATACTGTGCTCCAGAATTTTTGACCATAGAGACAGACACCTCGCCAGTGTAGTGGCCATCAGCCTTATAAAATATGTCCTGGGCACCAAGAGCGATGCCGTCTTTTGATGCGATAGGTGCAAGGAGTGTAGTGTAAAGAAAAGGCGGACAAATAATTGTTTTTACCCGTGGGGCAGCCTTGGCGATTTTTCGAATTCCTTGAAAAAGGGTCTTTGCAATGTCTGGACTTTCTGGTCCCATTTTCCAATTACCAACAATCAATGTTTTCTTTCCACCCTTACTTACCTTGTTTGTCTTCTTTGAAATATTCTTTCGCATATGCCTCCCATTCTACCATGAAGCCTACTGGGATTCGATCCATGTATTGATGACATATCCACCACCAGGGCCAGAGTTGAATACTAGATCAGCGAGACCGGTCTGGTAGATGATATTTGCGGAGTTGTTGACTTCCACCTTGTATCCCGTCACCTCTCGCACAGCAGCAGAGTTTGATAGCTTGATGAGGCCGTGAGGTGCATAAAGGAGGAGTGCTCCGGTACTTCCATTTGAATCCTCGATAGCTTTTACAGATCCACCCAACTCAGCAGAATTGTTCATAGACACAAGCATGATATACGAATTAGCATTTCCTGACCCTGAAAAAAGAGTACTGTTGCTTAGTATGACGGTACTTGAAGTCAATCGATTGCTTGGGTTGTCAGCAATAAGTGGCACACTTTGTGGCCCCAAGGTCGAGCTAACACGTACTTGAGCATTATTACTAAAGCGAATATTACCCACTACCCAGATAGGGCCCGTAACGGTGACAATGGCGTTGTTGCTGATATTGAGGTCACAAGGAATTTTTTGGGCGTTCAAGGTTACGTTACCTGTAATGTTGTAAGGACACGCTCCGCTATAGACACTTGTAGATGATGCGGATGCTTCCCAGGCACTTATTTGTGAGTCAGGGATTGGGAATGAGGTGGTAGCAAGATCTGGGCTATTGGGGTATTTTGTGCCGGATACGGTATTTGATGTGAAGCAAGTGGCGGGCAACGTCGCACAGCCATAGTACGCATCTACATAAATTGTGCTATTTGATATTGAATGGGCCCACGCTGAACCGGTGGCAGTAATTCCTGAAATCGAACCTGCTGGACCAGCGGAGACGACATTACCACGAATAATATTACCTGAACCTGAAATCGGGCCGTTGGAGTAGAGATTTCCTGTAACTGATGATGAGTTATTGAAGGTTACCCCTCCCGCCCCTACCTGCATACCATAGAAGAATGCTGAACCGACACCTGAGCTTAGGGTTGTTGAGCCGTTTCGATTGAGGCCTCGCTCACGTGCCAGCGCAATAATTTGCTTTCCACCAGTAATGTCGTTAATCGTTGTTGTGGCAGTAGCATCTCCAATAGTAATAACCTCGGAACCAGATATTGCATACCCTCTTTTTATTCGAAACACAGCATCCTCAGTACCAGCTTCTGAGGCGTAATAGGCCGACTTCCCAACTGAAATGTCGTCTGTGGTATTTACTTGCTCGAGAACAGGACCTGCTGTGGTATAGAGAAATGCCATCGATATAAAGAGGAAAAAGATTGCCGCAATAATCATTGCTTGCCCTCGCTGCGTATTGTGTGATGGAAACATCATACCTATTATAGTACACCACTTTGCTAGTTCGAGTATCCACCTCGGAGCATCACAGTAGTGGAAAAGTTTTGTGATCGATATACGTTGCGGAGGCCTGTTTGGAGTGTCATATCGATTTTCACACCCTCGGTCTGTGGGGTTACGATCCGATAAAGCACAAACGATGTCGTAGATGCATTGGAAAGGGTGAGCGGATAGTACTGTGCCGTTGAGCCTCTTTGAATTTTCAATACTCCACTTTGCACTGCAAATTTCACCGCTACCGGATTGTAGGAGAGATCTTGTGTGTTGAGTACGAGCTGACTTGAAGAGCTTGCAAATACACTCTGAACCGTATCGATGGAGAGTGCGTTACGAATCTCTCGCGTCATCACCTCAAAGGTGCTTTGCGCTGAAACATTCATAATTCGATTCGCTTCGATTGCAAGCCATGTCTTGCTCGCCAGAAGTAGTGTGTTGATGATTCCGAAGGTAACAAACGTGAGAATGGCGAGATAGATGACCATTTCAAGAATCGTGAACCCCTTTGTGGTTTTTTTGAGATTAATCTTCATATTAGTTGCTGAAAAGATTCGTTATATAGGTGGTCACAGATTTTGAAGAGGTGGCATTTGCATTTCGCCAACTAACAGTGACTGTGATCTTTTTGGTATCTGGATCGTAAACACCACCCGAGGTGACGATATCTTTGGTACTAGAGTTGCGCTGCAAGTCGGCAATAGTGAGGGTTCGATAGAAGTAGCTGTCGATCGTACTCTGAGTGGTTGTTGCGGTCCACGTAGCGGTAGTTGTAGAAAAATTCAAATAGTAGGTTGTTGTGGTGCTTAGTGTCAGAATTCGAGTTGACCAAGAATTGTCCCGAATACTTTTTACCGCTTCAATCCCCTCTTCGGCAAGATAGAAAGCTTTTGTGGTTGGTTGCACATCGAGCTCAGCGGCGAGAAAACGATCATATCCACCCACAAGACTTAAAAAAACAAAAGTGATAATAGCGATCCCGACCATCGCCTCCACCAACGTTACACCTTTTTGAGAAGAAAATTTCATAGAATTAATCGGCAAGACCCGACTGATGCACTCGAATAGTCCTATAACGAGTTGAATCACTATCGAGTGTTACGTTGATGGTACCCGTTGCACTTGGCTCACCAGTAAATTTTGTAAACCGAATATCATTGGTACCCCCAGTAAACGAGCTTGATGACATTCCTACAAGCGGATCGACGACGATTGATTGAATGTAGGTGCTCGAAGAAAACGAACCCCGATAGAGATAGATTTGCTGATTGTTGAAGCGAACTCCATATGCATACCCATCCTTTGCAGTGAGTGTCTGTTGGCGTGCCTTTGTGAGGAGTGATTTCACATCGACAGCCATACGATCAAGCATCACATCCTCACGAAATCGATAGAATGCAGACACGGTAATACTTGAAATGATGGTAATAATAACCACTACAATAAGTATCTCAATGAGTGAAATTCCTCGTGAATACTTCATGGTTATATACTATTCAACATCGAGTACATCGGGCTGATCATTGCGACCGCAAAGAAGCCCACCGAAATACCGATAATCACCATCAATACTGGCTCGATAATAGTAGACATGTCCTTTGTCTTTTGCTCGACCTCACCTTCATAGAAATTGGCGACACCTTCCATCATTGACGCAAATTGACCCGTTTCCTCCCCCACACTCATCATTTCAGATACAAATGGCGGGTAGAGCTTTTCGTGCCTTGAAAAAACTTGGGAGACTGGCTCACCTTTTTGAATGATGGTCTTTGCTTCTTCGAGCACGTCTTTATAGAGATTGTTTTGCAATACATCGCGAGTGATTTCAACCGCTACCAAGAACTGTACCCCTGAACTGAGGAGTGATGCGAGGGTGCGTGTTGTGCGAGCTGAGTTGGATTCCTTTACAATATTTCCAATAACGGGAAGGTGGAGTGATACGCGATCGATGAGCTGCTTACCCTGCTTTGTACGTATACCAGCGACACAAAGGAGGACAAAACCGATAATGAGCGCAAAAGCAACAATTGTATTATTTTTCAAGAAATCACTCACAAAGATGATCATTTGAGTGGTCCACGGAAGCTCAAGGTTTACCTCCTTGAAAGTTTGAGTCAGAATCGGAACAACATAGGTCATCATAAGAATTCCGATGATAATCATGATCGAGATGATGATTGCAGGATAGATGAGCGCACCCTTAATTCTCTTTTGGAGGAGGTAGGTCTTTTCCATTTGACTCGAGAGGGTGCCGAGTGATTTGCTGAGATTTCCACCCTCCTCACCTGTCTTAACCATTGAAATAAAAAGCGGTGAGAAAATCTTTGGAAATTGAGAGAGCGCCTCACTGAAGGTCTTTCCCGCCTTCACCTGATCCTCAATGTCGAGGATAGTTTTTTTAAACTTCTTATTTTTTGTCTGACGTTCGATTACCGCGAGAATTCGAGGGAGTGAGAGTCCTGCCTCGAGCATTGAACTAATATTTCTTGCGAAGACAATCTTTTCACGGTTTTTAATGGTTGAACCGATGCTCATTTTAAAAATATTTGAGCTCTTCTTTGTGGAAACCTCCTCAACGCTTATCACCAAAACCCCCTGAGACTTGAGGTCTTTGTAAAGCGCAAATTTATCTGGCGCCTCTCGTGTGCCGTCATATATCTTTCCCTCTGAGTTTTTTGCTTTAAATTTGTAAAGCATACTTATGAAGAAATAACGCGAAGCACCTCCTCGACTGTTGTCTTGCCTTGAACTGCTTTGTAAATACCATCCTCAAGCATTGTGAGCATCCCCTCTTTCTTGGCTTGATTTTCAATAGCTTCCGCAGACTTTGCAGTGAGAATAAGTTCCTTGATGGTGCTTGTTACTTTAAGAATTTCATGGATACCAATTCGACCCTTATAGCCGTCCTCAGATTGCGCTGATTTTTTTGGTGCATAAAGAGGAATTTTTTCCCATGTTGTCCCCTTTTCAACTACCTTGTCCGCCACAAGCGCGTTGAGGACACGATTGAGATCGACTCGCTTGCTGAGTGATTCGAGCTGAGCCTTGGTGAGAAAATATTTTTCCTTTTCATCACACAATTTTCGCACGAGACGTTGCGCAATGACAATGTCGAGCGTTGAAACAAGAAGAAAGGGTTCGACTTTCATGTCGAGTAGTCGCGGAATAGCACCAGCGGCGGAGTTGGTGTGAAGTGTTGAGAGCACGAGGTGCCCGGTAAGTGATGCATTGATCGCAAGCGACGCAGTCTCGTTGTCTCGAATTTCTCCCACCATGATAATATCTGGGTCCTGTCGAACAAGAGTTCGAAGTCCTGATGAAAAGGTGAAACCAATTTCCGGGCGCACTTGAGTCTGGTTCACTCGCTTCATTTGATATTCCACCGGATCTTCAATAGTAGAAATATTCACGTCTGGTGTATTGAGGAGATCGAGAGCGGTGTAGAGTGTGGTAGTTTTTCCTGAACCGGTTGGACCTGTTGTGAGAATCATTCCTGTGGTCTGATTGAGCGCTTCGTGAATTTTTTCAAGACCATCACCATGGAAACCGAGACTTTCGAGGGTAAATCCTGAAGCTCCTTCTCGCAAAAGTCGCATTACGGTCTTTTCTCCGTAGTAAGTAGGCAAAAGTGAAACTCGGAATGAAACTTTTTCATTCGTAAGCTCAACTTTAAAACGACCGTCTTGCGGGAGTCGCTTTTCATCGAGTTTGAGGTTGGCGAGCACCTTAATACGAGCGGTAATACTACTTGCCGCATCTTTTGGAAGGACCATGGCGTCGTGCAAAATACCATCGATTCGATAGCGAACTACCACCTGATCTTCGAGAGGCTCGATGTGAATGTCGGACGCGTTCTGGAGAATAGCATGCTTCAAAAGGGTATCGACGATTCGCACAACGGGCAAATCTTCGGCCATTTTCTTAAGGTCTTTTTCTGAAGAATTATCATCGGTCTGCTCAGCATACATCTTGAGACTCGCTGTCTCTTTTTGAATAATATCGCCGAATTCTGCCTTGAGACTTTTCTGATACTGCAAAATCGCAGTCTTGATAGATTCTGTGTCGGTAAGGCGTGGGAGAATTTTAAGACCAACTTTTTTCTTTACGAAATCAATCGCGGCGAGGTCATCAATATCGGTCATTGCCACCTCGAGTGTGTCTTCGTTCTTTTTAAATGCAACAATATTGTGTTTGCGTGCAATAGGCTCAGGAATCATTGAGAGCACGTCAAAATTGAGCTTCTGACCTTTAAGGTCAACGAAAGGAATACCGAGTATATACGCCTGAACACGACGGAGGTCGTCCTCAGTCATTTTGCCCTGGGAGACAAGTTCTTCCCCCACTCCAGTCTTATGTTTCTTTGCTTCTTCTGCCGCGGATTCAAAATCCTTCTTTGAAACAAGACCTGAGTCAAGAATAAATTCTTTGAGCTGCTTCTCTTCAATAAACATACCTCTTTATTATATCAGATGCAGTAAAAGAAAAAATTGCCTGTTGGGGGTAATTTTTTCTTTTCTATAATTTTTCCTTAGAACTGAATGATGACTGGGTCAGTACTTACTCGAAGTGATGCATTACATGTAGCTGTCGCTGGGGGAGTTGTTGATGTAACTGTGACACTTGCGGTTTTTACTCCAGCAGATGTGTAGGTCTTTGGAACACTTGCTGTATTTCCCGTGAGTCCGTCGGTACCTGTCCATGAATAGGTATAGGTGCCAGGTGGAGTGACTACTGCGTTCCATGTGGTTGACGAACCAATTCGGATGACTTGTCGTGTTGGGAGACATGATACGTTGATAAGACCTGGTGTATCATCATGAACTGTAACTACAGCACTTGAAGATGTGTAATAGCTTGGATCTCCAGGTGAAAGGGTGTTGTTTCGACAACCAATTGCATATTGAATTACAGTACCATCAGCAACTGACGCTGTTGAGCCACTCGAATAGGTACCAGAATCATATGATCCTGTAACCTGACCAATTGGTATAAGAGTACCATTCTTGAAGACTTCACAAGTACGGTTTGGCTCGCCACTCGCGCTCCATGTTACGGTATAGCTATTTGGCTTTGTAACATTGATTGAGTTTGACTGCTCAACTCCTGATTGCGCGTAGATATTGGTGCTTACACCAATACTTCCTGTGCCACCTCCACACACCTGAACAGCTGGATTACATACGCTTCCCCCATTGAAAAGAGGTGCGAAATCGATCCAACCAATAACATTTCCACCCCATGCAAAGCCTCGATATGAAGAGCTTGCGCTATTGAAAGTAACGCCATACACGGGATCAGAAGCATGGCTCAAGCTGATCCAGCCCGTCCAACCACTATCTGCTGGTGTTACCTGCATTGTACCCGCATCGGCATTCGCTCGAAACGCTGATGTAACGTCATTTACATTACGTCCTGCAAGATACCAACTAATACCGAGCGATGTTGCATTGACTCGCACGGTTTGTCCAGGACTGAGCACCTGAGGAGCGATATTGATATAAGGAATTCCACCAGAAACACCGTCAGCTCCGCCAAAGTAACACGTTCCGCAACCAGGTACAGTACCCAAAGGAGCGGTAATATAGACCTTTTTACCACTACCAATTGTTACCGGCTGAGCATTATTGTTGGTGATATTTACATTGCTTTCAAAAAGTCCCGTTTGACTATTGAGAACAACAGGGTTCAAGGAAACAGTAAGGGGTCCAGGTCCTATTACTGGAGTATTACGACAGTCGCCGTTTGGTGTTGCGGCACATGCTCGAGCCCACCCCACCATAGTATTACCGGTCACACGGGCAGTACACGTACCCTCAGGACAACCCGCGAGATCAGCGGGATTGAAACTTACCCAGCCAATGTTGCTAGACCATGCCCAGCCAGAGAGAGAGCCGTCTGCTTCTTGGCGCACACCGTATCCAGTGTTGTCGCCATGGTTTGTACTATTGAAGCTAATCCAGCCAATGTTGCTAGACCATGCCCAACCTGAAAGGTTGTCACCACCACCCGCCTGCACCACTTTTGTGGCGAGGGCCAATGAAGCCACGACAAGAAGCGCTAGTACCAAAAGGGTTTTCTTCACGATAAATATTTTTTGCATAAAAAACGAAATAATTGTGTATAGGACACTTACCTCACCAGTATACCTTGATAGGGTGGCGAGGGACAATGGGAGATTTCCCCTTTTTGTTCAATTTGACAGAGTTGGTCACATACATTATTATATGAATGTCGAAGTTCGCCGAAAGCGAACTTAGTTTTTTATAGGAAATGGCTCAATAAAGCATTATATTCGTATGTTGGACTTAAAAGTAATCAATTCGGTACTTTCTCAGCTTGAGGAAGAGCGTGGAATTCCACGAGATAAGGTCATCGAGGCAATCGAGATGGCCCTCGCCACTGCGTATAAAAAAGAATATGGAAAAAAAGGTCAGATCATTCGATCGAAGTTTGATCTCAACTCTGGAGCAATCGAATTCTTCCAGGTAAAAGTTGTTGTTGATGACACGATCGTTAACATGGATCTTGAGAGCACCGATCTAAGCGATGATCGAGCTCACTTTAACCCTGAACACCACATTTTGATCGAGGATGCTCGAAAAATGAAAAAGGGTGTTGCGTTGAATGAAGAAATCATCTTCCCTCTCGAGGTAAAGGATGATTACGGCCGAATCGCTGCTCAGACCGCAAAGCAGGTCATCATCCAAAAGATTCGTGAAGCAGAAAAAATTTCTGTTCTTGGTGAATACGCAACAAAGCAGGGAGAAATTGTTTCGGGAACTGTCCAGCGTATTGAACGGGGCAATATTTTCATTGACCTCGGACGAACTACAGCCATTTTGCCTTATGAAGAACAAATTCCTAGTGAAAAGTATGCTCAGGGTGAGCGTGTTCGCGCATACCTTGCATCAGTAGAGGATGGCACACGTGGTGTCTTCCTACGACTCTCTCGATCTCATCCAAAGTTCCTCGAGAAACTCTTCGAAATTGAGGCGCCTGAAATCGGCACAAAGGTTGTTGAGGTAAAATCAATCGCCCGAGAGGCAGGTTCTCGATCAAAAATCGCAGTCACATCAAACGACCCTCACATTGACCCAATTGGTTCAATGGTCGGACAGCGAGGCGTTCGAGTAAACACCGTCTCAAGCGAGCTCGGTGGTGAAAAGATCGATGTTATCTTCTGGTCTGAGGATCCAAAGGTATTCGTTGAGCGATCACTTTCTCCAGCAAAGGTTCTCGATGTTTCTCTCGATAAAAAGGAAATGAAGGCGACAGTAAAAGTAGCTGAGGATCAGCAGTCGCTTGCGATTGGTAAGGGGGGACAAAACGTGCGCCTCGCCGCCAAACTCACTGGTTGGAAAATTGACATCCAGCCTGAAATGGGAGTTTTCACCAAGAAGGATGAAGGTCAGGAAGAATCGAAATAATTAATCACATAACCATCACATTCTATGTCTATGAATATGTGGCATGATATTGCCCCAGGAACAAAAGATTCGATTAATACTATTATTGAGATTAATCGTGGTTCAAAGAATAAATACGAAATTGATAAGGAAACAGGATTGATTGCACTCGATCGAGTAGCACACTCTTCACAAGACTTCCCCTTCGACTACGGTTTCATTCCTCGAACACTCTGGGATGACGGCGACGCTCTCGATGTAGTGCTCCTCACTACCCACCCACTCTTCCCTGGAGTGCTTGTGCGAGTACGACCAGTCGCTATCATGAATATGATTGATAGTGGTGATGCCGACGCAAAGATTATTGCGGTACCAGTTGATGATCCCCGATGGGCAAATGTGCAGGACCTAACAGACGTAAACCCACACACCCTCAAAGAAATCGAGCACTTCTACTCAACCTACAAACAACTTCAGAAGAAGGAGGTAAAAGTTCTCGGTTTTGAAGGAAAAAAGGCAGCAGAAGCAGCATTTGTACGAGGACAAGAAATTTACGCAAAGAAATTCTCAAAAAAAGGTAAGAAATAGTCGAAAAAAAGAAATGCCCCGCAAGGGGTATTTCTTTTTTTCTTGAGTGGACTCCCGCACCCATGATATAATTGGGCCTGGTTTTGCCTGAAAATACCAGATTACCAAGTAATTTTACCAAAAAAAATAATGAAGAAATTAGTTATCGTAACATCAGCATGTGCAATGATCTTTGCATATACTGTTGTAGTGCGCGCCGAAGACGGACAAACAAATCCTCCTCGACCACCAAAAATTGAGCAGATCAAAAAAGTAGAAAAGCTCAATGGTGAGAAGAAGATCGACAAAGCGCTCAAAGATATTAAAGAGCGAGGTGGCGATATTAAGGATATCGATAAGAAAATCAATCGAATCCTTGAGAAAAACGGCACTTCTACTATTGGCTCATCGACCGCCACAAGCACTCGAGAGCGTCTCGAGAGACTCCGCGAGCAGCGAGGAGAGAAGGTAGAAAAAATGGTTGGAAAAGGCTTCGGTGTCATCGATATGTTTGAGAAGCGACTCGCTCTCTTCGATGAAACTATCACAAAGATCCAATCAAAGATTAGCGAACTCACCTCAAAGGGCATCGATGCTTCAAAGGCAACAGCCGCTCTTGAAAAAGCAAAGGCAGCTAATACTGCAGCAAAGACAGAGCTTGAAAAAGTTCGCTCTGCACTTGAAAAAGCAACAGGAGACAAGATCGACAAAACAGTTGCTCAATCAATGCGAGAATCACTCAAAGTTGTTGAGAAGCAGACTGTGCAGGCACATAAGTACCTCGTAGAATCTACAAAGATCCTCAAGGAAATTATCAAGCGTGCAAATAAGAATGGTGTTTTCCCTCCTGCTACAACCACCCCACCAAGCTCTACTACCACCCCAGCCAC
Source organism: uncultured Candidatus Saccharibacteria bacterium (assembly GCA_964615725.1). GTDB lineage: Bacteria > Patescibacteriota > Minisyncoccia > Phycocordibacterales > CAZTPW01 > CAZTPW01. The sequence continues at coordinate 11,362 of CAZTPW010000011.1, forward strand.
AACAACTCCAGCTACGACAACACCGGCCACCACTACCCCAGCAACAAGCACAGCAACTTCAACCCAATAATAAAAATCTATGAACCCAGACATCAATCCAACAAATCCAATGTCAGCGATGCCACAGCCTTCAACAAGCAGAAAGGGCTTTTGGACACTCATTGTGATTATTCTCATTATCGGAATTATTGCTATTGCTGCGACCTATATGTGGGGAGCTTCAATGTCTGAGACACAAGAGATTCCAAAGCAGTCAATGACTGCAAGCACAAGCTCTGCTCATGCAAATGTCGATATCAATGCAGTAGAAGATGATTTGACCATCCCCGATATCAATCTCTCATCAAGCAAGGAATACAAAGACTTCGAGGCAAGCACTCGATAATCTCTTCCTCAAAAAACAAACCCGTACATCATCAGTACGGGTTTGTTTTTTTCATAAAATCGTGTAGACTAACGTTTCATAATAAACCTATGAAACACGAACACCCTCAGCATTACACTGATATAAAAATTACAAGTATTTCTGGTTCACAAGTAGAAATCACTGGCGAAATCAAGGCGGATGCTTTCGAAGAATATTTTGAACATGCCCTTGAATACTTTAAGAAAAATCTAGCAATTCCTGGTTTTCGAAAAGGTTCAGTACCTGAGGCAATGATACTCAAAAAGGTTGGTGAGCAGGGAATCCTTGATGAAGCCTCTGAGATGGCGCTCCAGCATGAATATGGGCATATTATTGTTGATCACAAGATCGCGGTCATCGGTCGCCCAAGCATTGAAATCACCTCGATCGGCCGCAAGAAACCTCTCGGTTTCAAGATTACAGTTGCTGTCTTTCCTGAAATTAAACTTGCAGATTACAAGAAACTCGCAAAGAAACATGCGGGGGAAATTTCTGTAGGTGTTGAAGAAAAAGAGATTGATGAAATGCTCGAAAATATTCGCAAGGCAGTTGGAAAAGATCCGCTTCCAGAGATCAATGATGAATTTGCAAAAATAGTTGCCGGTCTCAATACTGTCGCTGAGCTTCGCGAGAAAGTAAAAGAAAATCTCCACAAGGAAAAAACTTCTCGAGAATCAGAAAAGAAGCGAATCGAGATAGGAAAGGATCTCGTTGCTGCACATACATTTGATGTGCCAGAAACTCTTATTGAGGGTGAGCTTAAAAAGATGATGGCACAATTTAAGAGCCATGTTGAGTCTATTGATGGCGCCTCATTCACTCAATATCTCAAGGATACAAAGAAAACCGAGGCAGATATTAAAAAAGACTGGCGACAGGACGCACACAATCGCGTTGCGCTTCAAATCATTCTTAATAAAATTGCTCAGGAAGAAAAACTTCTCCCTACTGAGGAGGAAATCAAGCAGGAAATGGACTCAATTCTTAGCCACTATAAAGACGGCGATCCAGATCACGTCCGCGCATACGTTGAAACAATTCTCGGCAACGAAAAAGTTTTTGCTTTCCTCGAAGGTCAGAAGTAATTACTTCTCACTTAGCACGAGCACGCTCACCGCGACCGCAGCTGTTTCTGCTCTTAGAACATTGTCACCGAGGGAACAAAAAACAAGCCCCTTCTCTTTAAAAAGCTGAATTTCTCGATCAGTCCAACCCCCCTCTGGTCCCACAAAAGCAATTACTTTCTTTGCAGAAAAAGACTGCTCTCCGATTTTCTTACCACCCTTATTGAGCACTACCCGATCGTACTCGCCCGCTGGATATGTACTGAGGATGTCTTCTATCCCATCCTTCAAAGTAATACTAGGTAAGGTTGTTCGTTCTGACTGCTCTGCTGCTTCTTTTGCAATAATCGCAAGACGTTCGAGGTCAAGATTCTTCTTTTCACTTCGATCCGCTGCAAAAGCAACAAAGCCAGCAACACCAATTTCAGTCCCCTTCTGCACCACCCATTCATACTTGTCTTTCTTGATAAGTGCCTGAGCAACAAAAAGCTCACGTGCGGGTTTGGGTTTTTCTGGAAGCTCTTCAATTTTGGTGAATCGAAGCTCATCATTGGAAATAATTTCAATCGAACCCCGAAAAGCAGAGCCCGAATTGTCGAGAAGTATGATTTCATCACCGGTTTTCATGCGAAAAACCTTTCTGATCTGATGGATGGTGTCAGAATTGGTGAGAGAAACCGTCTGTACATCGAGCGGCGTATCGACAAAAAATCGCTGTAATTTCATAGGGTCAGTCTATCACAAAAGATATTTTGGCAAAGAAAAAATCAAAAATTTGCCAAAACCAGACTTTTTCTTTATCCTTTGCCTATAATCTATTTATAAAAACCATGCTTATCCCAACCGTACTCGAAAAATCACAATTCGGCGAACGAGCGTATGACATTTATTCTCGACTTCTTAAGGATCGAATTATCTTTTTGAGTGGTGAAATTGATGACAATGTAGCCAACCTCGTTATTGCCCAGCTCCTCTTCCTCGAATCAGAAGATCCAAAGAAAGATATTTTCCTTTATATCAACTCACCAGGAGGTGTGGTTACTGCTGGCCTTGCTATTCTCGACACCATGAACCACATCAAGCCTGATGTATCTACCGTTTGTGTTGGTATGGCGGCTTCAGCGGCAGCTCTCATTCTCTCAGCAGGTAAGAAAGGTAAGCGATTGTCACTTCCTCACGCCGAAATCATGATTCACCAGCCATGGGGCGGTGCTCAGGGTCGAGCGTCAGATATTGAGATCACAGCACGACACATTCTCAAACTCCGAGAAACTACCAACAAGATCCTTGCTGACAATACCGGCAAGCCTATCACTCAGATCGAAAAAGATGTCGATCGAGACTTCTTTATGTCGGCTGACGAAGCAAAAAAGTACGGAATCATCGACAAAGTCTTCGATAAAAAGACTTCCTAGACAAGACCGCCTCCCTATTGTAGTATCGGGTTATTAGTAGTAATTGGTCTTTTTCTATTTGGAATTTCCGCCTATCTGCCCGACCTTACTCCCCCTTTCATTTTCCGCTCTAGATAGATAGACAACAAAATATGACATTAAAAATTGTAGCGCTTTTACTTGCGGGTAGTTCCCTCGTAAGTATTGCGATTGGATACTGGCTTCGATTTCTCATTTCATTGGGAAAGAAAGGCTCAATGGAACTTCAGCTTAAAAAGACACAGATTGATGCAGAGCAACGGGCAAAGAAAGTCGTCTCTGATGCCGAAGTAAAGGCTGCCGAGCTCTTGAAGGAAGTGCGAACTGAACTCAAAGAGCGAGAGGAAAAGCTCAAAAAATCTGAGGATCGAATCATTAAAAAGGAAGATGCGCTCGATGCACGCCAGAATGATCTCGATAAAGAAATTGAACGAGTCCAGGAAAAGATCTCTGAGGTGAAAAAACTCAAAGAAGCTGTTGAAGATAAGGAGCGAGCAAGTCAAAAGAAACTTGAGACTATTGCACAAATGACTGAGGAAGAAGCCAAGAAAGCTCTCCTCGCTTCTATTGAAAAAAATCACGAAGAAGACCTTCTCTCGGAGCTCCGCAAACTTGAAACCTTCGGTGAAGAAAAGCTCCAGCGAAAAGCGCAAGATATTCTTACTGCATGTATTCAGCGCCTTGGAAACTCTCTCGCGACTGACGTGTTCTCTACAACAGTCAATATTCCATCTGATGAAATTAAGGGTAAAATTATTGGAAAAGAAGGTCGCAACATCAAGGCATTCGAGCGAATCACTGGTGTTGAACTTATCGTAGACGACGCTCCGGGTACTATTCTTATCTCATCGTTTGACCCTGTGCGACGACAGGTTGCAAAAATCGCCCTTGAACAGCTCATTGCCGATGGACGTATTCAGCCTGCAAAAATCGAGAAGCTTGTTGAGAAGGCTCAGGAAGATATCAATAAAATTATCAAAGATAAGGGTGTTGAGGCTGCGTATGAATGTGGTGTGGTGAATCTTGATCCTCGCATCCTTCAAATACTTGGTCGCCTTCATTTCCGCACAAGCTACGGGCAAAATGTCCTTCAACACTCAGTCGAAATGGCTCACCTCGCTGGAATGCTCGCTGAAGAACTCGGCGCAAACGTTCAGGTAGCAAAAGCTGGAGCGCTTCTCCATGATATTGGTAAGGCAGTTGACCATGAGGTACAGGGCACCCACGTTGAGATCGGTCGGCGCATTCTTCAAAAATTTGGAGCCTCTGAGGATATTATCAAAGCTATGCAGGCACACCACGAGGAATATCCTTACGAGACACCAGAATCTATCATTGTGCAGGTTGCTGACGCTATTTCAGGCGGACGTCCTGGTGCACGACGTGACAGCGTAGAAAACTATCTCAAGCGACTCGGGGATCTTGAATCTATTGCCACATCATTTCCCGGTGTATCAAAAGCCTACGCTATTCAGGCGGGACGAGAAGTTCGAGTTTTCGTGACTCCTGAGAAGGTTAATGACCTTGAAGCGAAGCATATGGCGCACGAAATCGCAGCAAAGATCGAAAAAGAACTCCGCTACCCTGGTGAAATTAAGGTTACTATTATTCGTGAGACTCGCGTGGTAGAGGTTGCTCGGTAACTAAAGAGATCAAATTATTTTTTCCAGACAAGTTCAAAAATCTCCTTCATTGCGTTTGCAAGAAGGGGGTTTTCTATAATAACTGCCTGCTGTTCCTTAAACATAACAACTCTTATAAAAAACTCGGTCACATCGATCGAAATCTTTGAAGTATAATCCGTATATGGCAAGACTTTCGGTTGAAAATAAAAACGCTTGTCGCTTTCACGAAACTCTCTAAGATTTTTAACATCTGGAACGAGAGACCTTAGCTTTATACCATTTTCCGCAATTTCTGCATTCCATTCATGAAACAGTGTGATCAAATCCTGAGTAGCATCTTCCGTACTTCCAAAGAATGCGACTATTTCTTTACCTTTTAGGTCGCGCATCTTGTACCACAAGGCCTCACGTACACCGGATAAACCTTCAAAATGTACAGTTCTTACCTTTGGATTATTCGAAAGAAACATACTCATGAGTTGAGGGAGGACGCGTAAAGCATGGTCAATATTATTTTTTGCAACACCTATAATCTCTTCGGGAGATTTTGCAATGAACATTTGTTTTTTATCACCCGGCATTTTCAAAACAAAGCCCCTATTCCTGAGATCCTCGAGCACTAAATAGGTGGTTGGGCGCTTAAGGCCAGAATTTTTGGCGACCAAAGCAGCTGAAGCCTGACCAATACGAAGAAGGGCCAAGTAAACTTGCGCTTCTTTCTTAGACAAACCGAGCTTTTCTATGACTTCAGTAAGGTTTTCCATATGACTAAAATACACTTTTTAGTAAAGTCTGTCAATAAATCTGACAACATTAATTTTACTTGTATTTAAGGCCTAGAAATAAGGCTATAAATCCCATACATAAGATACAAAAGATGACAAACTATCATTTTATGGCTTAATTAGTCCAGAAAATACCAAAGTTCATTATGAAAACCTCGATCGACCATTGGTTTGCTTATATTAGCGGCAAAGGCGACAGTGCCGATTTATTTAAAGCACTGACCATAGAAATGCCTCCCCTCGTCTCGCTCATTCTGGATAGATCCTGCAGGTTCCAATGCAAGCATTGCATTTTTCAACCCGAAACATCATCAGGAACCATTCCCAAGGCTGAAGCGGTGCTTCGTATACTGAAGGAATTAAAAACACCCAAGGTTGTACACGAAGGACGTCAGCTCACCGCTAGTCAACTACCTCTACTTGGTGCCATGGATAATGCTGGGTACGAAATCGGTATTATCGAGAGCGGAACCTACACGCGAGTCATCGACAATATTCTGCAGTCAAACTTCAAGTTCAGCTGGATGGATATCTCAATTGACGGCCCTAAACAGATTCACAACCTCCAAAGAGCCAACTCAAAGTCTTGGGATATCGCCCTGGAAGGAATTCGACAAGCCCGAACAATCATAAAGCCGAAAGGAAAGCTGACTTCGCTTATGACACTCACCAGCCTCAACTACGCGCATGTTTCTGCAACAAGTGAAATAGTCTTTGCTCAAAGTGTTGATGAGTGGCACGTTACCACCATGTCATTGCGGCCTGGTCTAGAAAAGCTACGAGCAAGTTACATGCAAATCGAAAAAGCCCTCTGCCAGATGAAGGAAGTTAGCTCCTCGCAAAGAAAAATGTTCTTACGAGTTTACAACCTAGATGACATGCACTCATTAGTTTCCATCTTTGGCAAAGATACCTTCGCAAAATTACTTAAAAACGCAAAAGTGACTCAAAACGCCCTCGTGCTCGATGTAGGATTCCCGCTCTTCTTCTACCCTACGTCACTTGTACCCTGCGAAACTCTGGTAATCGACGTCGATGGTTGGTGGAGACTGCCTTACAGCATTAAATACACCCTGGAGGAACTCAAGGAGGGTCGCAGTATCGATGGTGAAGACATTTCAGTTTACAGCATTACCGAGATCGACCAGAAAACCAATGCGGCCAAAACACATCGTAAAGCCGCAGCTCAATGGCAAAAGTACCGCGGAGAACAAAGTTTGCTGGCGGAACGCGCATTGTTTCAAAACCTATTTTAGAAAGGAGGTGATTAGTATGACAGGAGCGAACACAGGTTCGGCCGGAACCGATGAACAACGGCCCGTGAAAAGGTAGGCAACACGCCGGTCTGGAGTAAAATCTGGATCGGCTTTTTTATAGGTAAAACTTTTTAAATAGAGATTTTTGACAATACCACTATTCCCTTTTCTTATTTTTGGTAGATTGCACAAAAAACCCCATCTTATATAATGATTTCAGGGTTTTAGGCTTCTAGCCGAAAAAGAAATTATCAGTATAACTAAAAGAAGATGAATAAAGCAGCTATCGTAGACGCTATTCACGCTAAAATTGGCGGAACAAAAGCACAGGCTGAACAAGCCATTGAGGTGCTTATCGAGTCAATTGTAAACACACTCAAAAAGGGTGAAGAAGTTTCTATCGCCGGTATCGGTATCTTCTCAGTGAAGACACGAGCAGCACGAGACGCTCGAAATCCTCGAACAGGTGAGACTATCAAGGTCCCTGCTATGCGAGTACCTAAGTTCCGAGCAGCAAAAGCGCTCAAGGACTCAGTAAAATAAAGAAAATGTAGAGTGCGCTCGTTCCGGAGCGAACACAGTAAACAAAAAACGCCTTAGATGGCGTTTTTTGTTTGAGTTTTTGAAGAAAATCTGCTAGTATGTCCGAGTCCTTATGCGGGATTAGTTTAGTGGTAAAACTACAGTTTTCCAAACTGTTGTCGGGAGTTCGATTCCCCCATCCCGCACACGTTCATGAGCGATCTACTTTCTGTTTTAAAAGGAGCGTTCGTAGTACTAAGCACGACTCTTTCTCTTGGTTTTCAGGCTGTTTTTGGTATTGATACGGCTCAAAAGCAAAACCCGCTACCCACCCCACCAACCCTCACTGCGCCCTCAACGGTAGCAAGCAGCTCTCAAAAAGATATTTCTCTTCTTGCTAGCTCCACTCCAGGAGCTAAAAAAATCATCGTAGGAATGGTAAGTACTTCGAGCGCACCCAGAAAAACACTGTCCAAATCTCCCGTCGTTGAAGTGCCGACCCCCCTACCCCCAGCATCATCAACACAACCAGCACTTGATACAAAACCCGACATGAACACCTACACAAAAAACGCACTCGTAAACATTCTTTGTATTCCAGCTGCCAACACCCCAGTCAAAGCAATCACCGGCACGGGTGTAGTGATCGATCCACGCGGTATTATCCTTACGAATGCCCATATCGCTCAATATTTCATACTACAAAATGTTGTGGGGCAAAAAATTGTAACCTGCACCATTCGTACCGGTAGCCCCGCTGTGGCAACAGATAAAGCAGTGGCTTTGTACGTCTCCCCTCTTTGGATCGAGAAAAACTCTACAGTTTTGATAAGTGACGATCCTTCTGGCACCGGAGAAGATGACTTTGGTCTTCTTCTTATCACCACACCCCACGCAAAAGATTTCGACTTTGTTGAATTCGATACAATCACTACCCCAAAAGAGCGGGATGCGGTTTTTGTCGCAGGATATGCGGCGGGTTTTTTGGGAAATTTCGATATTGAAAAAAATCTTTGGGCGCTCTCATCTTTTGCAACCATCGACAAGCTCTATTCATTCGGCGATCTCACTGATGATTTCATGACCATCTCAGGGAATGTTGTGGCGCAGCGAGGTTCTTCTGGTGGAGCTATCTTAAATACTGACAAAAAACTTATTGCTTTAATCAGCACTGTTTCTTCCGAAGCCACGACTGACAAGCGCGTCATTGGGGCAATATCACTTCGTCATATCAACAAAAGCCTCGAATCTCAACAAGGTGTGACACTTCGTGATTTTATTTCTGGAGATGTCGTGAAGAAAGTTCAGCAATTCTACACCGTTATCGCACCGGAATTGGCGCAGATACTTCTCGATTCTATTGCCGCTCGACAAAACGCTTCTGTATCTCAATAAGTTCAGAAAAGGTATCGTTTGGGGCGGTCTTGTTTCGCTTTACGAGGAAGCATTTTTGGCATTCGTGTGAGATCGTGTAAATGCCCTTTTCGAGATCAACGCGAATTGGCTTCATCATTCCGCCACAGGTATGAAGACGGTCGCCCGGGTTTACATCGACATGCATACTCCAGAGGCAGTGTGGGCAGTGATTGGTATACCCGGTTCCCTTCACCAAAGTTCCACAATGCGCACAGGTAAAGTCCTCGATTTTTTTCTTAAAATTTTTTGTTGCCATTGTTTATGCAATATAGTATTTTGTGCCTCTTTTTACAAGGAACCCTTCATTTTGAAGTTCCTGAATAATTGCTTGAATAAGTATTCTGTCTTTCTTGATTTTTTTGTCGAGAGAAGCTTTGGTGAGTCCTCTCGAGGTGCGAATCGCATCAAGAATACTCGATCGGGCCTGTCGCCGTGAACCCTCGAACTTCGATTGCTTCGTATAGTGGGCACTTTTTCGATTAGGATTCGGCACGCTCGTTTTGAGCATTGCACCGTAGTCCATAAGTGCATAGTACCATTCGCGCGGATACTTGGTGTCGAGAGTCTTTTTAATAAGTGGAAAAATTTCCTTGTCATGAACTTCTTCTTTGTCTCGAAAAAAGAAGTGGATGTAAACTCTCCTAATGTTTGTCTCGATGAATGTGTGTGGGTGGTTCCACGAAAAGACTGCCACTGAATGGGCGGTAGCCTTACCGAGCGATGGAAACTGCTCAAGAATTTCTGGATCCTGGGGCAATTCACCAGAAAAATCTTTCGTGACAATTTTTGCAATATCATGAAGACCCTTCCCCCTTCTGTTATATCCCAAACCCTTCCAAATAGTGAGTACATCAGAAAGCTTGGCGTGGGCAAGGTCATGAAACGTTGGAAATACTTCTAGAAACTGATAGTACTTTGGTGTTACTCGTGAAACCTGAGTCTGCTGGAGCATGATTTCGGAAACGAGAACCTTGTAGGGGTCTTCCTCCCCTCTCCATGGAAGTTCCCTGCCATATTCTTTATAGTATTTCCAGATTTCCTGAATAAATTCCTCTTCAGTAACCCTCATAACGTGTCGGAGTGCTGGGATTCGAACCCAGAGTCGCCTGTTCCCAAAACAGGAATGTTAGCCGTTACACCACACTCCGATGTATTTTTCTGTGAATAATACCTGACAATACTAGCATGGTATTCAAGGATAGCCAAATTTTTTGGCTTGAAATAGCACCTTAGAGTAATTCGGGTGTTATTGAGAGCTGAAAAAGATTCTTTGAATGGTCAATTCTCACACAAAGAATGAAAAATTTGATCTCGTAGTTGGCATAATACGGATTTCGGTAGAGAAAGATGGTAAGTGCTTTCCTGAGCTTTTGAAGCTTTTTGGCGGTGATTCGGTCTTCTGCCCTATTAAATTCATCAGACCCCCATACTGTTTCATGTGTAACAGCTTTGACCTCATAGACTACCAGAGATTCCTCCGTGATGGCCAGAATGTCTATTTCGCCACCCATCACTTTATAGTTTGTTGCGATAATGCGAATACCTTGTTTCACAAGAAACCTTTTGGCTATCTTTTCACCTAAAATTCCATTTTTATAGCTTTTAATACCCATACATAGATAAAAAATGATGTTAATCATGAAACAATTACCCATCGTTTCACGTGAAACATATGTTGGACGTGCAAAGGAGTAAAAATCAGACCAAAAAGTCAAAAAGTCCTTATTTTTCAACGTCTTTTATGAGTTTTTCCGATCTGTCCTTTAGCAAAAGGACTAAGTCCTTGAAAGACTTTTATACACATATACACATAGTTATCCACAGCTTGGGGAA
>CAZTPW010000012.1:0-19237 GCA_964615725.1 uncultured Candidatus Saccharibacteria bacterium
GTACTAGAGCTGCCGCGTAGGTGTATACCATTATACAAAGCCGTATTCTTGCCTTTCTCGAATTCGTATGATAGCCTTATACCACCTATGGAAAAAGGCAAAAATACAGGAGAAGGTAAGATGCAGGTCTACGAGGTAGGTTTCCACGTTGTTCCTTCGCTTTCTGAAGACAAGGTTGTCTCAAAAGCTGGAGACTTTCGATCACTCATCGAAAAGAATAACGGCACCGTTATCAGTGAAGGTGCTCCCAAAAACCAGCCTCTTGCCTATACTCTCTATAAAGACGTAGGAAGTGTTCGAAGCAAGTATAACAACGCATTTTTCGGATGGATCAAGTTCGAAATGCCTGCCGCATCAATCGCTGCTATCAAAGACGCGATGGATAAGGATAATCAGGTGATCCGCCACATTATCATTAAAACAGTGCGCGAGAATACTCTTCACACTCCAAAAGTTGCAGGAAAGTCAGACGAGAAGAAAGAAGAGGAGGTAGACAAGACTATCGAGAAAATGGTAACGGAATAAGTTTTACCAGATAGCTTATAAAAAAATGTATTTAAACAAAGCAATCGTGTTCGGTAACTTGACCCGAGATCCAGAGCTCAAAGCTCTTCCATCAGGCATCAAGGTAGCATCGTTCAGTATTGCGACCAATCGAGTCTACAAAGACAAGAATGGGGCAAAGCAGGAGCAGGTTGAATTTCACAACATCGTAGCATTCGGAAAGCAGGCAGAGCTCATCTCTACCTATCTCAAAAAAGGCTCATCAGCACTTATTGAGGGTCGAATGCAGACACGAAGCTGGGACGCAGATGGTGGTAAGAAGTATCGTACTGAAATCATCACTGAAAGCATCCAGTTTGGACCACGAGGTGGTGGCGAAGGGGTGGGCGCGCCAAAGGCTTCTTCATCAAAAGATGGTGGGGCGAAAAAAAGCCCTGAGCCTATGGACACTATCGAGTATCCAGCAGAAGAGATCAATCCAGAAGACATTCCTTTCTAAATACATATTATTCACATCATTCATAAAGCATGAAAAAGCAGTGTTTCTTCACACAAAATAACATTCAGCATATCGACTATAAGGATGTCGACCTTCTCAAGAAGTTCTTGAATCCTCATGCTCGAATTATGTCTCGAAAGAAGACCGGAGTTTCATCAAAGCATCAGCGAATGCTTGCTGAAGCGGTAAAGCGAGCTCGCTTCATGGGTCTCCTTCCGTTCGTAGCAAACTAAACAAAAAAGCGCCCTCGGGCGCTTTTTTGTTACCCACTATTTTCCTACTCGTTCTACGTATTCAGCGGTTTCTGTATTCACTCGAATTACATCACCCTGAGCAACGAACATTGGCACCTGAATCTCAGCGCCAGTCTCAAGCTTTACAATTTTTCGGCCTCCCTGAACAGTATTACCCTTTACAGCGTCGGCAGCTTCTACCACTTTAAGCTCCATCTTTACGGGAACTTTTACTCCAATGACCTTTTCATCAAAGATGAGGGCATCAACCATTGAGTTGGTCTTGAGGAACTTTGACTGATTGCCGATAAGGCTCTCCTCGAGCTTGAAACGCTTTGATGGATCGTTTGCCTCGCAAAACCAGAATTCACCACGATTGGTGTAGAGGTATTTGATCTCTCGGTTGCTGAGATCGGCCTCTTCAATCTTGTCGGCTACGTGGAAAGAGTGTTCTACAATTCGGCCTGAGAGGAGGTTTCGAAGCTTGGTGGCGTTTACAGGCTTTCGCTGCTGCATTCGAAATACATGCGAGTCGAGCACTTCGTACGGTTCACCTTCGAAGATGATGTATTTGCGGATAGTTACTTCGTTGTATGCCAACATAAGGATATTTACTGATTATCGTTAATACCGGCCATTTTATAGGAGAAACAGACAAAAGTCCACCTCTGGCAGCAGGGAAGAACTAGGGGTATTTTTGAGGCATCTAGATCTATCCTTGAAGTTCGGTATTCTTATTGATCGTTCCTTTAGAGGTCAATTGAAGTTCTTTGTTGATTTCTTCATAAAGTCGCTGTGCGGTCTCCTGATCAACAAGTTCTGTTATGTAGATTGATGTTGGTAACTCTTTGGGTAGTATGTTGCTATTAGCTTGGCGTAGCCAAAAACGGATTCGATTCTTAGCTAATTCTATTTTATCAGCATCTTTATTCATGTGATTGTTTTATTCGTCTGCTGGAGCATCTTCGGGAGAGTCTTCTGAGGGTTTTGTGCTTGCCACGGCGTCAGCCTCCTCATCAAGTTTTTTGAGTATTTCTTTGAGGATGGTGTTGCTTACCTTGCTGTTGTCTCGAAGGAATTGTCGGGTAGAGTCGTAACCTCGGCCGAGTTTTTCTTCGCCATAGTTATATGAGGTACCGGTCTTTTTAATGATACCCATCTTTTCTCCGAGAGCGATGATTTCACCTTCGCGAGAAATACCTTCGTTGTACATCAAATCGAATTCAGTCTGACGGAATGGAGCAGCGACTTTGTTCTTTACAACCTTTACTCGCACACGACCACCCATAATTTCTTCACCTTTCTTAATTTGAGCAATTCTTCGGATATCAAGGCGTACTGAGGTATAGAACTTGAGTGCTTTACCACCCGGAGTTGTTTCAGGATTTCCAAACATTACACCGATCTGCATTCGGATCTGGTTGATAAAGATTACGATTGTTTTGCTCTTTGCAACGATGCTGGTGAGTTTTCGCAATGCCTGAGACATAAGACGGGCCTGTTTTCCAACATGTTGTGCGCCCATATCACCCTCAATCTCATCTTTTGGGGTAAGGGCTGCCACTGAGTCGATAACAATGACGTCCATTTTTCCTGAGCGAACGAGACTCTCGACGATTTCGAGGCCCTGCTCGCCAGTGTCAGGCTGAGAAATAAGAAGCTCGTCGATTTTTACACCGAGTCGCTTAGCATATTCTGGATCCATGGCGTGTTCTGCATCGATAAAAGCACACACACCACCTTTTTTCTGAGCTTCGGCGATGACGTGGAGTGAGAGGGTGGTTTTACCTGATGATTCAGGTCCAAAAATCTCTACAATGCGTCCACGAGGGAGGCCACCCACACCAAGAGCTGCATCGAGGCCGATTGAGCCGGTAGGGATAGCGTTGATGTCAACGCGAGGCTTCTCACCGAGCTTCATAATAGAATCCTCACCAAATTTTGTCTTGATTTGGCGAATAGTTTCTTCAATATTTACTTTATCGAGGGTTTTTTCTGGCTTCGGTTCTTTCTTGTTTTTTCGTTGCATACGTTTCGTGATTATCTTTTAAATACAAACCCCACTTTCTTTTCAGTAGGTTTATTGAAGCGATCTTCTGCCGATACGGTAATTATAGTATAGCCTTCTCGGACTATCAATTTTTCTTTAAAATCTCCTTTTTCGGTGAGAAAAATCTTGCGATCATTGAGTTTTACGGAAGAAGCATTTTGGACATTACCCTCAATAGTGACGAGTTCGTCGGTCACAAGCTGGTCTTCAGTAGGGGACGTGATAGTAATGATAGCTCCGTCGCGGTAATTTTTTGTTTTTGTAGCAACAAAAAGAGCGATACCTCCGGCAAAGATGGCGAGGAGTACTATTCCGATCCAGAAAGAAGCGTTGCGCGACATGGTTGTATTATACTGTGTCACCAGAATCTTCGCCTCCTGATCCCTCCTGACCGATTACCGAGCGGGGTTTTGAGCCGTCTGCAGGTCCAATAACACCTTTTTGTTCAAGAAGATCCATAAGACGTGCTGCACGCGCATAACCCACACGAAGCTTTCGCTGTATATATGAAGTAGAAGCTTTACCCGCCTCCATAACGATTGCTCGAGCATCTTCATAGAGCTCGTCATCATCGTCGAGCGATTCTTCGTCACTATCAAATGAGGATTCAAAAATAGAATTTTTATCTCGCTGGCCTTCGGCAGTCATCGTGATATCAGTAGGGATTTCAGTAATATAGTTTTCAGAAAGGAATTTCACTACTTTTTTAAGCTCAGTTTCAGAAATATATGCAGACTGAACTCGTTGTGGTTGTGCCATATCTCCACCAAGATAGAGCATGTCTCCGGCACCGAGGAGTTTTTCAGCTCCTGCCATATCGAGGATTGTTCGGGAATCGATTTGCGAAGCTACTTGGAGGGCAATTCGTGAAGGAACGTTTGCTTTAATGAGACCAGTAATGACGTTGACGGAAGGGCGCTGGGTTGAAAGCATGAGGTGAATACCAACGGCTCGGCTCATCTGCGCGAGGCGAACGATGGCTGCCTCGAGCTCTCGAGGGTAGGTCTGCATAATATCCGCCAATTCGTCGATAACGATGACGATGTACGGCATTGATTCAGGAATCTTTACCCCCTCAAGCTCTTCAGGTTTTTTACCTTTTACCTTTGCTAGGGCTGGTTCGAGCACATTTTTATGATAGGACTGAATATCTCGAACGGATTCTGCTTCAAGGATGTTGTAACGACGGTCCATCTCTTTTGCTGCCCATTTAAGGGAAAGGATTGCTTTCTTCGCCTCGGTGATTACTGGGGTGAGGAGGTGAGGGATTTTATTGTAAAGGGTCAATTCAACACGCTTCGGGTCGATCATGATGAATTTGAGGTTCTGTGGCGAGTTTCTGTAGAGGAGGGAGGTGATAATTGCATGAATAGTAACAGACTTTCCAGAACCAGTTGCACCGGCAATCAAAAGATGGGGTGCCTTTGCAAGGTTTGAGAAATGAGATTTTCCCGAAACTCCCTTTCCGAGTGCTACGAGAAGTGGTTTGTCTGATTGCTGGAATTCGTTGGCAGACAAGAGGGTACCGAGACCAACAGTAGTTTTGGTGCTGTTTGGAATTTCGATACCAACAAGCGACTTGCCGGGAATCGGTGCTTCAATACGAATCGGGTGGGCGGCAAGGGCGAGTGAGAGGTCGTTTTGAAGTCCCACAATTTTTGAAAGCTTAACACCCTCGGCTGGTTTGAGTGCATAGCGAGTAACCGAAGGCCCGATCGAAATCTCATCCATCTCAACAGTAATACCAAAGTTTTGGAGTGTTCGTTTGATGATATTTGCGTTTGCCTTGATATCACCTACACCAGGCTTTCCTTTGTCATTTTCAAGGAGTGAAATAGGGAGGGGCACGTAGTTCTCAGCCATGAACTGCATTGGCTTTGGAGCAGACAAGCCACTTTCGTCGATCTCCTCCTTCTTTTGAAGTGGAGCTTGTACGGCAGGTGCAGTTTTTGCCTTCTCCAACGCTCGTCGTTTTTCAGGTGACATTGCTTCCTCTTCATCTTCCTCTTCCTCGACAATACGTTTTTTGGGTGGAATTGGTGCGTCGTCTTGTGATGAGTTGATGATAAGATCCTTATCCTCAAGCTCCCGTTTTTTTAGGTCCTGAACCTTTTGCTTTTTGCTGAAAATATTTTTGATCCATTCCCAGATTTCAGACATTCTTTCTCGGTCGATTTCGGTATCAAAAGTAAGGATGAGTGACACTGCAAGAATACCAAGAAGAATCACAATACTCGCTTGGGTGCCAAACAAAGAAAGAAATGAAGATGAAATCATATCGCCAACACTACCTCCTTGCTGGCGCCAGATAATACCAACGATTCCTAAGCTTGATAAAAAGGCGAGGAACGTCGTGATGACCTTTGCGATTGTGAAGTGTCTTTTAATGTTGAGAAAAAAGGAATATGACAAAACAAAAAAGAAGAGCGGCAGCAAAAAATATCCAACACCAAAAAGGTGTTTGAAGCCTCGATACAGTACTGCACCTACTGCACCGCCTTTTTCAAAAGCGGTCATGATAAAGAAAATTCCCAACACCGTAAATACAACCGAAAAGGCCATCTGAAGTGTCTCCTCTTTTGTGTGTTTAAAGATATTCCAACTCTGCTTGCTCTGTTCGTTTTTTTTCTTGGCCATGCACGATAAAAATTAGTGTCTTACACGCTTTATTTTATCACGGGGCGTACCTATTCCGAAACACTTTTCTCGAGGAGAGAAGTTGTCTTATTGATTGTCCGATATATAATAAACCCATCAAAGTCTTTTATATAAAAGTCAGATAAAAGACAAGCTCATTGCTCGATAAAAGTCTTACTCATAATTATTAATAAAAGTCATTTTATGGACCGCCACACAATCCCTCAAAATAGTGCAAAAGACCTAGAAAATAAGGACTATCAAAAGGACATATTTTTTGGATCAAAAAGAACACTTGCATTTGCATACAAAAAGACAGAAAAACTTTCGAGTGCTGTTTACCTTGTCACAAGTCTTGTTGATGATCAGGAGCCACTCAAAAATGTTTTGCGTTCAAAAGCCCTGAAACTCATATCAGACACCGGTGCACTTGTTGCCGATGATTTTACTCACCCTCATTTCATGAAAGAGGTTGTTAAAAGTCTTTACGAAATTATTTCACTGATTGATGTGGCGAAAGAAGGGGGAATTATTTCTGAGATGAATATTTCTATTCTGCGGGAAGAGTTTCAAAAACTTATTACATTCCTCGATAAAGAAATTCATGTAGCTTCAGATCTCCACCGATCTCTCATCTCTCAGTCACTTTTTTCAGTACACGAGGACATGTTCCAAGACGAAAAAACAGATGATTTTTATAAAGGACATAGCATAAAGGACAATGACTTTTATAATACAAAACACGGTGTCCGAAATGGGTATGGAGCCAATGTTGCAAATAAGAATCCCGCTCGTTCTATAGGACATTCTCATCAAGATTCGCCCTTTAAAAAACAACCAACAGCAGCCCAATCAAAACCAACTGAGGACCGAAGTCAAAAGATTATAGCCATTATTTCAGATCGAAAGGAGTCAGTCTCCATAAAGGACATTCGTGATATTCTTACCGATGTTAGTGAAAAAACCATTCAGCGAGAACTTTTGGGGCTCGTTGCAAAGGGTGTCCTTAAGAAGGAGGGTGAGCGTAGGTGGAGTCGATACAGCCTTGCTCGGGTCACCCCATAAGCTTTCTTTTTAAGAAAAAGCGGCAAAATACTAGTACACAAACATCCTTTTTTGAACCGTTTTTGATCATTTTTTAGGTGTTTTGAAGGTGCTAGAGCATGTACAACAATAGCACTTTAAAGCGGCCGGTCAGGGGTGGGGGAATTATTGACTTTTGGACCTGAATATGCGAGGATATACCCGATGGGTAATTGCGTGAATCTCTAAAGCGAAAAAAGCCGATTTTATCGGCTTTTTTGCGTAGGGAGCAAGTTATCCACAATATATTTGTACCTTCAATTTGCGGAGGTTAGGCCTGAAGATATATAATGATTTTTAGGTACCCTTACCGGTCTTGAATGGCCGCGCAATGGTATTGTGCAGATATAGGTAGTTTTGATCACGAAAAAGGTCATTGAAAACTACATAGCATTCACACGTTACTTTTCAGTAATTCTTTTTTCCTATAGGTCCGCACGACAGACGAACAGATCCACTCGCCAGCTAACCCATTATCTTGTGTCGACACTTGAGGTGGTGGGGTTAGTAGTAGAAGTAGTTAAGTTAGTAAATTATGTTACGGAAAACGTCCGAGCATTATTCACAATTAATAGTAAATCGGTACGCGTAACACATTAAAAATAATTAATTATCTATGATATCAACTAAGAAATTTGTGGCAGGTATCGCAGGTGCAACATTGGCAATCGCTTTCGCGTTTGTCGCAGTTGCTTCAGCGGCTACTTACACATTCACACAGACCTTGAGTCTCGGAAAGACTTCAAGCGAAGTTAAGAACCTTCAAATCGTTCTTAACATGAGCCCTGATACTCAGGTTTCAGCATCAGGAGCAGGTTCACCAGGAAATGAAAGCATGTACTTTGGTGCAAAGACCAAAGCTGCAGTTATCAAGTTCCAGGCTAAGAACAACATCTCTCCTCGATCAGGAATTGTTGGACCTCTTACACGAGGAATCCTCAATAACCTTGGAGGGGTTGTAAATCCTCCAGTAGTACCTCCAGTAGGAGGAGTAAGTGCACTTTCAGTAACTGCTGGTACACAGCCAGTTGCTTCATTGGCACCTACAAGCGCTGCTCGAGTTCCTTTCACAACTATTACTCTTACAGCAGGTTCATCTGATGTAACAGTTAATAGCATCACTGTTGAAAAGGCAGGTCTCGGAGATGACGCTGTATTCTCAGGTGTTGTTCTTTTGAACAGCGCAGGACAGCAGATCGGTATCTCAAAGACTTTGAACTCAGATCACCGAGCTATGGTTGGTGAACCTTGGGTAATCAAGGCAGGTACATCACAGACTGTGACTGTAGCTGGAAACATGAGCGCATCACTCACAAACTATGCAGGTCAGGTTATCGGCCTCAAGGTTGTTGCGGTTAACACTTCAGCAACAGTAAACGGCGCGCTTCCAATTGTTGGTGCATACCACACAATCAACGCGAGCCTTTCACTCGGTTCAGCAACACTCCAGTCATCATCATTTGATCCTAACTCATCAGTTTCTAAGGAAATTGGTACAACAGGATACAAGTTCTCTGGATTCCGAGTTCAGGCTGGTTCAGCTGAAAAGATCCGATTGTGGTCAGTACGATTCAATCAGTCAGGTTCAGCTTCATCAAATGACCTCGCAAACGTTGTAATCAACGTTGACGGTACAGACTATCCTACGACTTTGTCAGCAGATGGTAAGTACTACACAGCGTCATTCGGTGCTAACGGTATCCTCATTGATAAGGGCTTCTCAAAGGACGTCTACATCAAGGGTGACATCATTGGTACAGGTGCAGCAGGACGAACAGTTATGTTCGATATCTACAAGAACACTGATATCTACGTATCAGGCGATACTTATGGATACGGCATCGTTCCTACTCCAGGATCTTCATCATCAGTTCCTGGTTCACGAAGCTCATCAACATTCACAACTGGTACTCCTTTCTTCTTCGCTTCACAGGTTACTGTAAACTCAGGATCAGTGACTGCAGTTGCAAAGGCTTCATCAGTTCCAGCTCAGAACATTGCAATCAACGTTCCTAATCAGCCACTCGGTGGATTCACTACCGACCTTAAGGGTGAGCCAATCTCTGTACAGACATTGGTCTTCACAGTAGCTACATCAGGAACAGGTACAGGTCTTTTGACAAACGTATCTATCGTTGATGAGAATGGTTCAGTTGTTGCGGGTCCAGTAGATGCTTCAGGTGCAGGTACTTCATTGACCTTCACTAACACCATCACGTTCCCAGTAGGTCTCCACACTTACACATTGAAGGGTAAACTCCCATCAACATTCACAAACAACGGAACAATCACACTCTCAACTACACCTTCATCACAGTGGTCAACAGTTACTGGTCAGATTACTGGTAACACCATTAGCTTGTCAGGTGTAAGCTTGGTTACTATGAACACAATGACTGTTCGAACAGCTTCATTGGCTCTTGGTATCTCAACAGACCCAGTAGCTCAGACAGTGGTAGCAGGTGGACAATTGCTCACCTTTGCAAACCTCCAGTTTGACGCAACACAGTCTGGTGAAGATGTACGATTCTCAACAGTTCCTGTTACGTTGACAGTTGGTAGCGGTTCAGCAACTGATATCACTACATGTCAGCTCTTCGATGGTGCAACATCATTGACAACAGGTTCAAACACAATCAACCCTTCAGCAGCTGGTACACTTTCATTCTCACTCGATCAGTCACTCATTGTTTCTAAGGGAACAGTAAAGACAATTGCAGTGAAGTGTAACATCAAGTCTACAGCTTCAGGCTCTTACAAGATCGGTTTTGCTACAGCAAACATCTCTGCACTTTCTGCAACAGGTGTAACTTCATCTAACTCTGTTACTGCTTCAGGTTCACAGAACCTCGGACAGCTCCAGACAGTTGGTTCAGGTTCTCTCGTAGCTTCAGCTGATTCTTCAACACCTTCTTACACAATTGCTTCAGCTGGTTCAACTGGCGTAACAGCAGGTGTAATCAAGTTCCGAGCTACAAACGAAGCTGTTAACCTTACACAGGTTGGCTTGAAGCTCACAAACGCAGCATCAAGCTCAGCATCAAACCTTACAATGGTTTCATTGTACGATGGTGCAACTAAGGTTGGTTCAGCAGTATTCGTAGGTTCAAACACAAACGCAACTTCAACTTTGAGCTCAGTGGTTGTAGTTCCAAAGGATACAGACAAGACACTTACAGTTAAGATTGATCTTGCTGACATTGGAGTTTCATCACAGGGTACAGAAGGTGCATTGATTGCGGTTGATGTTGACACCAACGGTACAAACACACAGGGTACTGGAGTATCATCAGGTACTACAATCAACTCTACTGGTTCAACAGCATTCGCTGGCGTACGAGTATTCAAGTCATTCCCTACACTTGCTAAGGACACATTGTCTTCAACAGGAGTACAGGACGGAACACTCTTGCGATTCAAGGTTACTGCTGATGCCAAGGGTCCTGTAGGTGTTCAGAAGTTTGTACTCAATGTAGCTACAACTTCAGCAACAGTTACAAACGTTAACGTCTTCGCGTTTACAGACGCTGCATACTCACAGCCAGTATCAGGTCTTTCAACAAACGGTCAGATGATGGCATCAAACGTTTCAGTTCCACTCCCTAACACAGACTACGACTTCTGGGCACAGACTGCCGCAGCAGCCTCAACAACAGTTCAGGTTCCTGCTGGTCAGACTCGATACTTCGAAGTTCGAGGTACTGTAGCGGGTGTTACAACTGGTTCATCAGTTACTGTTACACTTGCTGGTGATGCAGCTTACCCTTCATCATCAACACTCGTACAGAACACAGCTGGTGTTCAGAACGACACAAACAACGACTTTATCTGGTCTCCAAATGCAACTACAACAGCTGCATATGCTGACAACGACTGGACAAACGGATTCGGCGTAATGGGTCTCCCATCAAGCGGAATCATCCAGACTCGATCAAACTAATAAAGTTTGTTGAATCTCGGGTTCTACTCACGTAGAGCTCAGATAAACAAAAACCCACTCGAAAGAGTGGGTTTTTGTTTTACCTGAATTCTTGCTATACTCTAGGCCATATGAATTCAGAAAATCGTAAAAAAATCATAGCAGTCGTCATCACGCTCCTTGTACTAGGACTTCTTGGTTGGGCGGTCTATCGAGGCACCCATCGAAATACCCCAATATCATCGAATGATATCTTTACCGTGCCTGAGCAGGCAACAAGTACCGGTCAAAATGGTGGGGGCGTCGTAGTAGAGCCAGTCGTCATTCCAGTTCCGGACCTCAATCGTATTCTCGTTCCGGATACAAAACTCCCAACAGAGGCAAAAAATATCCTTATCGCAAACATGGTAAAAGTTTCAGAGCAGCTCAAAAAAGATCCAAAGCAAGCCCGTCTCTGGATTGCGTTGGGTACCAACCGAAAAATGGCAGGGGACTATGAGGGTGCACGTCTTGCATGGGAGTATGTTGATGTGGTTTCTGCCGGCAATGTTACTGCTTTTGCAAATCTCGGAGATCTCTACCACTACAATCTTAAAAATTACCCAAAGGCAGAGCTCAATATGAAAAAAGTCATCGCTTTGAGCCCAACAGATGCAGGCGCCTACAAAGCGCTCTTCGATCTCTATCATCTCTCATATCTCCAGTCGACTCATAATGCCGAAAAGGTTCTCCTTGCAGGTCTTGTGAAGATTCCACACAACCTTGCTCTCACTATCGAGCTCGCTTCGTACTACAAGGAAAAAGGCATGAAGGAAAAAGCAATTACCTATTATGATGAGGCTATTGCTACCGCAAAAAGCCATAACAACCAGGATCTTGTTACAGAGCTTGAAGCTCAGAGGGCGAGTATCTAGTGTGATATACTAAAAGTATGTTGAAATACTTCGATAGGACATTCTTCCGGTTTCTCCTCGCTTTTATTGCAGTGATTTGTTTCAGTATGATTGTCTTCTATGTGACGACTGCGGTTGAGCAAGAAAATTCAGGTCAGTTGTGCTGTGCGTTGGAGAATTAGAGGTTATATCAGGCATTAAATAAAAATCTTTATCAAATCTTGATAGAGATTTTTATTTTTCTTTAATTCTTCTTGAAAAGTTCTCGTATGTGCTTTTGCTACCATGATTTTGTGGACAAGAGAATCATTATTACAATCGTCCTAAGTTTATGCTTTCTGGCTTTTTTTGTATTCATTTCACCAGATCCGGAAAAAACACCCATTCCCAAGCCACCTCTGATTGAAGTGGGTGACGATATGCTTCCATCTTTTGTTACAAAAAGTAGCACGACATCACACGATTTTTCTCGTACACAAGTCCAGGATATGCCCATACAGATTTCAAAAGGGGGAGCTGTGGGTGGTGGGCATATCATGGATCAAAAAGACACTGCCCCCCAGATCATCCAACCTCCCTCAAGTACTGGTCCTACCTCTATTGCTGTTTCACTCTCGCAGAGTGCTCCAGCAGAAGGTTCAAATCCGCCTATACCACCTGGGTACAACCCCGACTATTTTATTGAGGGTGATTATTATAAGGTCGATGATGGAGATCGATATCTTTCCTTTCAGAGGGAGCCTTGTAAAAATAGTGCGATATGACTTTGATATCAACGATTCGAAATCCTGTTTTGTTTTTGATTGTGTATCTCACAATGGTCATACCTTTAGGTATAACCTACGCCAAGGCCCAGACACAGTGTGTGTTGCCTAGTGTCATTGACGATGTCTATGTGGTCGATGATGCACTCTGTAAAACCACACTCTCAGGCACCGTGCGGATTCGACCAAGCGGTACTCTTAGTATTACTTCAGGTACTACATTATATTTTGATCGAGGATCTCATCTAATTGTCGAGGGGTCATTAGAAGCTCTTGGTACCGAGGCAGAGCGCGTTAAGTTTATTGGGATTAATGAAAATCATGACTGGTCGATTGACATTGATCGTAATGGACCTCAGCAACCACATATTACCCTTAGGTATACCACTGTGTATGGTTCGGAAAGGGGAATTTATATTACAGAAGGGATTGGTACTTTTTTAAAGAGCCATTTTAATTCATGTGGGCAGTGTGTTGGTGCATATCAGTCAGAGATCTCATTTGATGGTTGTGAATTCAGTTTTGTGACAAACGACGCGCTTTCAATAGATGCTACCAAAGCAGTTATCGCCACATCATCCTTTTCTTTCATCGATTCCGGCGATGCGATTGGAGCCTATAATCACTCATCGCTTGATGTAAAAGATTCAAAAATTAATTTTATTGGTCGTGGTTCTATGATCGGTATTTATCAAAGCGATGCGAGTATTCATGATTCTATCTTTGCGCATGGTAGAGATTCCTCAATCGAAGTTTATTCCTCCGAAGAAAATCACTCTCACGTCACGATGATGCACAATGCATTTTCTGAAATTAAAAACTATGCACTCTATACTGATTCCTATAGTGATGTTGCTGCTGAGGCGAATTGGTGGGGCTCACGGAAAGGACCATGCTATGACGATAGTATAATTACATGCAACCAATTTCAGCAAAAGGTTTCAACACCCTCAGCTATTTCTTTGTGGCTCAAGAAAAATCCGGACAAAAATGCAGTGTCAAGCATAGCTTTTATTCCCGGAATCCAAGCAAGTCGCTTGTACCTCTCTGTTGAGGATGATGAGAATCAGGTGTGGGAACCCAATTCAAATAGCGATGTGCAAAAGTTAATGTTCAAAGACGGTTTGTCACAAAATCTTGAAGTGTATACGAAAGATGTCATCGATTCAGTAAATATTTTTCCTGTTGGTCCCTCGATCTATAGATCATTTCTTACTACCCTCAAAGCACTTACGGACTCTACCGTTATAAGGGGATTTGCAACATTGCCGTATGATTGGCGATATGACGTCACGGATCTTATTGCTCGAGGAGAGGATCGTAACGGAAAGATTTATTTTAAGGAAGCATTGGCGAATAGTTCAACGGCGTACATTATTCAAAAAATAACTGAACTAGCGAATACGTCGTATACCGGTGCGGTCACTCTTGTGACCCATAGCAATGGGGGACTTGTTGCAAAAGCCATTGTTTCAGCACTCCATACACTTGAGCGGGATGACACATCATTGAGTGATCTCATCGATCAAGTAATTTTTGTTGCGACTCCGCATTATGGTACCCCTCTAGCAATAACAAGCCTCCTGTACGGAGAAAGGCAGAGTATTTTAGGGGGAATCATTCTCTCCAAAGACACTGCAAAAAGTTTTGCTCAATCAATTCCAGGTGCATTTGGTTTGTTGCCATCAACGCGCTATTTTGCGCAAAGCAGCACACCACCAGTTATTCGTGATGGTTTTGAGGTGATGACACAAGACGCTCTCCACGAATTTCTTTCAAGTACAACAATGAGGCATGAACTCCTCGATACAGATCTTCTCTCACAAGCTTCTTCATCACATGCGGTTTTGGATTCCATTATTAATACATTTCCAGCCATATCGTGGCATCAGATTGTAGGGACAGGTATCAAGACTTTGGGTGGAATCCGTTATCGTGAGTCATCGTTATGTGAAGATAGTGGGGCGGTAGTTGCGGGGGGACTTGGTTTTTGTTCAATCAAGAATCACTCCTCATACACACCAGTTATGACCACATCAGGAGATGGTACTGTTGTGACGGCTAGTATCGATACTGAAATTCTCACTGAAAATATTAATCTCGCTTCCTACAATCGTGGTATGCGAGTCAATCGATCGCACGCAGATATTTTAGAGGTTCCAGAGGTAGCCTCGGTGATTGAGGGAATCATTACTCACAAACCACACGCAACTACGCTTTCACAAACACAAAACAGTTTGGGTGGGGTCACAATCAGTATTCATTCACCAATCGATATTGATGTAACAAGCTCAGATGGACTTCATACCACATCCCGCTCCGATCAGGCCCAGGATCTTTCAAAGATCGTGCAAAATATACCCAATAGCACCTATAGCGAATTTGATGACGTAAAATATGTGTTTCTACCAGATGGTGATATGTACGACATAGTATTTACTGGGACTGATTTTGGAATTTTCTCTCTTGATTTTGAGTTTGATGGACAGCAAGGAATTTTTTCACAGTCATTTCATGACGTGCCGGTTAGTCCGCTGCTTACTGCTCATATTACACTCGACCTGAGATCTGTAGAAAAGTTAGAGTCTCTGCATCTTTCCGTTGATTTTGATGGTGATACAAAATCAGATATTACACTCAATTCAGGATATGAGTTTGATCCAAAACTTTATACCATAGCAAGCGAAATACTCCTTGAATCACTTTGTGGCGAGGCTGTGAAGTCGGATGATTATTCTCAAATCATGCGTCGCCTCAAGACTGTTGTGTATCATCTACCCAAACAAAGCGCTGAGTACATGAAATCAAAGATTATTTCCAGCCATGGAATTGGGCATAAAGAGCGACTCGACGCCAATACATACACAGCACTTCTTAGGGTATTTGAAGAGTTCACCACTTATCTTGAGCAGCAAACAATAAAACCCTGACATCTACTGGTTTGACATCCGCCGCTCTCTAGGGTAATCTAGCTCTCATAGGCCAAAGACAGTAGGGATTGATTCTCGCAAGAGAACCATAGAACTCCTACCGAGGTTCGACATAAAAATGTCACATCTCTCTCGTTTTGCCTAGAAATTGTTCTTTCATTTATTAGTAATATATATCGTATGGCAGTATCAAAAGATCAGAAGAAAGAGATCTTGGCAAAGCTCGTTGACGCAGTTGCCCACAATCCTTCTCATGTCTTTGTAAACTTCCACCAGGTAACCGTAGCTGATATTACAAAAGTGCGACGAGCACTTAAGGCAGCTGGGGTTGGATATGTTGTCGCAAAAAAGACGCTCATCAAAAAAGCTCTTGAGACCGGCACGATCAAAGGCACCATGCCTTCACTTGATGGGGAAGTAGCACTCGCATACAGCAACACCGACATCACAGCTCCGGCTCGTGAAGTCTACGCATTCCAAAAATCTTTGGATGGCAAGATTAAAATCTTGGGTGGTGTATTCGAAGGTCAGTACAAGACAAAGGAAGAGATGACGGCAATCGCAACGATTCCTTCTCGCCAGACACTCTTGGGTATGTTCGCAAACGTTATCAATTCACCAATTCAGGGTTTTGCAGTTGCGTTGAGCGAAATCGCAAAGAAAAAGCCTCAGGCTTAATCAATACCATTTATTCATTTATCTAAATTATTATGGAAGTACCAGCAAAGTTCGCGGCTCTTATCGAGTCTATCGAAAAAATGTCAGTTATCGAACTTCATGAGCTCGTAAAGACTCTTGAAACAAAGTTCGGAGTATCAGCAGCAGCGGTCGCAGCAGCTCCAGCAGCAGGCGGCGCGGCAGCAGCAGAAGAAAAGTCTACTGTGACTATTCACCTCAAGAATGCAGGTGCACAGAAGATTGCAGTTATCAAGGTTGTAAAGGAAGCTATGGGTCTTGGTCTCAAGGAGGCAAAGGATCTCGTAGACGCAGCTCCTTCAGTTCTCAAGGAGAACGTAAAGAAGGCAGAGGCAGACGACCTCAAGAAGAAGCTCGAGGAAGCAGGTGCTCAGGTAGAGCTCAAATAATTTCTAGAGAACTTTATTGCAAAAAATCGCCTCCGGGCGATTTTTTGCTTCTTTGGTTTTTCGACGTAAATTGCTATACTACAAGCACTTATTAATTCAGAACGATAGCATGGAAACACTTGGAAAACTGTTCGGTAGCGAAGCACGAATAAAAATCATGAGACTCTTCCTCTTCAACCCAGATCGCACCTACGATGCTGCTATGGTTGTTGAGAAGGCTCGAGTTACAAAAAAAGAAGCACGAAAAGAAATGACGCTCCTAGCAAATGCTGGGCTCATCAAAAAGCATACCTACTTTATTCCCGCGACCGAGGTATCGAAGCGCAAAAAAGCAAAGGGTTGGATCGTCAACGAAAACTTCTCTCTCTTGAAAGAGATTCAAGCGCTCCTCATCAACACCGTACTTCTTCGTGATGATGAGCTCATTGAGCGACTCTCAAAAATGGGAAAGGTAAAACTCATTATCTGTGCCGGAGTCTTTATTCAGAACTGGGAAAGTCGCGTGGATCTCTTGGTGGTGGGGGACAAGCTCAAGGATGTAAATCACCAGACTTATATTAGAAAGATTGAGGCGGACGTGGGGCGCGAGCTCTCATACGCGGTTCTCGAAGTGCCCGATTTTCAGTACCGGTTGAGCGTTGGCGACAAACTCATTCGCGATGTTCTTGACTACCCACACAAAATATTGCTCGATAAGCTTGGAATAACGATCGTCTAGACAGGCCTCGTAGTGTGGTATAATTGTCCTAGACATTATTACCAATAATAAAGAGTTAAATTATATGCTTTCTAGATTGCAAGAATCATTTTTTGATTCATTTCAGGTTCTCTTCGGCAATTTTGCACAATTCGTAGGACACTTTGTTGTCGCGGTGATTTTCTTCATCGTTGGAGTTGTTATTGCAAACCTTGCTGGAAAGGGAATTGAGCAGATCGTTAGTCTTTTGAAAATCGATTCACTTCTCCGAAAGGCAGATGTAGAAAAATATTTTCAGCGAGCCGGAGTAAATCTCCACACAGGAAAGTTTTTTGGTTTCATTGTGAAGTGGTTCCTTATCATCCTCACATTGATTCAAGCATTATCAATCCTTCGCCTCGAGGCTCTCACTCAGTTCTTGGCTGAAGTTGTAATGTACCTTCCAAACTTTGCAGTAGCTGCCCTCATTCTTCTTGCGGGTATTGTTATTGCTGAGTTCTGTGCAAAGGTAGTTAGCAGTGGCGTGAAGGCTTCAGGAATGGGTAAGGCGACCCTTTTGGGAAACATTACCCGTTGGATCATTTGGATTTTCACAATCCTCTCAGTCCTCAGTCAGCTTGGTGTCGGATTCATTATTCAAAATGTAATCCTTGGCCTCGTTGCCGGATTCTCACTCGCTATCGGTCTCGCATTTGGTTTGGGCGGTAAAGATGCAGCAGCTCAGATCATTGCCAAGTGGCGAAATGATATCGCAAGCCACAACTAATCCCGAGGTCTAAAACACTTCAAAGGACGTACAAAAAAGCCCCACAATGGGGCTTTTTTGTACCCTTGAAAAATAAGGCTATTTTAGCCTTCTCCCTCGGGGAAATGGCACAAAATAGAAAAAGCCCTCAAAGAGTGTTGACAAATAATATGGTTCGTATATACTCATCATCACTACAGAAATATATGTTAAAGAACCAGCAACCAACGGCATAGTGATCCCACGGTTTCGTGAGTTCGCTTGTGCCGCGAAAAGCGGTTTTTTCTTTCAGAACGACTGACGTTTGAAAACACAAATCCTGTCACCGCGAGACACTTTCATGTGGTCTTTTCAAACGCGGGAGACAGAGTACTGATACGTTAGATCGTATCAGTACAAAACCTCATCATCTTTCTCAAGGGGATGATGAGGACAAAGGTAAAGTGTTGTGCGTCGAAAGATGTACAACATATTGTAAAGTAATCGAAACACGAAATTAAAAATTTCGTGAACGAATAATTATTGTGGTTTATAAATTTCCTAATAAGAAATTTAAGAGCATATGGTGGATGCCTTGACTGTAAAAAGCGATGAAAGACGTAGCATGGCTGCGATAAGCTTCGGGGAAGTGCCTAGCAACTGTTGATCCGAAGATGTCTGAATGGGGAAACCTTTCTGTGTAAACAGAATCCTACACTAAGTGTAGTGAGCGCACCCAGGGAAGTAAAACATTTCATTACCTGGTGGAAAAGAAAACAATGTCGTAAGACGAAATTTCCTTAGTAGCGGCGAGTGAAAAGGAAAGAGCCCAAACCTAACCTAATTCTTACAACGCGAGTAAAATCGTTTTGTAGGATTTAGGTTGGGGGTTGTAAGGCGAGAATGTCACATTTATGTGAGAAAAGTTACAAACTTTGATGATAGAAGAACTTGCTGGGAAGCAAGACCCAAGAGGGTGATAGTCCCGTAATCGAAATCATTCAAAACTTTTTTGTTCTCGTTCTTGAGTACCTCGAGACACGTGTGGCTCGGGGGAATCTGCCGGAACTAACCGGTAAGGCTAAATATTTTTACAGATCGATAGTGAACTAGTACCGTGAGGGAAAGGTGAAAAGCAGCCCGATTAGGGCGGTGAAATAGACCTGAAACCGTATGTCTACAAGGAGTCGATGTGGTGAGTTTATTCGAACCACTACGG
>CAZTPW010000012.1:19247-20797 GCA_964615725.1 uncultured Candidatus Saccharibacteria bacterium
GTGCTACACAGTGTGAATTATTTTCAGACAGTTTCCAATTGAAAATAGTCCATAGTGTGTAGCACCGTCACGGCGTGCCTATTGAAGAATGAGCCAACGAGTTGATCTATGCTGCGCAGGCTAAACCCTTTATCGGGTGGAGCCACAGGGAAACCGAGTGTGAATAGCGCGTTAGTAGCATTGATCAGACCCGAAGCCAGAGCGAGCTTACCATGAGCAGGATGAACTTGTGAGAAATCACAAGGAAGGTCCGCACGCTAGAGCTGTGCAATACTCTGCGATGACTTGTGGTAAGAAGTGAAAAGCTAATCGAGCCTGGTAATAGCTGGTTCTCTCCGAAATAGCTTTTGGGCTAGCGTTACGTGTTCCTTTGGGGGGTAGAGCACTGGAAGGTTTTGACAGGGCGAAAGCTCGCAACACCTATCAAACTCCGAATACCCAGAGTTAAGAACGTAGCAGTTAGACCGTGGGGGCTAAGCTCCATTGGTCAAAAGGGAAACAGCCCGGATCTCAATTTAAGGTCCCTAAATCTATACTAAGTGCAAAGCAAGGAGGTGGAATTTCTCAAACAATGAGGATGTTGGCTTAGAAGCAGCCATCATTTAAAGAAAGCGTAACAGCTCACTCATCTAGAGATTCTGCGCCGAAGATAATCGGGGCTAAGTATAGTACCGAAACTGAGGGTTTAGTGTGACTTCGGTCATGCTGAGCGGTAGGAGAGTATTCCACTCTGCGATGAAGGAGAAGGGGCGACCCACTCTGGAGCGTGTGGAAGTAAGAATGTTGGCACAAGTAACCACAATGTAGGTGAGAAACCTACACGCCGAAAGACTAAGGTTTCCTTGGCGATGATTGTCAGCCAAGGGTTAGTCGGGCCTAAGGGGATGGTGAGAACCGCACCCGATGGACACATGGTTAATATTCCATGACTTTACTATGTAATGATGGGAAGACGGAGTGCAGTATGCATCGCGCATTATTGGATTTGACGTTTGCTCGTAAGGTAGATTTCCAGGTAAATCCGGAAGTCTCACTTCAATGTGGCTACCAAGCAAAGTGAAAATGTTGAGGGTTCGCTCTCAGCAAATGGTGCAAAGCGCGCTTCCGAGAAAAATCTCTAAGTTTATACATAGTAAAACCGTACCGTAAACCGACACAGGTAGTCAGCTCGAGTAGAGTAAGGCGAACGAGTAAAGGTTCCCCAAGGAACTCGGCAAAAAAGCAGCCGTAACTTCGGAATAAGGCTTGCCCTTCGCAAGAAGGGTCGCAGCTAAAGCATCTCTGGCAACTGTTTATCAAAAACACAGCTCCCTGCTAACTCGCAAGAGGATGTATAGGGGGTGACACTTGACCAATGCCAGAAGGTCAACCAACGGCGTTCTTATGTCGCAAGATGTAAGGGTGACTGTTGTAAGCCCTGGTGAATGTCGGCCGTAACTATAACGGTCCTAAGGTAGCGCAATTCCTTGTCAGGTAAGTTCTGACGCGTTGAATAGTGTAATGACTGGAGAACTGTCTCGGGGACCAGCTCGGTGAAAATACAATACCGG
>CAZTPW010000013.1:0-16707 GCA_964615725.1 uncultured Candidatus Saccharibacteria bacterium
CTTGCATGCCTTATCCACGCCGCCAGCGTTCATCCTGAGCTAGGATCAAACTCTTGTAATAAACCCGCTTTGCTGCCGAAGCAGAAAGACTGGGCGAATGGAACAAAATAAAAAATACTTTGTTCAATTTTTAATCTGTCTCTCACCGTGCTACCGATGAGATAAATCCTATGTGATACGTTTTTGTGAAAAAACGCAGAAAAAAAGAATCATGTTTAAATGAATGTATGTCGAACTTGCACATTATTAAGAGAAAAATTTTCGTGAGAAAATTTCTCAATTAACGTTACGTTCTTAGAAATTTCAAAGTACACTCGCCTTACGAAAGGCGTAGGGACTATTATACACAAGGCCATATAAGAGTCAAGCGTCTTTAGGGGTTTGCGGGAAGGGTTGGTATTAGGGCTCATTTTTGGCTTAAAATCAAGGCTATGGAGCATTTCCTGAGGATTGCGCTCCGGAAGAAAAATCGCTAGTATAAAGGTATGCAGAAAGAGACTATCATTCTGTCGGTTGGTGGTTCACTTATTGTTCCCGACACGATTGATGTTGATTTCCTCTCCCATTTTAAAAAGTTTATTCTCACCAACGTCGACTTCGGTCGACGTTTTGTCATCATTACTGGTGGCGGAAAGACTGCGAGACATTATCAGCGTGCTGCAAAAGCTGTCTCTCCATCGCTCACTTCACATGATGTAGATTGGATTGGTATTCACTCTACACGACTCAATGGTGAACTCATGAAGGCGGTTTTTGATGGTGATGTTCATCCGCGCGTTATTGCAAATCCACATGAACCAATCGATTTCAAAGAAAATGTCTTGATAGCTGCTGGATATGAGCCTGGATGTAGCACAGATTACGATGCTGTCCTTTTGGCAAAAGCACTTGGTATAAAAACCATGGTAAATCTCAGCAACATTGATTTTGTTTACACTAAGGACCCAAAAACAAACCCTGACGCCCGAAAGATCGAGTCAACGACATGGAAAGAATTCCGAAAGATTATTCCAGACCATTGGGATCCAGGCCTGAACTCCCCCTTCGACCCTATCGCCGCGCGTGAATGCGATGCGCTTGGAATGGAAGTTGTTGTTATGAATGGGAAAAAGCTCGATCAGCTCCAAAATTTTCTTGATAAAAAACCTTTCGAAGGAACGGTAATACGAAATTCTTAGTTTTGCTTGGAAGCTCTTTTATTTTGAAGACTTGCGATTTTGCCATTTCTCAACTGTTACAAGAAGTGGCGAACCGATGAAGATTGATGAATAGGTACCGGTCACAATACCGATAATGAGTGCGAGTGAGAAATGCTTTGTCGCCTCAGGACCCACGAAGTACAACACAACAAGAGCGAGAAGTGTCGTGAGTGATGTGTTGATTGATCGAATGAAAGTCTGGCTAATGCTCTTACCAACAACATGTCCGAAGTCCTCACCCTTTGCTCGATGGCGAAGGTTTTCTCGAACTCGGTCGAACACCACAATAGTGTCATGAATTGAGAAACCAAGAATCACGAGAAGGGCGGTCACGAAAAGCGTATCAATTTCATATCCCATAAAGTGACCAAGGATAGCGAAGACTCCTGTTGGAATAATCACATCGTGAATCAAAGCAACGATCGCGATAACACCATATTTCCACGATGACACTGGCTCAGAAACCTGACGGAAGGCGTAGGTAATGAAGAGCACGATACAGATGATAACCAAGATAATAGAGAGGCCTGACTTCTTCGCAGCTTCAGCTCCGAGAAGTGGTCCGACGGTGTCGAATCGCTTTTCGATAAGATCCTGAGCTCCTGCTACCTTGAGGGCGCCGAGGACTTTGGTGTGTTCAGCGTCAGAAAGGGTTCGAGTTCGAACAATGAAACCTTTTTCACCTGAAGCACGAACCGATTCCTTGATGTCGAGCTTGAGATTTTCAATGCTCTGTCGGGCAATAGCAACGTCTGGTCGAGTAGTCGCGTATTCTACTTCAACAATAGAACCTCCTTTGAAATCAACGCCGAGATTGAGTGGCCAATACTTCACAATCGCACCTGCAGCTACAGCTACAATGATGAGTGAGAATGCGTAGAAAATTTTTCGATATTTTATGATATTCATGGTCGTATTATTTAGTGAATCCGTTACCGAAAAGGAATTTTACAAGCTTTCCATTTCCCTTTGGCTGAATTGCGATAAGAAGTGTTCGTGAAATCGTAATCGCTGTAAGCATGCTGGTAATAACACCGATCAAGAATACGTATGCGAATCCTTTGACAACTGATGTTGATGCGAAGAAGAAAAGAATAAGTGCAGTAATAATGCTTGAAAGGTTGCTATCTCGGATTGAAAGCCATGCTCGGCTGAATCCTTCTTTAATAGACTGATCGAGATTCTTTCCTGATCGGAGCTCTTCTTTCATTCGTTCGAAGATCAAGATGTTTGCATCCACCGCCATACCGATCGAAAGAATAAATCCTGCGATGCCCGCTGCTGTGAGAGTGACTTGCATTGAACCTGGGAGGAACTTGAAGAGGATAAGGTTGATCACGACATATACACCAAGTGCGATTGTTGCAATAAGACCTGGGAGTCGGTACCAGATAATGAGGAAGAGCGCGATGATGAGGAATGCCCATGCACCAGCCTTTACGCTTGCATGAACAGCGTCTCCTCCGAGTGATGCGTCGATTGTTTGGCTACCTTCGAGTGTGATTGCGACGGGAAGTGCACCGTAGTTCAAATCTCGAACAAGTTTCTTTGCAGTATCCTGAGTGAAGCCGCCGCTGATCTGCGCCCGACCACCGAGAATTTCTTCTCGAATAACAGGCGATTCTTTAAGATCTCCATCGAGGAAGATTGCGAGTCGCTTGCCAACATTTTCCTTGGTGATTTTTGCAAAGAGTGTACCGCCCTGCTCATTGAATTCGAGAGATACGATTGGCTCTGAGGTTTGGTTGTTATACGTAAGTGATGCTGACTTTACCTTTGAGCCATCGAGACCTGTTGGTACATAAACTTTATCAATCTCTGCTTGAGTAAGAGGTTTTGTTGATGAAGCTGAGACCGCCTTGAGAGCTTCTTCATTGACGAGGCGGAATTCAAGATGAGGCGTCTGGCCGATAGTCTGTTTTGCTTCTTCGATATTTTTAATACCTGGGAGCTCTACAATGAGTTTTTGCTCGCGGACATTTCCTCCGAGCACACCACCCTGCTCAACCTGCACAACAGGCTCTGATGCGCCGAAAATATTGAGGCGTCGCTCAACTACATCACGAAGTGCATTCATGCTTGAAGAAACATCTGCGTCTGGGATTTTTGATATATCCGCGCGATAAACGAGGTGAGTACCGCCACGAAGGTCGAGACCGAGCTTGAGTTTGTGTGAACCTGTTCCTGAGAGTTCTGACTTATAAATATAAAAAGCTAACAGGATGCTCACGGCGACCACCAAAATGGCCCAAATTCTGTATTTTGTCATGCCCGCAATTATAGGCTCATAGAGGGAAAAAGGCAATAGAAATGAAAAAAGGCGGCCCGTTGCGGGCCGCCTTGGCAAAGAACATCGCCTACTCGTAGATATGAGTGGCATACTTGAGAAAGTCGGGCGTGATACCCAACCGCGAAAGCGTCATCATGATCCTGACGAGCTTGCTGTCCAACTTGACCTCATGTCGTGCTTGGTAATCGGCTGGCGTGGCGGCCTTATCCCATTCCCCACCCTTCGGGATGACAACTCCGATTTGCTTGGAGCCGGCTTTCCATGGGCTGTTGGTAATGAGAAAAGCAGGCCGAAGCTCTTCAGTTCCCGCAACAGACATTTGCTCCACAGTGCCGTCAGGTTTTCGTGTGAGCAAAAAAGGAAACGAGATGGGATTGTCTTTCGACCCACTGATCGGCACCTGTGCGGATTTTGGATCAAAGAGCCCCGCCCTGAGAAGGGTTTCGATCTCCCAGAGACAAAACGTATTCGTAACGATTCCATCGCGAATGTAGTTTTCCAACTCCTTGATTGCCATGCAGGTAATTGGGCGACCGTCTTGCACCGACTGAAGCATCGCCGCCATGTTCAGATCGTTCATGTATGAACGGGACGACGGCGAGAGGAAGAGGCTGTGGGTGTGGCCTCGTTCATGCTGGATCCGGACCAAAGCATTTGAGACACCCACACAAAGCTCGTCGTCGATCGCGTGGATGTAAACGTTTGGATTCCCAGCGAACACCTTTTTCAAGGCTGCTTGAGTAGCGCCACAATCAGAGTCCTTGTAGCGGCCACCATTCGCAACAATGCCAACATCGAGTGCGGTGATCCATGGGTATTGGATCCGAAGCTGCTCTACACCAACAATTTTTGTGACGACAGAGTCAACATCGGTTTGGCTTTTTGCAAAGACGCGGCAAGCCAAAGCCGCTTTTATAGGTCGATTCAAGGTTCCCTTTCTTGAGTTTGTAGGTAGACCCTTAGGCGTTATTGCCTTTGGGTATCCAAACTCTTCAAACTATATTATAGCACCAAAACACAAGGAAGTCAACTAGACTTCCTGACTGATTTTTTTGACCAATGTATCAAGGCTATGCTTGCCAATAACGAGGTCCTGCATGGTTTTTACGCGCTTTTTCTTCTCTTCTTTACTGAGTGAAATTGCATGGTTAAGCTTCTCAACAAGTGAATCGACATTATCCTGGAGTACCATAAATTCCTCCCCTATCATTTCATTGAAATCAATACTTGTGGTGATAGGCAAACACCCCGCTGCGAGACCTTTAAAAATCGTCTTATCGAGCATGCCGCTTTTAGCGACATTGATATAAATATCGTGCGAGAGATAGTACTTATACGTTTCCGTAGATGGAACCGCACCGACAAAACGCACTTTGTCATCGAGACCCAGCTCAGTGCAGAGCTTTTTCACATCAGCTTCGTAGGTAGGAAATTTATCGACTGAGGTACCGCCAACAAAGTCCATCGTAAAAGAGACACCCTCATCTTTGAGTCGCTTGAGTGCTTTGAGAATAATTTCTGGTTTTTTTGAAGGGTCGAGGCGCGCCAAAAAGAGAAGTGAGTTTTCAGGCACCTCGAAGACTTCCCCCTTTTTGAGAGATTCAACATCAACACCCACCGGCATCTGCATACCATTGGGAAATTTCTTTGTATTTGCAGTATAAGAAAACTTTGAGGTATAAAAAACTTTTTCGCAAAGCTTGCCAGCAAGCTCCTTCATAAGACCTCCGCTGTAATGGTTGTTCCAGAGATAGATCTTCTTTCCAAGTATTTTCCAAAACATACCACCAAGAATGACGTACTCGTCATTCATATGTACGAAAACTTTGTCGTAATGGTTTCGCTCAGCAAAAATAAAGCGGTAAAAACGAGCAAGATACTTGATACGTGTAATGATTTTCTTTCCCAACGAATTTTTCTCAAGAAACTTTTTTTCAAAAGCTTCCTTTCCAAGCGAGATGACGCGAACGTTTGCGGGAGGGGTATACTCTCCTGCATAAAGACAAATAACCACAATGGATTGATACTGTTTTGAGAGTTCTTCTACCCAGCGCGTCATAAAGCCAAGTGTTGATGACTTTTTGTCCATAACCTGAGTGAGGATAAGAAGCTTCGTTGATTGAGATTGGTGTGAGTTCATGGTGTGTTTGCCTCTTATGAGAATGACTGTATTATAATGGATACTATGGAAAAGAGAAGAATTTTGCTTGCAACTCCGATTTACCCGCCTGAGATAGGTGGTCCGGCGACCTACACAAAAGAGCTTTCAGAAAAACTTGGTAATGACTTTAACATCACCATTTTGACCTATGGGAAAAAGGCGACCGCACCTGTTTTCCCAAACACCAAACTCTCAGTGGTGAATAAAAACAGCCCGATGCTGATTCGGCTTTTTCTCTACACACTTCAGGCGATTCGTCTCGCACGGAAAGCCGATGTGATCTATGTACAAAACGCAGTTGCTTCTGGCTTCCCTGTTGCACTTGCCACCTATCTCGTGAAGCGTCCGTTCATTATTAAATTTGTTGGTGACGAAGCTTGGGAGCGAGCCACGCAACGCAAAGAGACAGAAAAGTTTCTTGAGGATTTTCTCAAAAAACCAGAGGGTGGCACTTGGGTCAAGACTCTGATGAAAATTGAAGGATTTGTCTTGCGCCGCGCTTCCCTTGTCACAACACCTTCTGCCTATCTCCGAGACCTTCTTATTCAAACCTACTCTGTAAAGCCTGAAAACATCATTACCAACTACAATGCCTCCGAAAACGAGGAGCGAAAAGTGCCTTTTGATCTTGTAAAAAAAGAACATCAGATCTGCGCCACCGCTCGACTTACCGCATGGAAAGGAATCGATGGTATTTTGAAAGCTGTTGCAATCCTCAAGAATACCTACCCTGATGTAATGGCCGTAATAGCAGGTGACGGCCCAGAACTCGGTAATTTGAAAAATCTTGCAAAGGAGCTTCAGGTTGAAAAATATGTAAAATTTTTGGGGCGAGTTTCGCGTGATGAAACTTATAAAATCCGAAAGGAATCGGCAGTTTACATTCTCAACTCTACCTATGAGGGACTTCCCCACACTGCCCTCACAAGCTTCCAGGCAAATATTCCTATCATCGCCACAAACATAGCTGGTACCAACGAAGCGGTGTATGACAATGAATCAGGCCTCCTTATTCCACCCAATGATCCAGATGCCCTTGCGCGTGCAGTTACGAGACTTTTTGAGGACAAGCGTCTTGCAGAAAACCTCATTCAAGGTGGTCAAAAAATTCTCAATAAAAAATTTACCTGGGAAACACACATTGAAAACCTTAAAGGATTCTTCAATAAAGTTTCTCGTACCTAGCTTCGGTTTTTCTTGTACCACTCGTAAAACTTACGAATACCATCTTCAATAGAGGTAGTTGGTCGCCAATTTATTACCCGCAAAGCTTTCGACACATCAGCGTGAGTCATTTCAACTGATGCCTTATGGCTTTCACGGCTCTTAGTCTTTGCTTGGATTCCTGTAACCTGTTCGATAATCTTGAGCAAACTATTGAGTGATAATGGATCAGAGTTACCGATATTTAGGACCTCAAAACCAACTGGTTTTTCAATTGATTTAAAAATTGCATCAACGATATCGCCAACATAGGTAAAATCTCTCATTCGTGTTCCGCCTCCAGAAATTTCAATCGTTTCTCCGCGCACCATCGATGACACCCATTTATACAGCACAAGACCTGGACGCATACGCTCACCATATGCATTAAAGATGCGTAAACATACGATCGGAAGGCCAAAATTGTGGAAGTAGCTATATGCAAGCACCTCCCCCGCCTTCTTTGAGGCACCATACGGTGAGATGGCGAAATCGGCCTGCATATCTTCCGTGAAAGGAGCAGTGTTCTTATTTCCATACACCGATGAAGAAGAGATAAAGATAAACTTTTTCACACCAGCGGTTTTTGAGGCCTCGAGGAGATTGAGGGTGCCGTCGATATTGGTCGCTAGGTACTTGTAAGGATCGACGACCGCATTTCTCGTATCAGCGAGCGCGGCGAGATGAACAACCACTTCTGGTTTGTATATCTGAAAGATTTTCTGAATTTTTTTCGTCTTTTTAATATCAACTTTTCGAAAAATAAGGCGAGGATTTTTGAGGTTGTGTCGAATATTCTCTTTTTTGTCCTTTGTGCCAGTGTCGAGGCATAGATTATCAATGACAACCACCTTGTCATACTCTGATCCAGCAAGGACCGCATCCACGAAGTGTGAACCGATAAACCCTGCACCGCCTGTAATTACAATGTTTTTCTTTTGGCTCATATGGTATATAGTAAACGATACCATAGTATAAATCCCTATGAAATTTGACGCAAAGAAGGCTTGGGAGCAAAAAATGAATGTTGAACTACCCAAGGTGACCAAAACCCTTGAGGAACTTGGCTATTCCCTTGCGGAAGTACAGCCCAACCTGATCGGTGAAAAATTCCTCATGAAAACCTCAAAGTTCGTTTTGATTGGGGTGCGCACTTCAGATAAGAAAAAAGTCATCATAAAAATCACGCATGAGCGTGAGGGGAAAAAAGAGCTCAAAAAAGAACGTGAGGCAACAGAAAATCTCAAAAACCTAACCCTCGTGCGCGACTCAATCAAGATTGCTTCTGAACTCTACTATGGGGTTCATAATGGCTACCTTATTTTAATCAATGAAT
Organism: uncultured Candidatus Saccharibacteria bacterium; assembly: GCA_964615725.1. Lineage (GTDB taxonomy): Bacteria > Patescibacteriota > Minisyncoccia > Phycocordibacterales > CAZTPW01 > CAZTPW01. Next base: position 8,190 of record CAZTPW010000013.1, read on the forward strand.
TCCTCGAACAGGATGAGGTTTTTGTGAGACTTCCTATTGAAGAGCAGTTTTTTCTTTCGCTCCGCGCCTTCTCTATTCTTGAAAGTTTTTACATTGCTACCCACGAACACGAACGGCATGTTAAAAAACGCTTCCCTTTCTTGACCGCAAGAAAATATCTTCGGCGTTTTAAAGGCTATAAAAAATCTATCCTTAAAGCATTGAATAATCCCGAAGTTGAGGAAACACTCGATCGCGCTTACAAAACGTTTAAGAAAAACCTTCCTATCGTTGAAAAATTTAGCACCTATATGGTGCATGAGGATTTTGTGCCCCACAACTTCAGAATCCAGGATGATATGTTGTACTTTATTGACCATGAAGCAATCCTCTTTGGGAATAAACATGAAACTTGGGCCCGCTTTATCAACTTCATGACTCTCCACAACCCTCGCCTTGAGTCGAAACTCCTTGAGTACGTGGCCGAAAAAGGAAAAGAAGAATACACATCACTGCGCATGATGCAGGCCCTGAAGTGTACCCAGCTTATTGAATACTATGCTTCGTCCCTTGAAAAATGTAAGGGTGATGTCTTTGAGCTTACCAAAAAACGAATCTTCTTCTGGAAGACTGCGCTTGAACATATACTCGATGATACACAACTTCACGAAAGTATCGTAAAGGAATTCAGAGGTGATCGTGACTCCCTCCGTACCCAAGATGAGATTGAGCGACAACGACTCTTGAAGAATACTGATATCTAGAGAATTGTTTTGAGCTCTTTGATAAGCTCATGAGAGTTTGCAGTGAAAACCTTCTGGGGTTTGAATGACATTACTAAAGGTTTCCAATCCTCTCCCACCACAACTCCACCTGCTTCCAAAACAAAACCAATTGCGCATGAAATATCAAAGCTGGTAATTCTTCCGTATATACACGCCTCTACGCGGCCCGCACCGACGAAGGCATTGTCGAGTGCTGATGAAGAAAGGTTGATGGTCTTTTTTGCTCCCGCTAAAAACTTTTTATAACTCTCGCCTCCCCATTCATTGAGCGCCTTATCCCTTCCAGCATGAAAAATCACAGTTGCTTCTTTTAAGGTACGAATTGCCGAGACACTTACCTTTTTACCATTGTAAAATGCACCCTTTCCTTTCTCGAATGAAAATAGTTCATTGGTAATAGGGTTCAACATCGCGCCGCACTTCGATTCACCGTCTTCTACGAGGCCAATACAGATTGCAAAGTGTGGAATGCCACGAGAAAAGTTTGAAGTCCCATCGATTGGGTCAATGGTCCAAAATCGTTTGGTATTGAGAATGGTATCTTTGCTCTCCTCTGAATAAATCGTTTCGCCGGGAAATTGCTTCAAGAGCTCTTCTTTGAGGAATGTGTCGAGGGTAATATCGACACTTGTGAGGATATCTCGAGGGTCACCATTTTTCGATGAAATAGAAAAATCCTTCGCCTGCTCAGACCGGAGTAATGCTCCAGCCCTTAGTACAATATCAATAATTATATCTCGCTGGCTTTTCATACTTAAATGTATTTTGCGTAACGACCCTCCTTCTTAACAAACGCCTCCTTTGATGGCCATCGATACTGGTACCCATACATTGTTGTGAGTTTTGAACCGTCGACTGCGATCGGGTATGAATATGACTTCCATCCACCTCGAGATGTAGGGACACGACCTCGGCTTATATGCCACATGAAAAAGAATGCGAATTGAATGAGTCGAGGGTGAATTGGGATAGTACGCTTGCCGACCGCTTGGGCCATATCCTTGGCAAGGACTACAGGTCCTGGTGGACAGATATTAAAGGCTTCGTATTCACCCTTGAGATCCTGAAAAGTGAGGAGTGCGATAATGTCATTTACATCATCCTCGTGAATGAACTGCCGACACCACGTCTTTGTGGTTGGTACAAAAGAAACCATGAGCGAAATGACACGATGAATGAATGACTCCCGAAGCTGACCTGCAAGCGCTGCCTGAAGCCCAAATCGCACCCTCATAAAGCGGCCCCGGGGGCCAGTGATTGCTGCAGGACGAACAATAAAAACTTGTGGGACTTTACCCTTTTTCTTTGCCTCATTGTAGCGAGCCAAAAGATGCTCTTCTGCAACTTTCTTTTCTGTCGCGTATAGATACTCTGTATCACGAAACGGCTCTGACTCTTTGAAGCGGTGCTCAAGCGAATTATCCTTGAATGCTCCATAAGACGCCACTGTTGAGAAATGAATAATCTTGGCAACACTTGAAGTAGAAAAAGCAAAATCAAAAACCTTGTCTGAACCATCAATATTCCACTTCCACTGAAGTGCTTTCTTTCCATACATTTCACGAATCTGCCATGCTGTATGAATAACCACATCAGGGGCGAACGCTCGCGCTTTTTCTTGCCATGTATCGTCGGCGGTATTTGCAGTGACCCAAGTAAGCTTCTTATTGCCTTTTATGAGATCAGGCATCTCGACTTTGTCGATTGCAAAAATCGCCTCGACATCAGGACGCGCTGAAAACTGTTCGATGAGCATTGCTCCGACATACCCTGCCCCTCCAGTAATAAAAAGCTTTTTTGGTTTCATAGGCTATCAATTATACCTTATCTACCGACACGAGAAAGGAGTGTTTTGATGGTGCGCATTGCGATATGTAAATCGAGAGAAAGTGAGCGATTTTTTATATAGTAGAAATCATATGAGAGTCGCACTTTTGTTTCTTCAAGAGAATGTGGCGGAAGCTCTTGCATAATCTGCGCCCAGCCTGAAAGGCCGGGAGTTACCGTATTTCGAATGGCATAGTATGGGATATCTTTAACAAGTTGCTTACCAAGGTCAATAATATCGGGACGTGGACCAATCAGCGAGAGATCTCCCTTAATAACACTCCAGAGTTGAGGAAGTTCGTCGATACGAGTCTTGCGAATAAATCGCCCGATCTTCGTAATCATCTGATCACCTGCCCCGTCTGGCCAGACTCCACCATCGTTCTTTTTCATACTGCGAAACTTTGGAATCTTGATGATTTCTCCCCCCTTTCCAATACGATCTTGAATAATAAAAGCATTGCCTCCATCTTCGCGGCGAATAAGCCATGCGACCACAGGATAAATCGGTGAGGTGACGATGAGAAGGATTGCAGCAATACTAATATCCATAATTCGCTTTCCAATGTCATAGCTTATCTTGCGAATAAAGGAAATGTTCTCCAAAAACCAGTGATACCCCAAAATTGAAAGTGGTATACGCTGGAAGAGTTCTTCGTAAACTCGATCGAATCGCACAAAGGTAATGTGAGCAAAAAGCAATTCGTAAAAATGCGCCAAAATCTCACTCGCCCGCACATCACCAAAATCGAGAATCACCAGGGTGATGCTGTGCTCCTCAATCTTTTTCTTGAGGATTGTTTTGAGAGATTCAGTGGGGGTTGTATTGAGATCAATAGAGTCAACACAAACAAAGCTATACTTGTGTGCGCGAGACATATCATAGATCTGCTTCACCTCAACACCTCGACCCACCACGAGCGCAGACTGGGGCTTTTTCTGGAAAAGTGCGTCATGCGCATATCCTCGCCATGCGAGCATGAGAAGGAAGTAAATAAGTGTATGAATGAGGAGAATCGTTTTTGGCGCAACCTCAGAATTCAAGAAGTAGAAAAAGGCAACAGAAATAAAAACATTGGCGATAAAGACTCGAATAAGGAGTGTAGGGATGCGTCGAGAGAAAGTACTGAGGTTTCGATCATAGAGTCCGGAAATCAAAAACACGATAACCCACAAAATGAGGACGAGCGAGAATGACGGGAGAAGAAGCTGATAATGCCCCCCTGATGGCAAGGTATGAAGACGCAATGCCAAAGCAGCCCACAGGCTTATAAAAAAGAGTATAATGTCACCGAACCCGAGAATAAAGAGGCCCTTTCTGAATGAAAATTTCACGTGGAAATCATACAATATGGCTTAGAAAAAGGCAAAATGCCCATAAACCGTCTTTTGTATTACAATACATGCATGACGATACAGGTCGGCCGGAAGCAAAAGATTATCTATGTTATTACAAAAAGCAATTGGGGTGGTGCTCAGCGCTATGTTTTCGACCTTGCTGATTCCCTTGCCCGCAATCACGAAGTTCTTGTGGTAAGTGGAATGAATGGCCCCCTCCTTGAGCGACTCCGAGAAAAGAATATTCCCACCATCTCTCTCCCATCACTTCAACGTGATGTAAATCCCCTCTTCGACATCAAGACCTTTATTGATCTTGTAAAAATTTTTTGGAAAGAAGGTCCGGATATCATCCACGTAAATAGCTCAAAGATTGGTGGAATCGGTGCACTTGCGGGACGCCTCGCTACTCGGTCACGGATTATTTTTACAGCACATGGATGGGCTTTCAACGAAAACCGTTCAAAACTCTCAAAAAAACTGATTAAGTTCCTCCATTGGGTGACAGTGCTTCTCTCTCATAAAACGGTTGCAGTATCGGAATCAATGCGCCAGCAAATGATTGGCCTCCCCTTCATGAAAGATAGGCTTGTATTGATCTACAATGGTATATCGATTAATGACTTCTATGTACCCCAGGAAGCCAAAGAACAGCTCGTAAAGCAACAAACTGCTCTTGGTTTTCTCAAAGACAAACTCCATGAAGCAAAAGTGCCTTGGATTGGCACTATATCGGAGCTCCATTCAAATAAGGGTCTCGAGTATTTGATTGAAGGACTCTCAGGTATCCAGCTACCATATCGAATGATTATTCTCGGTGAAGGTGAAGAGCGCTCTACCCTTGAAAAACTCATCAAGGAAAAGGGGCTTGAGCAAAAAGTTTTTCTCGCAGGATATACACCCCAAGCACATCGCTTCTTGAAAGCATTCGATATTTTCACCCTCACCTCAATCACTGAGGCGCTAGCATATGCGGTTATCGAAGCTGGTTTTGCTGAAAGGCCAGTACTTGCAACGTCAGTAGGCGGAGTGCCGGAAATCGTCACCCAGCTCGAAACAGGTATTCTCGTCCAACCCCGAAACCCTCAAGAAATTCGTGAGGGTCTTGAGTACCTTATTGAACACCGTGAGCGAGCAGCAAAATTTGGTCGCGCTTTAGAGATCAGTGTGCGGGCAAAGTTTGATCTTGCCACCATGATTGAAAAGACGAAGATTGTCTATCATCTCTAGTCAGCTATTCAATACCAAGGAATTCATTCTTCATAACATCCTTGTGAACTGCCTTTCCATACTTTCGCATACCCATCAAAATCCCCAAACCAATAAACTCGGTAACAATATGTGAACCTCCATAACTCATAAGGGGTGCAACAAGTCCTGTCACCGGCAAGATTCCGATATTCATACCCACATTAATGAAAAAGTGCGCCACAAAATATATACAAAGACCCGCGCCATACAAAATCTCAAAATTTGATACGCCCTGCACTGTGTTGAGTGCTATACGCCACAGTAGGATTCCAAATGAAATAAAAATAATGAGCACCCCAACAAACCCCCATTCCTCAGCAAAGGCAGCAAAAATGAAGTCCGTTTGATACTCGGGGAGGAATTTAAGACGTGACTGGGTGCCGTAGCCAAGCCCCTTTCCGGTCAACTGACCAGACCCGACAGCAATCATTGACTGGCGGGCATTATAGCCGCTTCCAGACACGTTTGAGAGGGGGTGTATGAAGTTAATAATACGCTGTTTTTGGTAGTCTTTGAAGCCGTAGACCCATAGGACAGCAAATACAATAAGGCCCGCCGCACCCACCAAGGCAAGGTGTTTTTTTGATATTCCAGATACAAGGACCATACCGAGCCAGAGTGAGAAAATGATCACCGCCGACCCAAAGTCAGGCTGGAGAAGTACCAAAAGAAAAATCACGAACGCATAGACTCCTGACACGAGAATATGCTTGAAGTGTTTGATTTCGACGTGACGTTTACTGAAGTATTTTGCAAGAAGAAGGATCAATACAAGTTTTGCAGGGTCAGAAGGTTGAATTCCTACGAAACCGATTCGAAACCAGCTCTCAGCACCCTTTGCAACATGTCCAACCGTAAAAAGCAGGAGGAGCGCGCCGCAAATAACAAGAAAGAGTGTGACGATAACATTTGTTCTTCGAAGAAAACGAAAATCGACTGAACTTAAAAGGAAAAAGACAAGAAGACCAACACCGATCCACACAATCTGCCGCGCAAAATACGTACTCTCACCGACAAATGAATTCATTGTTGCAAGACCAGCTCCGAGAAGTGGAAATGTTGCAAGAAGCATCACCCAGTCAATGCCAATTTTTTGAATAATTTTTCCCATAAGCACTTATCGGTCAGTGGGAGCGACGACCGGAAATACTTCTTTTTCAGAGATAGCCTTTGAGAAGGGTTGTGGCCATGTGAAAATTACGTCCTCCTCTTCCCCCTTTTCCAAATGATCAAGCACCGACCGCGATGCCCCAATTGCATTCCCATCAGTATCATAGAGAATCGCTACCAAGGCTATATCGTCGACTCCAAAATAGCTTGCATTTCTCACTTTTGTGGTGAGTCGAGGTTGTGAATCTTCGCGTGAAAGCTCTTTGCTTATGACGCGAATATCTGGGAATGAAACTTCATTCTCCCAAAATGGCACTGTAAGAAACTCGATTGTGGTGCGTGTTGGTATTGTCTTACCCGTAGAGATGTTTGATTCAAAAAATGGTGAAATTGCGTTTGGAAGAATGTCGCCCGAACCCTTTCGCTCGGCGATTTGAACATTATCTTTATCATAAAGACGGATAACATACTGAACATTTCGTGCACCAGCACTTACGTTTGGGTTTTGGATGTAAACGACAACATTGTAAAAGCCATCCACTACACGAAACGCCCTCTGCCAAAGTATGATTGGATTTGCAACAAGTGCTTGGCAAAGGTTCCCACACACCCCACCACAGTCAACCCCCTCTTCATTTTGATTTTGTTTTTTGTCCTGACAACTTGGAGCTTCGTAATATTTGAAATACCCTGGCACACCCACAAGAATCATCACAATAATGATGAGGATGAGTGATATGATGAGTTTTCGTTTGCCAGCCCAAGTCATAAATTAATGTATAGTGAGTGTTGCAAGCATATCATCTCCAATTTTCTTCGATGTTGCAAATGCCTCTTTTGTATCAATGAAGGTGAAATAGTAGAGCTTATCTCCTTTTACAAGAAAAGACTGCTGCGCTGAATACGAGGTACCTCCCTGCTCGATGGTGTAATAAACAGTTCCAATATCACCCGCAGCGATGGTATTCCGTGATGTTTTGATACCTGTAATACCACCCATAGCTCGATAGTGAGCACTAAATGTATCGAGAATTTGTGCGAGCGACACATCTTGATCGAGAGATTCTACCGAAAGTGAAAAGCTTGCAGTACCCAACGTATCACCATCTCGGGTATTTCCCCCACTTATAATCTGATGCACATAAGGATCTTTTGATTTGTCGGTATTTGAGATAATCCATCGTTCAGGATATGCAATAGAAATGCGATGAACTTTACTTGTGTACATGCCTGGTTTGTCTGTGGGTTTATCTGAGAGTTTTTCATCGACCTCAGCCTTTGGTATCTGGTTGAGTGTTTCTCTCTCGATCGAGTGTTGCATAAAGTACCGGAGCGAAAAGGCAACACCAATAATCACGAGAAGCGCAATAACAATCGATGCAATATAGGAAAATGTATGTCGATTTGATTGGGGTTGTGGTGTCTGATTTTCCATACAATGTCACCTTATTTTATCACTAGAATAAAACTTTTCCTAAAAGCAAAAAGACCCTCTTTCGAGAGTCTTTTTGATCTGAGATTAAATTCTTTAGCCTGGCGACTAGCTACTTTCCCACATAAAGCGGTATCATCGCCTCAACGGAGCTTAACTTCTGAGTTCGGAATGAGATCAGGTGTGACCCCCGCGACGAATCACCAGACTAAAAAATTCAACCACCATGGAAATACTACCTTCTTGAGCACGGATATTTTTCTGGTGAAAAATTCCTCGTGCTCGGCTCGACAGCCTCGCAAGGCTCTCGAAGCTAGTATTTCCATCTCAAGAATTTTTTCAAAGATAATTTTATAGAGTAAATCTTAACAAATAATTATTGTGATTTACAAATTTTCCTAATAAGAATGGGCGAATTAGTACTTCTCGGCTCAACACATTACTGTGCGTACACCTAAAGCCTATCAACGTAGTAATCTTCTACGGGCCTCATAATGATTCCTAATCTTGGAGTGGGTTTCTTTCTTAGATGCTTTCAGAAATTATCCCTTCCCGACTTAGCTACCCTGCGTTGCCACGGGCGTGACAGCAGGTAGACCAGAGGTCAGTTCATCTCGGTCCTCTCGTACTAAAGACAAATCTCCTCAAGAATCAACGCCTGCAGCAGATAGGAGACCAACCTGTCTCACGACGGTCTGAACCCAGCTCACGTAACATTTTAATTGGCGAACAGCCAAACCCTTGGGACCTTCTCCAGCCCCAGGATAAGGTGAGCCGACATCGAGGTGCCGAACTC
>CAZTPW010000014.1:0-4338 GCA_964615725.1 uncultured Candidatus Saccharibacteria bacterium
GTATTTGATGCAACAGTTGGCTTTTCTGTCGTGTATATATTCCAAAAAACTAAAGAAGTAAAAGATGCTCACAAAATATCTGTAGTTTTGCCGAAATCATCTGATGATTTGATTTACAACAAGGCAGATATTTTTTCTTATCCGCAATCATATTTCAAATCAACAAAACATAACAGGTTTAGGCTTTTTTTAGATTCAAAAACAAAGGATCTTATAGCAAAGATTGATGAGAAATCTGTTGAACTAGGTTCGCTTTATATTGGCAGAACAGGCGTTAGATCAAAAATTGGTCAAAAGAATATCCTTTTTAAGGAAAAATCTAAAGATACTTACCATAAAGGGATAATTTCTGGTGGGCAGATCAAAAGATACAGCATTAAGTACGAGGGTGATTATATAAACATAGAACCATCTCTGCTTAATAGTGGTGGTTGGGATTACGATGTAATTCATAATCCAAAGATCCTTATTAGACAAACAGGTGACAGCCTGATTGGGACTATTGATACAGATAACTATTACCACCTAAATAACGTACACTCTTTTGCACCCAAACAAGGAGTTGATGTTGAGTTGGAATATATTTTAGCAATTCTTAACTCAAAATTGATGAACTTTTATTATCAGAAAACGACCCTTGAAGTAGGACGTGCAATGGCTCAAACGGATATTGAGACGATTGAATCGCTACCAATACGTATTGCTAATAAAGAAACAAGACAAGGACTGGTAACCTTGGTTGCAAAAATACTCTCACAAAAAAGAAGTGATTTAAATGCAGACACTTCTGAAGAGGAGAAAGAAATAGACGCTATTTTATACCGAATATATGAAATTACAGATAGCGAAAAAGAATTTATTGAAGAAAATGTGAAGATCTAGAATATGAAAAGAGACTCTCAAAAATTAACTGGTGAAGTTTTACAGAAAGAATATATTGCGCTTATAAAAACAATTTCTGATGATGATCTGCGAGATATGCTTGCAATCTTATATTCCGAGCCAGAACTAGCCATCTATAACCCTGACTTCGATCAACTCACTAAAGAAGAAAAAGAAAGATACCAAAGCGAGCGAGCAAAGATGACTTACTTTGATCAGCAGAGGCTCACCGATTTAAGATATCGTTTGGTTAAGGATTTTCATATATTTGAGACCGTAGAGATCCCTGATCCAGTGCTCGGAAGCTCGCCTAGCTATCCAAAAGCCTCGCTTTTAACTGCTTTGATCAATTCCACCCTAAACCTCAGAGAGACTGGTAAAGAGCTCCCAGACGAGCAGACAATCAACCAGATTGAGTTGTTTACCTCCGAACATTCAGACAATGATTACCAAATAGTTATTAACGGCGACTACCTACACCCCCTGAAAGTAAGTAAGGGCATAAAGATCTGGAATATGTTTTTCGATCTCGTTAATAATGGCTATTTGGATCGAAACAACGAGACCCAAGATCTCTATGATTATCTGAATTACAATCCCAACAATAAAATCATCACAAATACGCATTATCCGAGACAAACTATCATCAACCTTGAAAGCAACAGTTTTAAGCCGAACTTCAAATCATCGGTTCAAACCGAGAAGGCTCTCACTCAAAGACAAAACAAGATCAAATCTTCCACTTAAAAATACTTAAAAAGTGGACAACTCATAAAGTGCAGGAAACACGTGGTCGAAAGACTGCGTTTTTTCGTCATTTAAGTATTTTTTAAGCGTACTCAAAACGATAAAACATCTCTATGGTCAGTGATAAAACCATAGAGAAATTCAAGCAAGCAGTTAAAGCCGAGTACGGCGTAACGCTTACTGAAAAAGAGGCGAAAGAAATCCTCCTTAACTGGGTGGCGTATTTCGATTTACTCGCAAAGATTTATCACCGCGACCAGTCTGATAAGTCCAATCCTGCCACTGTTTAGTTCACGGTGGCAGGTAGGTTTTATCAGGTTGAACATTCAGAACATCGGAGGTTGTTAGTGAGTCCTCCGAAAAAAATCGACTAAAAACTTGTTCTGGTGTTCAGATCACATCGCCCGCTCTGACTGCGACTTGTCAACGGGCGACCTCATCTGAACATCAGCAAGAACTTGTTGTTGCGAGTGCTTGTAGTAGGAGTATTCAACTCAAATTGAAACTCACGAGGGGCGAGACACTCAAAGCAAGATGTTCTGTTCATTATTAACTTCTCTCTCTAGTAAATCTAAGAAAGAAATACTATGAGGGGGATAAAAAGTCTTCTTAAAAAATGTCGACAAAAAAGAAGCTCTACACGTCCGCCGATATAGAGCAAGCACGGGCGGACAGCCAAAGGGTAAAAAACTATTTTGCCCGTAAGTCTCAGAGAAGGAAGACGGTGCAGGTTCGAGTAGGTAAAAAATGGCATACAAAACTCAAAGAGTTTTCGAAGTCTGAGAAGACGGTAATGTCATTCCTCCTCGATGAGATCTGTAAGTTTTTCTTCGCAAATTATAAGTAACCATCAATAACTATGACGTACTACCCATTTGAGGTGATTAGAATCACCCGAGAGTATATCGAGAATGATCTGCGAAACATCGAGAGCGAATTGCTTGATGATAAGGGAAACCTTGATGACCCTACATTTGACGCAATTGCACACGAACTGTTTGAGGGTGCTGACGACTTTATCAAAAACTGTTACGCGAGAGCCGAGAGAGGGATCGCAAGGTTTGAGAGAAACATAAATGCAATAAGTCACAACCCACATTACAGGGTTTATGCCAAATATGGCAAAGACGGCAGGTTTGAAATGGAGGGCGTATTCACTAACCTTTCAGACGCTCGTGATGCAATTCGTGATTTCAGAAAGATGTCTGATTCTGACGAATACAAAATCACAGAGGTAAAAAACGGAGTCGAAGGAACAAAAAACTATTATCAGCCAACTTTATTCTAAAAATATGAAAAAGAACGTAAATAAAATTACAAAAACTTGCTACGAACTTTATTGGAAAGACGGAATGGTTAAAAACAGTAGTTATCAAAAGGTCGGTGGTCTCTATAGAACAATCAGAGGGGTTATTAAAATGATACGTGCAAATTGTAATCACTCTCACGGTTCAGGATTTAGGGTTTATGCAATCACTAATGGCATCAGAATCGAGATTGACTACCGTACTTATTTGAACAAAAACTATGCGTCTTAATCCGCTCTTGCTAGACTTAAATTGACCAATATGGAAACGATAAATAAAATTTTAGCTGTAATCTTCGCTCGTGTGTCCTCAAAAGAACAAGAGGAAACGGGCTACTCCTTACCTGCACAGGAGAAGTTTTTGCAGGAGTACACCAAACGCTCCGATGTGAACCTTGAAGTTGATAGAGTGTTTCAGATCTCGGAATCTGCAAGCGGAAAGGTAGATCGAAAAACATTCAAGGAAATGCTGGACTATGTTCGCAAGAACAATATCCCTGTCATTGTGGTTGAAACTACAGATCGTTTGACTAGAAACTTTGCCGATGTGCCAGCTCTAGACGCGTGGTTGATGGAAGATATTGGTCATCAGATCCACCTCGTTAAAGAAGGTTGTGTACTTCACCGTGAATCAAAGTCTCACGAATGGTTTATGTGGCGTGTGAAGGTTGCTACTGCCGAGTACTACGTCAAACTTCTTTCAGAAAACGTAAAGAAGGGACAGAAAGAGAAAACTTCGCAAGGCTGGCTCGCAACAAAACCGCCACTTGGATATAAGACTATCGGTGAGAAGGGTCATAAGATCCACGTGATTGATGAAAATGTCGCACCATACATCAAAGAGATGTTTACGCTGTATGCGACTGGCAACTACTCAACGGTATCGCTTGGAAAGAAAATGTACGAAGCTGGATTTCGTAGTCGCGCAGGTGGACGTGTAGTCAAAAGCAAAGTCCATAAACTTCTCTGTGACCCTTTCTATTACGGCAACTTTATGTGGAAAGGAAAAGAACACGAAGGCAAGCACGAACCGATCATTGACCGAGAGCTTTTTGATCAGGTAAAAGCAAAGCTCACGAGACCAAGCGCGCCATACCACAACAAGCACTCAAAGGAGCTTCGGGGAAAGGTATTTTGTGCTATGTGCGAGAAGACGGTTACGTGGGAACTCCAGAAAAAGAACTGGTACGGGGCTTGTAAGCAGTGCAAAGCTCAGCTTGGCAAGCTCACGAAGTATATCCGTCAGGAAGATCTAGAAAACGAGCTTTTTGAGCATTTGAACGTTTTAGCCCCTGAAAACAGCGAGGTACTCAATATCCTTAAGGAAGCCCTCAAAGAGAGCCACAGCGAAGAATCTGCCATTTACGAGGCACAGGTGAATGGGATTAATGCCAGCCTAGAGC
>CAZTPW010000014.1:4348-13259 GCA_964615725.1 uncultured Candidatus Saccharibacteria bacterium
ACGCCAGCGTATGAAGACTATGTACGATGACAAGCTGGATGGCAGGATTACTACAGAATTCTATGATGAGAAAGTAAAGGCTTTTGATCAGGAACGTCAGGTGCTTATGAGCAACCTTCAGAGGCTTCAATCAGACAACACCGAATACTACAAAATCGGCTACTCAATCCACGTATTGGCAACCTGCGCTAGGAAGATCTACGAAAGCCCTAGGGCGACTTTGGAAGAACGCCGTATGCTCTTGTCCTATGCTTTTGCCAACATCACAGTAAGCAAGGGAGTGATCACGCCTGAGTATACGCCAGCCTTCGGATTTTTGGCTCACTGGATGCCGAAAGTGAATGAAGCGGTAAAAATTCTCGAACCAATACAAAAAACCGCAAAAACATATAGTTTAAGCGGTGATTTGCAAAATCTATCCTCTGATTTTCCAATAAGAGTTTCGGAGATTCAAAACCATTCTCGAACCTCAAAAAACCCTTCAGTTAAAGCACGACAGGGGCAAACTGTACCCCTTTCACGCTCTTTGCTCCGGAGACAGGATTCGAACCTGTGACCAACTCGTTAACAGCGAGCTGCTCTACCAGCTGAGCTACTCCGGAATCTTGCGCTCAGTACACTTCAAAAAAAATCGAAAGTGCACTGGCGCACATTTACTTCATAAAAAGGACAGCTGGGCACCATCATACCAAAATTTTCAAAAATGGGAAGCCCTCAGTATACTTAAGGGTATGAATATCAATCTGAGATTTTTTGTTCTCCTCGGAATCATTGTTATGGCTGGCATTCTCTTTTTCAATGGGAAAAGTACTATCAAGCAATCCTTTGAATCAGAAATGGCGCGAGCTCAGCAGCCAACCCCTCAACCCGCTGATAGTGGGGAAATCCTAGCTATAGATAGAGAACAAGAAATTGAACAGACGCTGGCTCAGATGTCGCTCAATGAAAAGATTGGCTCACTTCTTATTCTTGGTTTTGATTCACCGGTGGTTGATTCGCATATTGAGACTCTTATTTCACGCTACCATATTAGTGGAGTGAATATTCTCGGGCGAAATGTAAAATCCGCTGAGCAATTTAAGAAACTCTCCGCAGACCTCCAGAAAATCCAAGCAAAATCTTCAAAATTTCCGTTTATTATTGCCACTGATCAGGAGGGTGGCCCCATAACACGCTTCAGGTTTCTCAAAGAGCTTACCCGTCAGTCTGAGATTACAACCCCCGAAGATGCAGAGCGAATTGCTGTGCGTCGAGGAAGAGAACTTCGATCGCTTGGTGTAAACATGAATTTTGCTCCAGTTCTTGATCGAGTCGTAGAGCCGAAAAGCTATCTCTATCAGCGAACATTTGCAACCACGTCACTGAAAGCAGTTGAAATGCTTGGCAAGGCAACCCTTGTGGGGTATGAAAAAGCAGGAATTATGCCTGTCCTCAAACATTTTCCTGGCTATGGTTCTGTGACGCGGAACCCTCACACAAAAGCTGTTACCCGAAAGAGCAATTGGAAAACAATGATGGCTGAAGCTCGTCCTTTTTATCAGGCGACTTCTACATTTCAGTATCCTGTTATGACCGCTCATATTGTTATTTCAGGTATCGACACAAAGCCAGCGACTCTCTCGTATAAAATTCTCACTGAAGGCCTGCGAAAGGGAATGTCATTTGATGGCGTGATCATTACTGATGATATGGAAATGGTTGCAGCTGGTTTTTCCGTGACAGAGGGTTCTCTCAGGGCATTAGAGGCAGGATCAGATATGATCATCAGTACCTATACATCGAAATACCACACTGCTATTTTTAATGCTCTAAAAAAAGCTGTAAAGACGGGTCGTATATCTGAAGACAGGCTTGATCAGTCGGTCCGACGAATCCTCCGCATGAAGTACCATCTTGTGGATATCCAAACTAAAAATCCATAGACACTGATACGAGATGGGGTACAATAGAGGTATGATACACATCTTGCACGGAACACGACATGATGAAGCAAAAGGGCTTTTCATTCATGAAATGCATAAGGGTGTGATTGCGCACCTGGTCGTCATGTCGCTCCCGGTCGTTGTGCTCCTTGTGTTAGTAGCGTGGTATGTTGCTCTTGTCGTGTCGCAGGGAAGTTCAGAGCCCGTTATCCGTCTTGTCGGTTTTGCCTTACTAGCCTAATTTCAATCAATTCTATGAACATCAATGTAAAAGCAACTGGTACAACTCTCACTCCAGCCATCAATTCCTATGTAGACAAAAAAATTGGTGGTTTGCATAAATTCGTCAACAAAGATCCAGACGCAGTAGCCCATGTAGAGATTCAAGTGACGACTCATCATCACCATGACAGCCACGATCATTTCCGCGCGGAGGTCAACTTTCATGCAGGTGCTACCCATATCCGTGCAGAAGCGACAGATCATGATTTGTATGCAGCCATCGATGCGGTACGCGATGAAGTATATCGTCAACTCGTCTCTGACAAGACCCGACGCATCAGTATGATTCGACGAGGAGGTCAGCGTATTAAAGACATGCTCCGCGGTTGGAAAGGCGGTGATCAGCAATAATTATTTTTTAACGTACCATTATGGCCCCACAAAACTCAAGTAACAATTTCGACATCAACATTTCAATCCACACTCGTTTTAGTCCAAATGTTTCAGCAGTCATCCTTTTGGGACTTGTTATTATCACTACAGTAGTGTGGTATGTTTCGGTAAAGGCTGAGGCTGCGGGCCAAAATTTCAAAACTCACTTTGGGCAGGAGGAGCAGCTCCAATAATTGGGTAGGCTAAGAGGTTTTGAGGAATTGCTGGTAGTCAATCTCAGATTTTCCTTCAGGAAGCACACGGTCAATGGCGAGCACCCCATTGTCAAAGTGTGCTTTTTTGATGATGACACGTGTCTTTACACCATTTTTTTCGGTGAAAAAGTAGGTGCCGGGCCAGCCATCGTAGGCTTGGATTTTTCGGAAGGTGAGATAGGGGTCGGCAGTGAGGTCAATCAAACCGTCAGCTTTTGAAACTTTTTTGGTGTATGTTGCGAGATGGTGCTCCTGAGGCTTCGCTTCGATGTTTCGTTCAATCCATTCTGGAATAACGCGAGCAAGGAGGGCACCACCAGCGTGTCCCATGTCACGCTCAAGCTTTTCCATAGGAGGCCATTCTTTCACTTCGTAGATTTCTTGGGCAAGGATCGGGCCGTGGTCCATTTCTTCGTCGATCACCATAATGGAGATTCCAGTTTTCTTTTCATCAGCGAGGACTGCACCATGAATCGGTGATGGGCCGCGAAATTTTGGGAGAAGTGAAGGGTGCACATTGAGTGTGTTGTGAAGGGGGAGATCAATGATTTCTTTCGGGATAATTTTTCCATAGGAAGCCACCATGAAAATATCCCAGCGGTCTTTGCGGAGTTTGTCGATGAGGGTGTGATCCTTGAGGGTTTCAGGCTGAATGAAAGGAATATTTCGCTTTTGCGCCCATACTTTTACCGGTGGTGGAGTGAGGACGAGATTGCGGCCTTTTGGTCGATCTGGATTGGTGACGATGAGGGTGGGGAGGATACCCACTTTTTCAAGTTCGTCGAGAATGATCACAGCAAAATCAGGTGTGCCAAAGAAGACACTTCGAAGGTTTTTGGTGATAGATTGATGGTTGATTGAGTTTTTCATTATTTCAGATCGATTGCTGCGGTCGTGGGGTTTGCTGGGTCGGCAGGCATTTCTTTGATCTCTTTTGCTTTGTCGACAAAGAGCACACCGTTTAAGTGATCGACTTCGTGTTGATAGATATGAGCGAGGAGGCCAGTCTCGGTACGTTCAAACGGATTGCCGAATTCGTCGTAGGCGCGGATTTTGACTCGTGTCGCGCGGCGCACTTTTCCAAAGAGGGGTCGTACGCTGAGGCAACCCTCATCGAGTGCTTTTCGATCCTTTGATATGGTGATGATTTCTGGATTGATGTAGACGAGGTTGGCATGTTCGAGTGATGATGCGGTTTTTTGCTCCTCAGGTGTCATGTCAGATTTTTTTCGAAGGAATACGAGTTCCGAAACAATGAAGAGGCGGAGTGATACACCAACCTGAGGTGCCGCAAGTCCGACGCCGTCATTTTCCTGAGCGAGTACGGATTTCATACCATCAATGAGCTCATTGAGCTTGTCTTTGCCGATATCTTTCAAAGGTACAGGCTTTGCTACCTGTCTGAGGACAGGGGAGTCTTTTTGGAGAATAACGAGAGGTTTTGCCATAGGCGCATTGTGCCATGAAATTTGGCTTAAAACAAGGCCCTCATATCAACGGTATAAATCATTGACGGAATACCGTAGGTGTGATTATATTCACCCATCAGAAACGTGTGTTTCTGGTGGGCTTTCCGGCCCCACATTGAAAACAAAAAGTCCGTCTACCGTTAATCGTATGAAGAATCCGTTTCCGAAACAGGGGCCTGGGATTTTCCTGGCTCAAGTAATGGGTAACCCCCGTTACAACACCCTCGAGAAAGCCTGCCGCTTTGCGGCTGAATCAGGCTTCACTCACGTCCAGCTCCCATCTTGGGACCCTGGTGTGATTGACCTCAAGATCGCCGCCGAGTCCAAGGACTACTGTGACCAACTCATCGGTCAGATCATGGGATGGGGTCTCAAAGAAGGTGTGAGTGAACTCGCAACCCATCTGCAAGGCCAGCTCGCAGCCACCACCGGCACGTACGCGCCGTTGTATGGCACGTTTGGTTTTCTGCCGAAGGAGGTGCAGGGTTTTCCTAGTCCGCTTGGCCTGCGTAATTGGGCGCTTCCGCAACTCAAGAACGCATTGCGTGCCAGTAAGAATTTGGGATGCACTGCGATGCCGACATTTAGTGGTTCGCTCATGTGGCAGTTCATCTACCCTTGGCCGCAGCGCCCGGCGGGTATGGTGGATATTGGCATGCGCGAGCTCGCCAAGATCTGGGACCCGATCTTCCGTGTCGCCGATGAAGTCGGTGTCACACCTGCGTTTGAACCTCACCCCGGTGAGGATTTGCACGACGGTGAGTCGCTCGATGCTTTTCTGAAGCACGTTGATCCAGGCCTCAACAAGCAGGTTGGTATCAACTACGATCCATCCCACTTCGTACTCATGTGTCTCGACTATCTCCGCTTCATCGCCGAGTACTACCCGCGCATCGTGGCGTACCACGTCAAAGACGCGGAGTTCGTGATGAATGGGAAGTCCGGCGTCTACGGCGGATTCCTCCCCTGGAAAAAGCGTCCGGGCAAGTTCCTCAGTGTTGGCGACGGTCAAGTGGACTTTGCTGCCATCGAAAGCTTGCTTAAGCAGTACGAACTTTCCACCCTCCCGCATGTCCTTGAATGGGAATGTGCTTTCAAGGGTCTCGATCAAGGTGCTCGCGAAGGGGCGGAATTCATTCATGCGCTCATCAATTGGATTACTTTGCCGATACGCAAGTCAGTCATTCCGCACAACGATCCCGCGTTCGACGACTTCGCGGCAAGTGGTGCAGACGAGGAATTGATCCTCGGACTCCTCGGTCTTCGGGCCTAAAGGTCTTCGTTTTTGTGTTCTTTTTCACGCTGGGTATCGCAAGGTACCCAGTTTTTTTATACCAATTTTTTACTTTTTACACGAAATAACCTACAAAAGCGTATCGGGGTCGACTTTCACAATCCATTGTGGAGGTAGATTGCTCAAAATGTCGACGAGTTTCTGATCTGGCCATTCCTTACGTGGAATTCGCACAAGTGCATGAAGCACAGATTTCCCGCGGAGACCTTTTACAAACGATGGAAAAACATCGACTTCGTACGAACCAAGAAGAGTCTTGAGCTGGCTCATGTGAGCAACAATAGAGTCTTTGTCACCTTCGATAGAAATTTTAATGAGAATAGAGAAGGGTGGGTAGTTGAACTGTTTTCGAGCAGCGGTTTCCTCGCGATAAAAATCAACAATATTTCCTGCCATCGCACACTGCAATACATGCTGATCGGGATTTCGTGTTTGAAGGATCATGCCTTTTTGTGAGAGTGAGCGGATTTTCAGGAGAATTGATAAGACGCGCTCGGCAACACGAAAATCAGGGATTGAAAAAAGTGCATCGATACTTGCAATTGCTGTATTTTGAATAGGTTTGTCGAGATAAGGCAAAGCCATTTCAGTGCCCACAAGAATACTGCCTGGTGTGCTATAAAATTTTGCAATCAAAGCCTTCGCGCCTTTTGGGGTCGGAACATTATGCTTGTCGAAAAGGAAAAGCTTTGCATCGGGAAGTTTTTCCTGAAGTTCCTCAACAATGCGTTCAGTCCCAATTCCTAGAGTAACGAGGCGCCATCCATCACACGTCACACAACGCTCCTCTGAAGGTCGTCGCTCACCGCATGTGTGACAGAGAAAGAAATTTCCTTTCGGTGATGTGTGAAGTCTTGCAGGGCTGTGACAGGTAGAGCATTGTACGATTGATCCGCAATCACCACACACCGTCGTTGGAGCAAGACCTTTGCGAGCAGTATAGAGGTACATATGCTCGTGATTCTCTTTTGTGCTTCGTGCGAGTTCGAGTACCTCATCAGAAAGTAATGTGAAATGCTTTTCATTGGTTTTGTAAGTACGCATATCAACTATTTTCTCCTGCGATGTAGTCAGTGATCGGAATTTTAGTGGATAAAGCTCGTGCATCTCACCGCTTTTCAAGCGAAACATAGTTTCTGTTTGGAGAAAAATATCACCAAGGACGAGTTTTGCGCCCATTTCCTCAGTGAGAAATTCGGCAAAGGTGCGATAGTCGAGGAACGGACGACTTTGGGTTTTGTAGGTGCGTGAATTTTCTCGCTCTACTATGATCAGCCCGATATCATTGCGAGGAATAGAAAGGTATGAACCTGTTGCGATGATAAGGATCGGATGTTCTGTCTTGAGGATTTTTGTATACATTTCTACCGTTGCTTTTTTGGTCAGGCCGCCATGCACGACACATGTATAATCCTCAATACCTTTATTGAGCTTTGATACGGAAGCAACGATGTCCTGGGTGGTTGGAAGGCAAAAGAACACGGAGGTCTTTTTTGCAAAGGCTTCGCGGATAAGACTCTTGTAATGAGCGAAGCGCTCCTCGTCTTCTGTTTGAATTACATATTTTTCTGCAATAATCTCATCGTCGTCTGACGTGGTAGGTTTTTTGATCGATGTGCCAGTATGTGAAAGTCCTGATACCTCGTCGAGAATTTCGCTATGGACAAAAGGTGTGAGGGCGGTACCAGTGCGTACTGCGAAATAGCTTGCGGTGCGATGGATTGCTTTCATGAATGGGTCGCTGAAAAATCGATGTGATGATACTGACGAAACTTTTTTCATTTCAAAGGTGGCGTTGCGAAGCTCGGATTTGAGTCGTTCGACAGGGGTGGATGAGGTTACGATTCCATGGACTAGGCGCTTTCTAAGGGGGATTTTTACCAAGGTGCCCAAAGGTAGGTCATCTTTGTGAAAATACGAGAGACTGTCCTCAGGAAGGGTTTTTGCGATGGGGGCAACCTCGATAATATACATGCGCCTATACTAGCATTTTGAAACTCGGGTGCAAAAAAGGAATTTCATGCAAGAAAAAAGGCGCCCCGCGGCGGGGCGCCGAAAGAAAAAGCGTTGCTCGATTCGAGCTACTCGATGATGAAGGCGATGCCGGGGTCCATGGGACATACGGCGCCATCAATCATGCCGTGATTTGTCGGCATTTGCGGGAAATACCTGAAGGCGCAAGCCTCTGGCTTGTGTTTTTGGACCTGCAAGCAGCAGTTCCACGCATTCTGGAAAAAGAGGACCAGAATTTCCACATCATCGGTTGGATACTTGGCAAACATTTCACGAACCGCAACCGAATTGTGTACCAATGTGCTGAGGGTGTGCATATCGTGTCCATCCATATGTTGCTTGAGAATGGATTTGATGTGCTCGATTAGGTGAACCTGGCGACCTTCATGATCAAAAAGGTGCAGACGAAATGAGGGCGGATTTGCCGAAAGCGAAACAGTAGTGTACGAGAGCATAAGCTGTTTGGGTGAATTGTTGAGAGAGCAAAACTATTACACGTACCTTACCGATGTCCTGACATGAAGTCAAATTTGAAAAAAGGGAAAAATAGCGTATAGTGAAGCCACATATGAGCATTCTCTCCAAAAAACTTGGAATTGACTTAGGTACGGCCAACACGCTCGTGTTTTTGCCAGGAAAGGGAATCGTTTTGAATGAGCCTTCAGTGGTTGCCGTATCAGAGCAAGACAATAAAATTCTCGCTGTAGGAAATGATGCAAAGGGTATGATCGGAAAAACACCAGAGAGCATCATCGCATATCGTCCCATGAAAGACGGTGTGATCGCAGACTATCGTGTGACCGAAGCAATGCTTCGCTATTTCATCAACAAAGCACTCGGTAAGTGGAATTTTTTCAAACCAGAAGTGATGATCTCAGTGCCTGCAGGTATCACATCGACTGAACGACGAGCAGTGATCGAAGCTTCGATTCGCGCCGGCGCAAAAAATGCCTACGTGGTCAAAGAGCCAATTCTCGCCGCGATCGGTGCAGGTATTCCTATTCAAGAAGCACACGGTCATATGATTGTAGATATCGGTGGTGGTACAACTGACGTCGCCGTGATTTCACTTGGAGGTATTGTGTCATCGACTTCGGTGAAGTGTGCGGGCAACAAAATCGACTCAGCAATTGCAGATTACATTAAAAAGACGTTCAACCTCGCAATCGGCGACAAAATGGCAGAGGATATTAAAATCAAGATTGGCTCAGCGGTGCCCCTCGAAGAAGAGCTTTCTATGGTGATAAAGGGTCGTGATTTTATTACCGGGCTTCCACGTACCGCAGAGGTAAAGACCAATGAAATTGTGAAGGCCATCAGCAAAGAGCTTCGCGAAATGATTAA
>CAZTPW010000014.1:13359-15724 GCA_964615725.1 uncultured Candidatus Saccharibacteria bacterium
CCTATGAATCTCAAACACCAGATTCGTACTGATAATCTCCACCATGCATACGTATTGATTGGCGACCATCGTGTGATTTTTGATGAGCTTGTACACCTCTGTGAATCTGAGCTCGGTTTTACCACCAAAGGAAATCCTGATTTTTATTATGAGCATATCGAAGCATTTGGCATCGATGACGGTCGGTTTCTCAAAGATCAGGCTATGCGTGCACCACTTGGCGAACGAAAAATACGAGTTACCTCTTTCATGACAATTACTTCAGAGGCGCAAAACTCACTCCTTAAAGTTCTTGAGGAGCCCACTCCAAATACCCACTTCTTTTTTATCATGCCGAGCGAGCATGTCTTGCTTCCTACGCTTTGCTCTCGAGTCGTTCTCATTCATCATCCATCTCGTAGCCAAGCGCAGGAAGGTGATTCATCAGAAGAAGCCAGCGCTTTTCTTAAGGCGCCGATTGCAGAGCGACTTGAAATTGCAAAAACACTCGCAGAAGAAAAAGACAAAAATCGCGTTATCAATCTTCTCAATACTCTCGAATACACTATTCATGCAAAGACCGATCTTATGAAAGGACACCATGAAGCGGCTCACGCACTCGATTGTATTATGCGAATGCGCAGCTATGTCTATGACCGATCGAGCTCACTTAAAATGATTCTCGAATACCTGGCAATCGAATTGCCTCAGGTGAAATAATCAAGTACTATAAAGACTCACGAGACAAATAATACGAATATATGGCATACAATTTTACTCCTTTCAAAGACAAACTTAAAAGCACTGAGGAATGGCTCAGGCGTGAGTACAGCACGATCCGTACTGGTCAGACTACTCCAGCGATTCTCGATGGTATCAAAGTAGAGTCATATGGCACACTCATGCCTCTCAATCAGGTTGCCAACATCGGTATCGAGGACGCAAAGTCTCTCCGGGTCAATCCTTGGGATGCATCAATGGTTAAGGATATTGAAAAGGCGATTACGGTCGCAAATCTCGGTGTGTCAGTTGGTTCGGATGATAAAGGTGTGCGAGTTACATTCCCACAACTTACCGCTGAGCGACGTACGATGATTATCAAGATTGCAAAAGAAAAGCTCGAAGAGGCGCGTATTGCTGTCCGCAAGGAGCGCGAGCGTGTTATGAAAGATGTAGACGGTCAGGAAGAAGAGGGTCTCCTCGGTGAGGATGAGGCAAAGAAAGTCCGCAACGATGTTCAGAAGTTTGTTGATGAAGCAAACAAAAAACTCGAAGACCTTAAAAATCTCAAGGAAAAAGAAATCGCACAATAATTCATGATTATCTCCGTCATTATCTTCATTATCATTCTTGCAGTGCTCGTGTTTGTGCATGAGCTCGGGCATTTTCTCGTTGCGAAAAAATCGGGAATTCGCGTTGATGAATTTGGACTCGGCTTTCCTCCAAGAATGTTTGGGTTCCGTCCGAAGGGAAGTGAGACTCTCTATTCTTTGAACTGGATTCCGTTTGGTGGGTTTGTAAAAATCTTTGGTGAAAATCCGGATGAAGAATCAATGAATGGACCGGACCGAGCACGAAGCATGGTTCACAAAAATCGTGGCATACAAGTGGCGGTGCTTGTTGCGGGCGTTGTGTTCAATGTCATTTTTGCATGGCTTGTGCTTTCGGTGGGCTTGATGATCGGTCTGCCAATGTCGGTCTCAGACGCTACCAAACCCTACGCTCACGACACGAAGGTGATTGTAAGTTCTACAGTCGCACAAGCCCCGGCCGATGCTGCGGGTGTGCGTATTGGTGACAGTGTTGTGTATGTCGAAGCTGGTCAGGGCAAGACTCATGATCAGCTCCAGGGAGAGCTCGTCACAGCAAAGAGTGTGCAGGATTTTATTGCTACTCATCAGAATGGACCAATTACCCTTCTTCTCAAACGAGAAACCGCGACATCGACAAGCAATGTTAGTGTTGTAGTAACTCCGAGGGAGGGAATTGCTCCAGATAAAAAGGCAATCGGCATTTCTATGGAAGATGCTGGTATTGTAAAGATGCCTTTTTTCAAGGCGTTTACTCATGGTGTTGTTGTGACAAAAGACATTACGGTCGCGACAGCGGTAGGGCTCGGTGCGTTTATTGGCCAAGCATTTATCGGACGAGCAGATTTTTCTCAAGTCAGTGGTCCGGTCGGTATATCAGGTCTCGTTGATTCCGCTCGACACCTTGGCTTTGTCTATCTTCTTACTTTCACTGCTATCATTTCTCTCAACCTTGCGGTCATCAACCTGCTTCCACTCCCAGCCCTCGATGGTGGACGTATTCTTTTTGTGGTGATTGAGGCGATTATTC
Organism: uncultured Candidatus Saccharibacteria bacterium; assembly: GCA_964615725.1. Classification (GTDB taxonomy): domain Bacteria; phylum Patescibacteriota; class Minisyncoccia; order Phycocordibacterales; family CAZTPW01; genus CAZTPW01. The sequence goes on from CAZTPW010000014.1 coordinate 15,679, forward strand.
GCCGACCGCTCAATGTGCGGGTTCTCAACTGGATTCATACCATCGG
>CAZTPW010000015.1:0-2209 GCA_964615725.1 uncultured Candidatus Saccharibacteria bacterium
TCGGCTCATCAAGTGAAAGGCTTTTTTTCTTACGGTACCAGTCGATGATGAGGCGTTGCGCAATTGTGTAAAGAAAGGCGCGATGGTTGGTGATCACCTGACCTTTCTGAAGTGATAGCCAGAGTTTCAAAAAAGTCTCTTGAACAATGTCGAGCGCTTGCTCTCGCGATGATACTCGTGTGCTACAAAATCGAAAAATGCTGTCTGCCTCTGCATCGTAGAGTGATTGAAAAGATTGTCGAATAAAATGATCCGCCATAGGATAAGACGTGGGAGAATGCAATTTCTTACATACCCAGGAATATGAAAAGAGTACCATAAAAAGACACCTATGTCCATGTAAGAAACAATCCCCCTCCACCGTCCTATAAGCCATAGGGCATATGAGTGCCCTGACATTTATCCGATAACTATGAAGCTAGTATGAAATCATTTGGACTTAAATCTCTTCTTTCTGCAGGACTTCTCGCCTTGATTGTTATGACTGTACCGGTGGCAGGTTTTGCAAAAGATAAGGACCGTGATCATGAACGCGAGGACAATCGTGATCGAGGATGTTTTCGAGCCTTTGGTCACCTTGTTGCTCCGGGTTGGATCAAACACAATGGTGAGATAGAGTGGTCAGTTGAATGTAATCTTCCTTTCGGAATCGGAAAAAAGTTTCGAGGAAATAATGCAACAACCACCTCAGATATCACTGCACCGATTATCAGCGAAGTGAATGCAAAGCCAGCAAAAAAGCAGGTAGAGATTTCATGGAAGACTGATGAAAAGTCAGATAGTACGGTATTTTGGAGCACAACCACACCAGTAAGTACCAGTGGTGTTGGAGCGATAAATCGCTTTGATTTCACTCGAAATCATGAAGTAGTGCTCAAGAAGCTCACCGCTTCGACCACGTATTACGCGATTGTTCGATCACGTGACGCGAATGGAAATACCGCATATTCAAGCACCTTCTCATTCACTACAAAGCCACAAGCAGTAGATAGTGAAGTCCCTGTTATTAGTAATGTAGTAACAGCGGCAGGCACATCAACAATTCAGGTTGGTTGGAAAACTCAGGAACTTACAACTGGCCGCATTTACTACTCAACCCTTTTGCCTGTTCTCACAAATGCTTCGACTACAGTCATTGTGCCTGATGCTACAAGCACAAAAAACCATATCGTGACATTGAGCGGTCTCACTCCCAATACGCGATACTACATGATTGTTGAGGCTACTGATGCAGCAGGTAATGTCACAACATCAGGTACGTTTGCAGCAACCACGGGAGTTGTAGTAGTTCCACCTACTGATACCACCGCACCGGTGATCAGCGATACCAATATTAAAATTGGTTCTGGAAATGCGACAATTTCATGGAATACTGATGAATTTGCGACATCAAAAATCTATTACGCAACTTCATCACCCGTTGATGTAAGTGCAACATCAACACTCAGTATTTCAGACAGCACACTCGTAAAGCAGCACCTCATGTCATTGAGCGGACTTGCGACAAGTACTACGTATTACTTCGTCATTGAATCGAAAGATGCAAGCGGAAACACAGCGCGATCAAGTGTTCTCTCGTTCATTCAATTTATGAGCTTCTAACCCAAGCATCAACTCTTGCAGGAGAAAAAACACCTTCGGGTGTTTTTTCTTATCTATGGAAGTGAGAGCAAAGTTGACTTTTCTCACTCTTTGTTGCATCTTTATGAATGATAAACCGAGATGGTCTCGGCGCTCTCCAAAAGGAATTATGCAAATATCTACTGAATTCGAATCGGAAACGGGTTCCGGCGTCCACCTTGGATTTGAGGAGTTCGAGTCCTTCGAATTCCCTATTACTGGACCTGAAGTGACGCTCGTTAGAAGTAGAGACGGCAAGCTTTTTCGATTTCAAAACTTTCAACAAGCGATGTACGAAGCTCGCCACACCCTTACACGAATCCTCCAAGAAATGATGGGGAGCGACTTCATCACGCTCCTTTCGTGGGAGCATGAATTGGTCAAATACGGCTCGTTCCTTGAAAGCGACGAAGGACGTGGGTTTTTCTGCCTCAAAGTTACCTGCACATTCAGGACTCTGGAGCGTACAAACCACGCCGCATTCACGTGGATCTGTATGGAATGCCATGATAGCGACCATGTGTGGCATCCTGCCAGCAAGGGGACGCACGCTTGCATCGATGGCAAAATCACGGGGATCGTCACCGCC
>CAZTPW010000015.1:2309-15296 GCA_964615725.1 uncultured Candidatus Saccharibacteria bacterium
CCCGTCGCGCGGTACAAAACTCGCTGGCGATAAAGCTTTTCAAAGTGAGGTTTAATGATTGCGAGAATTTCTGTTGGTGAATCAGTGGCAACTCCATGCTCAATCTGTACGCTCTGGTAGAAAAAAGTTTGGGTCTTCAAAAAAATACTACACGAACGCGAGACGAGCCCTTCTTTGCGAAGTGCTTTGCATGCCATTTCGACATTGTAGGAAAGCTCTGACCACAAAAAAGCTGATGAGGTAGTCGGTGGCTTAAAAGTACGGGTACGACGAAGGGACTGTTGCGGGTCTTTATCACCCTCCCCTACACGATGAATTTTCTGCCCCTGAAGTTCATTCCAAATATCACAGGTAGGACGAGTAAAATTACCCTCCACCCAATGAAAAGGTTGCCGTACAAAATCTGCCGCGGTATTGATACCACTTCCACGAAGCAAGGCTGTAGTTTTTGAACCAATCCCCCACACGCTTCCAATAGGTGTCTGCTCAAGCGCCTTAACAATATCGCGCTCACAAAGAACCGTAAAACCTGCTGGTTTTTTAAACTTTGAAGCGAGCTTTGCGAGCACTTTTGTGTGTGCGAGCCCAACCGAAAATGTCATCCCGAGCTCCGCTTCGAGTGCAGCTTTTACTTGACGAGCAATATCGACGGGTTCTCCATCTGGTGCAATATATCGCTTGGAAAGATCTGCAAAACACTCATCAACGCTGTATTCCTCTACACAATCCGAGAAGCGCTTTACGATCCTCACCATACGCTTCGACATTGTTTTATAGAGAGCGAAATCAGAGGGCATGATGATGACATCAGGGCAAATCTTTTTGATCTGAAAAATAGGCATGCCTCGAGTCACCCCGCGAGCTTTTGCTTCGTAGGTAAGGGCTGTAGCAATTCCCTTATCTTCACCAACAACAACCGGCTTACCTTTAAGACTCGGATTTCGTGCAACTTCACATGAAGCGAAAAAAGCATCACCATCGATATGGAGAATTCGAGGATCGTCATGGAAACGAAGACTCTGCATAGATCTATTATAAGTGAACACTCATTCACCGTCAAAGGAATGTCTCATTGCGTAAAAGCACTTCTTATCGTATCGTATTGAAATATGAAATGGATTCTTTTCACTGGCACATGGCGCATCACCAATGCCGACGTTGAGCGCGATGTCCGTGCAGCAGTGCGCGAAGTATATGCACAAGGCAATGCTGTTCTCACGGGAGGGGCTACCGGCGTTGATTATTTTGCTATGGATGAAGCGATGAAAATCGATCCCACGGCTCGCCGCTTGAGAATCATGATCCCAGCTTTTCTCGAGGATTATATTACGGATTACTATACCAACTGGTGTCAGGCCCCGATCACACAATCTGATATCGATCTCATGGCATCACTTTTGAGAAAAATCAAAGAAGTAAATCCAGCATGCGTGCTTGAAATGCCAAATACCACCATTACCCAAAAGGACTATGATGTGCGAAGTAAGCAGGAAATTATTTACACCGATGAGGTCTGTGCCTTTCAAGTAAATGGAAGCAAAGGTACTCAAGACACTATTGATTGGGCTAAAGAGGCTGGACGGGTAATCCGCCTCCACAAACAATATTCCATTCAGGCTTAGTTGACTTGCTCCCTGAGAGCAGTAGGATATACACAAACGCTCATTGAATACGAGCACAATACCTCAATACCATGAAACATCTCATTGCCTTGATCGGGTCTTCAAACCTCATGAGCAACCTTGCCAAGGAGCTTCGTGTGATGGGCCAACCCGCATTCTGCATTCCTCTCGACAAGGCTTTTGCTGCCCTACCGAAAGTAGGGAAAATTGCCGGCGTCGCCTTTGAAAGCAATTATGCGCACGGAAAAATCCTCAACGCACAAGAAACTCGAAACGGCGAACTTGCGGGAGTTGTCATTTTGAGAAAGCTCCACGACCTACTTCCCCGTGCCCATTTTTTCTTTTTTGGTGGGGAAATTTACCTGAATCACTTTTCAGACCTGTATTTTTGTGATCCGCGACGGATTCGATGCCTCCCCATCTTGCGGGACGTAATGCCACATCATTTTGTGGAGGCGGTAGATGGAGTCTTCACATCTGTCTCGTAAGGAATCGTACTTTACAACGCCGTTCGGCTCACCGCCGAACGGTCTTTTCTTTTGGGTAAAAGGTTTTTACGCTACAACACTTGTACAATGCGCGCATCGCTTTGCAGCACGCGGAATATCTGAGAGACACTCTGAACACTTTTTTGTATTGGGCTCTGGTGTGACTTCACCTCGCTTGATGCGAGCCATAAGTGCATTGAGCGGGAGTACGATGAAAAAATAAATCGCAGCGGAAACAATCAAAAATGAGATGATAGTGTTTAAGAAAGTTCCGTAGCCAAACTTGCTTGAATTAATTGTGAAGAAAAGGCCCGAAAAATCCGGAGTCTTGATGAGGGCGCCGATGATTGGGGTAATGATATCTTTTACCAGTGAATTGACGACAGCACCGAATGCACTACCAATAACGACTCCCACCGCGAGGTCAACAACATTGCCTCGCATGATAAATGTTTGAAATCCTTTAAGCATACCGAGATTGTATCATAGCCAATCCTTGCCTGTCGAAACAAGCTATTGTATAGTCTGCAAGCAGGGTCATGGTTTCATCACACAGAGAAGTTCCATGCTTCGTGAGCAAAACCCTGTGTGGTGCACCCGATCGGAGCTATCTGAGGGGGTGGTGGTAACACAAGCATATACAAGACCAAACCTGCAGTTCATGGGAGAAAATTACTTTAATTACCTCGACCTTTATCGACGCGAATGACGGTGGTAATCGAGGAAATGATGTAATTTACTTTGTCGACGCTTCCCCGGCGTAAAGACTGAGAGCGGGCCTGTCTGCCTGATATCCCATGATCCTTGGTGATCGCCTCCCCCTTAGGGGATTGATCACCCACCTCACTGGCGGATCCCTTTTAGGGGCCGCCAGTTTTTATTTACACCGATTCGATACAAAGATTGCCAGCCTTGATGTCGAAATATAAAAGCGCCGCGACTCTTTCGAGTCGCGGCGCGAATCCCATGGACGGCGCTATTGTTTCAGCTTTTTCTTTTTTGTCGCCGCAGTACTTTTCGCGAGGGGCCTTTCTTTCCCGTCGAGAATTTCCTTGATGTGGGCCCAATACGCAACGGTGGATGACTTTTTCCACCCCGTTGGACCACCATTCCACACCCGAGCCATATCCTGCATGGTTGGCTCTCTCCCAATCTGACGTCGTGTCGCATACAGTTCAAGGTACTTTTGACACACCCATCGTGACAGGGCACGGTCGCCGAGAAGCTGCGAAGCTTGAATCGACGTACCGTAGCGAGCGTTGATGTCATCAACACAAGGTTGCCGGATCTGAAATGCTCCGTAGGCCTTTTCGCTGAGGTGTTTGTCTCCGATGGCAAAATCATTGCCTCGGGACTCCCATTGCATAATCGCATCGAGCAAACGATCGCGATCAGCAGGTGTTGTTGCTTGAGTATCCAGCGCTCCGATGAGCGTGGCAAGCAACGTTATGATGTACAGACGGTAGTGCATGATGTTTCGATCCTTTCTGAGTTTTTTAATTCAGCCAGAAACGAAGAGGAACCAATACACTAACTTACTAATACTACCATATAAACAGCAGTATGTCAATAGATAGGAGCACAAAAAGAGCCTTATTTCTAGGCTTTTTTAGTGATAGTACTCTTTTACCGTGTCGTAGGTGATCTTTGAAACACCTCCAATAATCTCAGAGAGCACCTTAAAATCCTTCCCTTTTGTCATAACACAAAGAATATATGGGTGCTGCGGATAATAGACCACGCCACAATCATGCAATTCACGAACCGTTGCGTCTGGATCTGAGAGGTCGACAACACTTCGTTCACCGAATTTTTGTGCCACATTGATATCTCGTGGAATCGTAGAAATCAAACCATCATGGAAGTCGGTTTTTGAGAGAAGTTCAAGCGCTTTTTCAGAATAGGTACGTGATAGATAGGTGGCGTTGTAAAGCACACGGAAAAAGTATGCAAACTCTTGGGCAGTAAAGTAGTCGATTTTATCAATCTGCGGAAGGCTTACCCCAAGATCACGATACGCCTCACGAAGGCTGTCTTGGTCGTATGAGTTGATGAGGAGATTTTTTGCATTATTGTCTGAATTGATGATCATCATGCGTATAAGCTCATCAACAGAATATGACTGTCCGTATTTGAGTTTGCTTGAGGCACGAAAATACTGAACATCATTTGCATCGACAGTGTCGCGAAAGGTAAGACGCTTTGATAGAATTGAAGGATCTTTTTCAGCAAGAGAGTAGTATGCGATCATGGTAGGCACCTTGAGAAGACTTGCGGGGTTAAATTTTTCTTCTCCATGAATTAAGGTCCAGTTTCGATCGATAATATCACGATAATACACCGATGCAGTGCGAAGCTCACCACTTGATTTTTTCTGATCGATATAGGTGTGAACGTTATGGTTTACAAGCGATGAAATTTCTGACTCTGAGGCACCTTCGCGATCACAAATAATAAGCGGATTGATGTACATATATCGTCCTGAATCACGCTTACAACTAATGCTGTCGCTGTTGTTGATATCCGCTAGGCGCCATGTAATAAGACTCGTCGCGAAAATAACGATAAGCACTACCCCACCCTGCCATAGATGTGTTTTTGATATCATAGGATGTTTTGTATTGTACTTTACCTTACCGCATTCAAAAAATATTTCAATAAAAAAGCCGGCGTTATGAAACGCCGGCTGAAACCAACAAAGAACAGTCCCTTTATGGGAGTGACGCAAACTCAAACGCTTTCACAGACTTGCGACCAACGGGCCGATTGGCTTGATGCGCCGACAGTGGCTTTTTGAGCCCAGGTGGTTCGTTCGTGGTGCGGACTGGTGCTGGAACCTTGGCAACCACAGGTGTTGCTGTGGGTGACTCAAGCTCAACCTTCCGTGTGGGAACAAACTCACCAGGAAGCATACTGACCGGAGGATCGCTCGGAAAAAGCAGACCCTCAAGCCTTTTCATCGTCTCAAGGTCTTTGACTTGGTATCCACCAGAAAAATGCCCGATGGGACCAAAAGCCAAGTTGATTGAGGCGACCAGACAAACAAACTCGCCCTCTGAGAGGGTGACAAGATTTCCAGACTCGGTGCTGATTGCCTGGCAGATGTTGAGCATACACTCCACCGGGAGATACAGGACCCCAACGCCATTGCTGGCGTAGCCTGTGGCAAAGTATTTGACCGCCTCGTGGGCGTTTGCCTCAGTGAGACGCTGCACAGGCACTTCATCGCCAAGCTGATGCTTTTGAGGATTCCACGGTTCGCGGAAAAAGGTGGTGCAAAAACCAGTACGAACACCGGTGCCCTGCGGGTCAAAAAGTGCACGCACAGTAGCCAGAAAAGCTGGTGATGTACCACGCTTCAAAACGAGTGGCACAACTCTGTCCATTGCAAGAAGTGCATCGAGGTTTGAAGTGGAGAGTGCAGGAATACCGCCGTGGGCTTTAAACCCAAAAACAACAACATGAATATGTGACATGCGAAAAAGAAGTTTCGGCGTCAATCCGCCTTTGGTTTGCGTGAATGTAGGGTGCTCCCTATTCCAATAGGGCCAATGATAAGCGTACGCCCGTGTTGGATATGCGTCAAACCACTACGCATCACTTTTATATATTCATCAAGACAAGGCCGAAGATGGCAACACAAATTCCTGCAATTTGAATACCGGTAAAAGATTCCCCAAAAACGAGTACACCGGTAGCGAGAATGGTGACCGTGTACGCTACCATTTGAAGAATGCCTACGTGCGCAAGATTCCACTTCGCATAAAAGACGTAGAGAAAAAAGATAATCTGAACAAGATAGAGAGCATATACCGCAACCATAATTGGATCCTTGAGCATACCCACGAAGGAACGCTGCCCTGCTGAATGCTTAATGAGTGCATCTGCCACTGCTACCGCAACACCCGCGAGGATGACAGCTATGATTTGAATCCATTGAGACATAGAAAAAGTATAACAAACTGTGTTACCATATACCATCATGCAGCCCAATCACTCACCGTGGATTCATCAACTTAAAAGAACTCGGCCAGTAAATCCCCTATCGACTCATATAAAAACCGATATCGCTATCATTGGTGCAGGAATAGCAGGTATTGCCACCGCCTATTACATCCTTCGTGATACTAAAAAGAGCATTGCTCTCATTGAGGGTAATAAGGTGGCGCATGGAGCCACTGGACACAACGCCGGTCAACTTGCGAGTTTTTTTGAACGACAACTTATCAATCTTGTCCAAGAATTTGGCCTTGACCAGACCGCTGACGCACAAGCTGCGATTGATTCCGCTTGGATTCTCCTCGAGGGAATGATTCACGATGCAGGACTCAAAACCCCTCTCTACCAATTCACCGGATATGCTGGAATTGCGAGTATTGAAAAAGTTCTTGTGCATCTTTCAAACAGCCTCATCGCAAAAGAAGCAGGTATAAAAGCTGAGCCGATTATGGTTGCTGAGGAATCAGACATGGCGCAGCAGATTCCAAAACAGTTTGCGGGCCTTTACACCCTTGTACCACACAAGAACATCCTTTCTCTGCTCGAAACCCAAGACAAGCGCTACTGCGCACTTGTTTCAAGTCGTGGTGGTGCTATCAACGGTGCCCTTTTGTGCGAAGAAATTGCTGGGTACCTCCTTTCGCAATTCCCTGACCGCTTCACACTTGTCGAGCAAACTTTTGTCGATACGATCACGCTCCATAATCACGAGGCGGATATTAGCACCAAAGTGGGTCATGGGATTAAGGCTGAACGTGTCGTGCTTTGTACAAATGGATTTCAAAACTTCATAATCGTGAATAAATCTGGTCAGGAAATTAATACGCGCTTCCACCACATGGTTGATGGGAAAATTGGTTATATGGCTGGCTTCCTTGAGGAAATGGCGAGACCACCTATGGGAAATAGTTTTCTCCTCGACCGCGCAACCGGTCCGCATATTGAGCGTAATCCTTATTTCTATATGACACGAAGACCCTATGAAGGAATGTCGCCCGATGCTGTAAATCTTATCAGTGTCGGTGGTCCAGAGTCTGTTATGGATGATGTGAGTCAATATTCGTCTGAGCACCCCTATCCTGCCGAGGCACAAAAAAGTATTGATGAATTTGTGCATCAGACCTATCAGCACGCTCCGCATGGTGATATTGATTACAAATTCAAGTGGCACGGCCTTATGGGGTATACCAAAAACGGTGTGCGATTGATTGGTGAAGAGCCTTTCAATAGAGTGCTTCTCTACAACCTTGGATGTAATGGTGTTGGTATTCTCCCCTCAATCTATGGTGGACAGAAAATTTCTTGGATCATTCAAGGAAAAAAACTTCCGCCTTCGATTTTTGATCCACACACCGCTTAGCAATTTAGCATGACAGCAAAAAACCGCCCGAGGCGGTTTTTTGCTGTCTGAGACAAAAGTTTTATTGTTATTTGAAGAGATTTACAATTCCTCGGAAGAAATTCATGATTCCTCCACCAATTGCTGAGAAGACGTTTGCTACTGCACCCTGTGACTCTGACTGACCAATCTGGTTGTCAGGAGTTGATGAAGCAGTTGTTGTACCCTTACCATCGCTTCCATTATTCTGATTTGAAGTGGTTGGAAGTGTGCCGTTTGCCACAGCATCTCGATACGCTCGGATAATAGCGATTTCTTCAGCAGTGAAGTTTTTTGAAACTCGACATCGAAGTTCGTTTACCTTCTTCATGGTTGTGATATACGCAAAACCAGATGGTTCTGTCGCACCCCATGGAGCGAGGATTTCTGAGGCATACTTTGCCTGAAATGCTTTTACCGCAGCAACAGTCTTTTCATCGTAAACACCAGTGATGTCTACATCGAATCCCTCAATGTCCTTGAGGAATGACTGGAGCTTGCTCAATTCTGTTCCATTGTTGGCAAGGTCAGCTCGGAAGAATGACGTGATTTCGACACATGAAGGGCCGAGATCAAGACCGTTGGGAGCAGCGGCACCGTTACCACCTGCAAAACCACCAACAGGTCCATTACCAATAAAACCACCGCCACCACCTGAACCACCACCATTACCTGGAGGGACTACCGTATCGGTACCTGTACCAGCGTTTGATTCATCGGTACCACCTGGAATTGTAGGAGGAACCTGACCAGTACCACCGGCATTTGATTCGTCGGTACCTGGAGGTACAGCAGGAGCGTCCTGTCCTGTGCCACCGGCATTGTTTTCGTTGGCTGCTGGAGCTGCTTCGGCACCAGAATTTGATTCCTGTGCTACTGGAGCAGCTACAACAGGAGCACCTCCTCCAGCGTTTGATTCATCTGAAGAAAATCCTTCTGCGTGTGAAATGACTGGTGTAAAAATCATGGCTGTAGCCAAAATTGATGCACCAATGCTTGAAATAATATGTTTCATAAGGGTGTTAAATAAAACTTTTGCTCATAACGTGAGCGGGACATAGTATAATACTTTTTGAGAAAGGTGTCAAGGCTTTTACCGCGATATGGGTAGGTTAAAAATTGGTATAAAAAAACCGCCAGCAACCTGCTGGCGGCTGACCGAGCCTTGGGTGAGACTCGATCTGTTTGGGGGCCGTGGGCTACGCATGCCAGCTGACGCGGGGTCAGTTGGCGAAGGCACCATAAAACCCGTAGGCTTGAGTGTAGGTTCCGTCTGGAGCGACTTCGCCCACCTTGAAATGCTGGCCGGGACAGATCATGCCCCATTCAGTCCAAGGATCGGTCACACGGTTGCGCCACAAGAACGTGAGCGTGTCCGTGTTTTCCTGGGTAAAAGAACACCAAATATTGCGACCTCCACCCGGAAGCCACTCAACCCACGTCTTTCCGATGGCGGGGACGGGATTGCCGAGCCGCTGGAGCGTGGATGCGCCGTAGGACAGGATTCCCGAACCAGTCGGACTGTCTTTGACGATCCACACCCCGGTTACCCGGTAGTTTTCCACGACGGTCGTGACGTAGTTCGAAACAGTGTTCACATCGGTTTGGTTGTTCACCACGAAGTTCTTTCCGGCACCCGCCAGATAGATTCGATTCACGAGCGTGCTTCCACTGCCCGAGTAATACCAAACATCATCGCCGGTGTCTGGTTGGTTGTCGGGACCGAAGTCCTGACCGACGATTACCGCCGAGTAATCAAACGCAGCCATCGATTGAGTCGAGTTGAGCGCACCGCCGGTTGAAAACTGGCGGTACTCCAACTGACGGAGCGAGAACTTGTGTTCGCGTGAACTGATGACGGTAGCGAAGTAGCGTTGTGAGCCCTTCGTGTTCTGAATCATCGCAGCTTCGCCGAATTGGCTGTGCCACGAGGTGACCGTACTTGAGAGGTTGATGTTCCACTCGAAGCGATGTCCAGCAAATGTGCGGACACCCATCAGAGTCGTCATGGGGTTCGTCGGGTACATTGCACCCAACATCCAAGCTCGAGTCTGAGCGACCCAGTTGGTGCCCCACATCCAGAAGTCGTCTCCGACCGCTGGATTCCAGCGGGCCGGAGCCTCGACCGGAATGACGCGCACGCGAATTTCAGGCATGGACGGGCACGGCAGCGAGCCGTAACCGATTCCACCATCGTCGCTTGCGACCTTGGCTCCACCCCCGACACTGAGTGACTTGGTTTGGAGTTGCATGATACCGTCAGGACCAGACTCGCTGGTCGTGATGGTGAAGGATGGATCCTTCGCAAACACAGCCGAGGCAACGAGGGTGATAAGGGTGATGACAGTGACGAGAAAGGCCGCGCGGGCCAGGATCAGGATGTTTGTTTTCATGAACTGTTTGGTCTTGTTTTGTTTTGGACGTTTCGGAAATTTCGCTCGATGAAGCGATAAAGACTCGCAGCTTTTCAAACATCATCCCCAAGGATGCGTCGATAGGCTGCGATACTCAGAAACCCTTGAAAAATCAAGTGTTTTCCTAAGTATCGCAGCCTATCTATGCGTACCATTTACAAAGAACAGAACTCCGGAAGTATATCAGAAATAAGCCCCAATGTCAAGGACTTTTTCATTCCCTACCCTATAAAAATCTTCACGAAATAGTTCTAGTTTCCGGAAGGCTGAGTTTCGCAATTTACGCAATATCCCGGATAATTGTGCGCCTCACTAGAATGAGCCTGACACCCACCAGTCACACAATAATACACCGCACTGTTCACACCAAAATTCGCTGCCCAGCTTTCCTTAGGAAAATTACACTGACTCAAAGTACCGCCAGAGGGGCAAAATCGAATACTGATCTGATAGATTTTTTTACCGGGATTATTTGGATCATCCCAATTATCCCAATCATAAACACTTCCAGGCCATGGCGCACTCGGCCAATCTTTTTGGTTGAGATAGGTTTCGAGTCCAGGTGGCATACCACGATTTACATCAGCAGGATAGCCATTACGATCTGAGGCGTACAATTCCATTGCACCTGCAATTGCTTTAAATTCCGAAAGTGCACGTCCGTAATACGCCGATTCTTTTGGATTAAGATAGTTCACAAGTGCAATGGTTGCGAGGATTACAATAATCGCAACCACAATAAGCATTTCAACTGCAGTAAAACCTTTTTTATTCTGATCAGAAAAATATTTCATCGCATTACGCTCCGATGATAAGTCGATAGATGATATTTACTACAGGATCAACATCCTGACCATAGACCATGGCACCACCCAAGGCACCAGTCACCGTCACCGCAACGAGTCCACAGAGAGCCAGCACAACGAGGATCCATGACCTATCAAACCAGCGAGTGATAACACTGATGTATTTCGCCCCTGTTACATTTGGATAACGAGATATTACAAAACGAGCGGCGTAAATAACAGCACAAGCAATAAAAATAATGATAGTCGCAATTGCCCAAGCGCTATGAACCTCACTCAACACCGTCTCACCATAAGTATCTTCAATCATTTCACCGGTAAGGTATGTGGGTATCGAAGCAAGAAGACCCATAACGAGGAGGACTCCTTTTGCAAAGGTCCATTCTCTCCTGCGAGTGAGAAATGGAAACCGCGCAATTTCAAATACAGCATAGAGTGTAAAAAGTGCGATAGGAAAATGTACAAAAATTGGATGTATATTCATAAAAATTATTTTTGATTGAGGTATGCTAATGCAATTTCATTGAGTTTTGCTCGTGTGGCGAGATCAACCTTGCCGTAAGAAGCCATTCCTTTTCGAGCAAGACCATACTTCTCTTGGAAACGGCGCACAGCTCCTTCGGTCGACATACCATATTTATTTGACTCATTTCCTGGAGAACCTTCGCCTGATGTCGCTACTTGGGTTTCTGGGTCGAGGTTGAGAATTTGCTGGATGATCCGTACAGAATCGGTCACTGCACCATTCCCCATTACCATCTTATTTTTAGGTGTTCCCTTTGGATAATCTGGGAGTGGTTTTGCTTCAGTACCATTGCCAATCGTGAATGTGTCGAGGATTTTCCCATCAGCCGCTGAATACTGTGATAGGGTCAGAGCACTTGGGGTAACCTTTACAGAAAGGAATCCGTACTTTGATGTCTGTGGAGTGTTTGTTGTATATACGGCACCAAGCCATGGGGCATCGAAATTTCCACTATCGAGTGTATTACGGCCTCCAAGACCACTAACCACATGAGCCACTCCACTTCCCTTGAGATACCAAGAGCGCAATGAACGAGCCATCGCGACATCATACCCACTTCCATTTTCTTTTGATGTAATAGTCGTAATCGGGTAGCTTCGCTCATAGCTATGTGCATGTCCAGTCAGAATTACATCTACACCGTGATCACGAGCCACACGTAGAACGTCCTCATTGTAGGTTTTATTTTTACTCATCGATGAGGTGCTTACGGTCAGAAGCGGATGGTGGAAAAAGAGAATCTTCCATGTAGCTTTGCTTTCATCGAGATCCTTTGCAACCCAATCAAGAAGACCTTTGAGACGAGCTGGGTTGTTATTACTATTCGAATCAAATGTCACAAAATGAACGCCACCATAGTCAAATGAAAAATTTTTCTCGGGAGTTTCGGTAATTGGTGGTGCAAAACGTGCAGTCACACCAGCAACAGGCTTTGGAGAGCTGTAGTTGTCGAGTGCTGGACGGCCGTTGAGAGTAATGATGTCATGGTTTCCCCAGCCAAAAACATCAAGATGATTCCTTACCCATTGAGAGGCGATGCTATTGATGCTCTGGTCGAGTCTGAGATCAAACTGCCCGTATGAGCCGTCGGTATAAGCGTTATCTCCAAGGAGAACACTGAAACGTGGCTTCATCTCGAGAATTTTTTTCTGAACTGAGATGAAATCCTTTGGCGGATTTTCATTTGCTGAGTCACCATACGCCACAAAGGTGAAAGGTGTCGGATTTCCTGCTGCAATACGAGTGCGGTACTTACCCAAATACGATTTCAAAATTTTCCCATCACGAATGTGATCAACTTTGTAGTCATACTCTTTGTCGAATTCGAGACCGTAAATCGTAGTGCTATGAATAATTTTTTCATCGATACCAATATTGATGGTAGAGATATACGGTGCTTTATTCCATTCTGTAGAACTTGCTTCGCGATAAGAAACTTCAAACGTATCTTGGTGGATTGGATCAATATCAGGACCAGTTTGCCACATAATGTCGACTTGATCGTGATTGCTATCAGCAAAGCCAGGAAGCGGAGCGTCTCCGAGCTGAACATATGGCTCGTGAATAAGGATCGAGTTGAATTGAGATGCAGAAGCTGAACCTGGGGCCAGGAGCAACAAACCAAAAAAAGCTATCAGAAAAGGAAGAAACCTTCTTGATCGAAGAATCATGCACTTTATTATACAAAATTCATGGTCTTTTTCCACCAGCATTGATATACTATTTCTATGAAAAAGATTGTCTGGATCGGTGGT
>CAZTPW010000016.1:0-2523 GCA_964615725.1 uncultured Candidatus Saccharibacteria bacterium
TTCAGTATTCGTGTGTGCGAGCCCAGTCAGTACTCACCAAGGCAAAAAAAGAGGGAATTAAGCCGTCGTGGAAAGTCGCTCCAAGCGAAGTGAGTGAGGTTGAAAGACTCATCGAGCGCTTCCCAGAAGTGGTGATGGGCGCACTCAATGGATTCAAAGTGAATCCTCATGACATCGTCACATATCTCATCAATCTCTCTGCTGCCTTCAATGCATTCTATGTAAACAACCAGATCGTGTCTAAAACAGACCAGCATTCACCATTTAAAGTTGCGTTAACGCAGGCCTTCGTTCATGTTATGGAGAATGGTCTCAATCTTCTCGCATTATCAGTGCCTGAAAAAATGTAACATTTTATGCCATACGAAGCACTAATTCTCGAAGAACCAGAATCACATGAAAGTGAGACACCTATCTCTCAGGAAAGAGAGCCGCGTCTTAAGAAGTTGTGGGCGAAGTATCGTTTTGTTGGCGAACCGCCCTTTATGAATTCACCCGTCGAAGACCGACTGAAAGATGTTGCAAAAAGATATGCCTATCACGTGATCTTTCCAGAACGGTCATCGGCAATGAAAACTGATGCTCGCTTCGTATCACACGATAGTGAAGATTATTTCGCAGCAGGGCGCAGGAAACCTATTAGTTCTGACGCCCCACGACGTGAGCTCCACAATCAGCTTTCACTTATGGTTATGGGAACTCAGCGATCAGGAATGGATATTGCCCTTGCGGAACATATTGCAGACTTCGCTGTCGAGTATGCTTATGGAATATCGACACATGAAGCGGATGAATTAAAGAATGGCGGGACGGACCCAATACCACTTTGGTAAATCACAAAGGGGAAGTATAAAAAAGCGGCAGCCCCTTCGGGCTGCCGCGCACATTGTTGTGAATCTCATTCAAGCAGACTGCGTGTCGTGCATCTGAATACACGCCCCTTGTAGGTGCATTCGTAGAAGAACGTACCGTCGCCGTTGTCATGACCGCGATTCGTGAAATTGATGTCGGGATCGGAGCTTTCAAGGAAGACTTGCATTTCCTTTGCTTCGATTTCGAATGTCGATCGACCTTCGCCCCAGCTGGCAAGCTGGGCTGAAAGGATGGATACAATGGTTGGTTTCATAGGGTTCAAAGTGCGAAATTTCTGATCGGCGCATATTATATCACATACACAGATAATGTCAATCCCTAAAAGCAAGGGAAAAGTGTTAAAATAAGCCACATTCATATGGCACACGAGCATTCTCATACAGCGAAAAAAGAAGAAAAAACAGCCACACCCAAGAGTAAAAACGCCCTTCGCGAGGAAGAGCTTTTGGCGTGGTGGAGAAAAGAGCATATTTTCAAAAAAACCCTCGAAAAAGACGCACCTCGCGGAGAGTTTGTTTTCTATGACGGACCACCATTTGCCACAGGCATGCCACACTACGGTCATATTCTCGCAAGCGTCATCAAAGACGCTATTCCGCGTTATAAAACTATGCAAGGCTATCACGTGCCTCGTCGCTGGGGGTGGGATTGTCACGGTCTCCCTGTAGAAAATATTGTTGAGAAAAAACTCAACCTTCCTTCAAAAAAATCCGTACTTGATTATGGACTCGATAAGTTCAATGAATCAGCACGCAAGACTGTGATGGAATACGCCCACGAGTGGCGCCACATCATTCCGCGTATTGGTCGTTGGGTGGACATGGACAACGATTACAAGACTATGAACCCTTCCTACACCGAATCGGTGTGGTATGTTTTCAAATCGCTTCACGAAAAGGGCCTCATCTATGAGAGCTTCAAATCGATGCATCTCTGTCCGCGATGCGAAACAACACTCTCAAACTTTGAAGTAAATCAAGGATACAAAGACATCGCTGACCTTTCTGTGTATGTGACATTTGCACTCAAGAACGAACCAAATACCTTTATCATTGCATGGACGACTACCCCTTGGACGCTTCCAGGCAACGTTGCGCTCGCGGTCGGAAAAGATATTGAGTATCTAAAAATCTCGGTGGGAGAAAAATTCTATTATGTTGCAAAAGATCGTCTTTCTGTGGTGAAGGATGCGCATACCGTTGTTGATGTTGTGAAAGGGGAGAAGCTCATTGGTCGTTCATATGAGCCTGTGTTTACTTACTATTCACAAGACCCGAGCCTCAAAAATCGTAATAATGGTTGGAAAATTTACGATGCCGACTTTGTGACTACGACGGATGGTACAGGTATTGTGCATATAGCACCTGCGTTTGGTGAGGATGACATGAATCTTGGCAAAAAATATGACCTACCTTTTGTTCAGCATGTTGGCACTGACGGAAAGTTTAAAAAGGAAGTCACGGATTTTGCCGGCCTTACCGTAAAGCCAAAATCAACTGCAGAGGTAAAAGATGCGCACCAACAAACCGATGTTGAGATTATTAAGTACCTTGCCGGAAAAGATCTCCTTTTTGCAAAAGAAAAAATCAACCACGCATATCCACACTGCTGGCGCTGTGACACACCACTCCTCAACTACGCGGCTTCTTC
>CAZTPW010000016.1:2623-13587 GCA_964615725.1 uncultured Candidatus Saccharibacteria bacterium
ATCGTCACCCACGATTCACCAGGATGGCTTCTTGAGGCTGCTTCAGAATATCTCACCAACGACGAAGCACTAGCGTTGCGTGGCACCGGTGAGTTCTTCCTTCAAAATGCTGAAGTAAAGCAGATTCGTTTTGTTGCGCTCCCTCACAATCCAGACGGGGAAGTTGATCTCCATCGACCATACATCGATGCTGTCACTTTCAAGAGCTCAAAGGGTACTCTCATGAAGCGCATTCCGGAAGTTTTTGATTGTTGGTTTGAGTCTGGTTCAATGCCATACGCAGAAAATCATTACCCATTTGAAAATACTGATATTTTCAATCCAAAGCGGTCATGGTTTAAAAAGTCAAAACGCTTCCCAGCAGATTTTATTGCCGAGGGTCTCGATCAAACCCGTGGGTGGTTCTACTCAATGCTCGTGCTAGGAGTGGCACTCTTCGATCGATCTCCATTTAAAAATGTTGTAGTCAATGGACTCGTCCTAGCTGAGGATGGTCAGAAAATGTCAAAGTCAAAGCAGAATTATCCTGACCCCATGGATATCGTCGACAAATACGGCGTCGATGCCCTTCGATTCAACCTCCTCTCATCTCCCGTGGTGCGAGCTCAGGATTTGCGATTCTCCGAGAAGTCAGTTGATGAGGTGGTGAAAAAACACATAACCCGCCTCCAAAACGTCTACTCATTCTATGAGTTGTATGCACCAAAAAATGACAATACCACTCAACAAAAAAATCTTGTCGAAGTATCCCCAAACGTTCTCGACCAGTGGATTATAGCGCGCCTTGATGAGGTGCGAGCGCAGGTTACGGACGCCATGGAATCTTATGAGCTCGATCGAGCACTCCGACCTTTCCCACAGTTTATCGACGATCTATCGACGTGGTATTTGCGACGATCACGAGATCGATTTAAAGGTACTCACGAAACCGACAAGCATCACGCCCTCAACACCACCCGAAAGGTGATTGAAATCACTTCGCGCCTCCTTGCACCTTTTATGCCGTTCCTCGCGGAGGATCTCTACCAGAAGGTACGCGGAGCGCACGATCCAATAAGTGTCCATCTTACGTCATGGCCCACTGAGAAAGACATTGTTTTCAAAAAGACCAAGGATTTGATTGAGATGATGCAGAAAACGCGCACATTTGTAACTCTTGCCCTCGAGCATCGCGCCAAGGCAAACATAAAAGTGCGACAACCACTTGCTTCAGTAACCATCAAGACACAAGGTACTCTTACTCCTGAATTTTCATCACTCATCCAAGACGAAGTAAATGTAAAAAAAGTTTTTGTTGAAACAATTTCAGGTGCTGATGAAATCACGCTCGACACCACACTCACCGACTCATTGAAGCAAGAGGGAGTAGCTCGTGACCTTATTCGTGCAATCCAGGAGTATCGAAAGGAACTCAATCTCAGCATCCACGATGTTGTCTCACTTCAGATTCATACCAACCCTGAAACAGCAAAGATCATCGATGCGTGGCGTGAAGAAATCAAAAACGTTGCGGGTCTCTCAGATGTCATTACAAAACCTCTCACAGAACACACTTCTAAAACTGGTCATAAAGAGCTTGTTATTGAAGGAGTAACTTCTTTGCTTGAGGTAGTAAAGCGCTAGATAAACTATATGGCGCATCATATTTATCACACTGATGCAATCGTCCTCGATTCTAGTCCTCATGGTGAGGCAAGTCGATCATATCGGCTTTTTACTCGTGAACTTGGGAGCATTACTGCACTTGCACAAAGCGCCCGAACACTTCAATCAAAACTTCGACTTAGCCTACCGTACTTCTCACTTGTCGAGGTGGCTTTGGTGCGAGCAAAAAATGGTTGGCGAATTACGAATGCAATCGAGCGCCGCTCATATTGGCAGTCTGTTCAGAGTCACACATCGGGAAGGGTTTTGTTTGGACAAATCACATTCCTTCTCAAGAGAGTGGTGCAAGGTGAAGATCCAAATCCTGAGATGTTTGATATTGTGCATGAAATGTTTCAATGGTGCGATC
The DNA here is from genome assembly GCA_964615725.1 of uncultured Candidatus Saccharibacteria bacterium. Classification (GTDB taxonomy): domain Bacteria; phylum Patescibacteriota; class Minisyncoccia; order Phycocordibacterales; family CAZTPW01; genus CAZTPW01. Next base: position 4,638 of record CAZTPW010000016.1, read on the forward strand.
AGAATGACGTCTCTGCTGACAAGGATTTTATTGATGCGGTGGAAGCAATTACAGTGCTCCGTGTGCTACACATACTTGGCTATGTCGCCCCTGATACAACAATTGCTGAATTTTGCTCAGGAAAAGACCTCGATGATAGCCTTTTACTCAAAGCTTATCTTGCCCGTAGCTTCATTCTTACCCATATCAACAAAGCCCTTTCGGCAAGTAATCTCTAAAGTTTCGTTGTGATATACTATACCCATGTCGTCAATGGATGATGAAAATCGAATCGAAAACCTCAAAAGCCTCCTCGATTCACGAGTTGCCCGAAGGTTGGAACGAAAGCATGTAAATTTGACCGGCACCGATGGTGTGAAACCACCTGAGACTTGGAATACAGCAGAAGAACAATTCGAGCCACACGTTCTTGCATCAGAAAAAACCTCCTCAATTGCTTTCAAAGTATTTCTTTTTTCAATAGTGTTCTTTTTAATTGCGGTCGGTGTCGCTGTCGCAATCTATTTCAAAGGGCTCAATATTGTTTCGCCTGACAATATTGAGGTCACCATTTCCGGCCCCACAGCAATCGACGGGGGAGCAGAACTCAACCTCGATGTTGCAATTAAAAATCGCAACAATACTGATATTGATACGGTAAATATGCGCGTTGAGTATCCTGAGGGTACTCGCAATCCAAACGATGTCTCAATGGCCCAGGAGCGTACAGAAGAGTATGTGGGCGATCTCAAATCTGGTGGAATAGCCCATGAAAAAATCCGAGCTATTATTTTCGGTGAGGAGCAGCAGAAAAAGACGGTTAAGGTTGTGATCGACTATCGAGTGAAGGGTTCGAATAGTCCTTTTTCAAAGGAAAAGACCTTCGATGTTGCTATTACATCATCACCTGTCACTATCCGTGTTGAATCACTCAAAGAGATTAATACTGGCCAGCCTATTGAATTTACCGTCGATGTAACATCAAACTCGCCATCGGTTTTGCGCCGTGTACTTTTGCGTGCTGATTATGGTTCTGGTTTCGCATTTTCAGAGAGTATACCGAAACCTTTCTCAGGTCAGGGTGTATGGTTCCTTGGTGATATTCGACCAGGTGAAAAGAAGAGTGTGAAAGTTCGAGGTGTGCTTGAGGGTCAGGATGGGGAGGAGCGCGCCTTCCATTTTTCAGCAGGTATTCAAGGCATTACCAACGAAACTGCGATGGAGCCTGAATTTCTCTCTGTCGCCCAGACAGTAAGTATTAAAAAGCCATTTATCGGAGTTACCATTGCTCTCAACGACAATATCGAGCCACAAGTTCCAATCAATGCAGGAAAACTTGTTCATGGTGAGATTCGTTGGATCAACAACCTTCCTACAAAAGTGAACGACCTTCGTATCCAACTCGCACTCAAAGGTTCCATTCTCAATAAGGGTTCAGTAAAAGCAACAAAGGGTTTCTATAATTCAATCGACAATACCATTTCATGGGATAAAAATACCGTACCAGAATTGGCACTTGTTTCACCGGGCGACTCTGGCGTATTTACTTTTGATTTTGGTTCTCAGATTCCTGACATTAACAATCTTTCAGCATTGAAAAATAGCGAAATCGTTCTCATTGCTACCGTGAAGGGGAAGAGACTCGAAGATACCAGTGTCCCTCTCGAAGCCTTTGCTGACGCAACTAAAAAGGCGCGTGTAATGACTGATCTCGCACTGACTCCACGTGTCGTCTATTCTGTCGGACCATTTACCAACCGCGGCCCAGTACCCCCAAAGGTTGAAAAGGAGACAACCTATTCTGTGGTGTTGAATGTTACCAGTACCTTGAACGATGTGCGAAATGCTGTTGTCTCGGGCACAATCCCTTTCTATGTGAAGTGGCTCGATCAGGTAAACCCAGCAACCGAAGGACTTACCTTTGATAAAGAGACTGGTAAATTCTCATGGAATGTCGGAGAGGTGAGGGCGGGTACAGGCTTTTCAACATCACCTCGACAGGTAACTTTCCAGATATCGTTCACCCCAAGCTTGAGTCAGGCAGGCAGCATCCCAGCGCTCGTCAATGACCTTGAGATCAACGGTGTCGATCGTTTCACTCTTGCTCCTGTCCGTATCACAAAACCTCCCGTTACGATTCGCTTGACGACCGACCCTCAATATAGCAACACATCAGATGTGGTTGAAAAATAAGGTCTTATTCTGTACGATACATCCATAATCACTCTTATATGGCCACACACCCAAAAGACGAAGGTAAGCGAAAAATGGAAGATATTATCTCGTTGTGCAAGCGTCGAGGTTTTATCTACCAAGGATCTGAAATCTACGGAGGTCTTGCTGGTACGTGGGATTACGGTCATCTTGGTCTTGCTTTGAAAAACAATATTAAAAATCTTTGGTGGAAGCGTTTTGTGCTCGACCGAGAAGATATGTACGGAACCGATGCGGCTATTTTGATGAATCAAAATGTATGGAAGGCGAGCGGACATGTCGCTGGTTTCTCCGACCCACTTGTTGAAGATTTGAAAACAAAAAAGCGATACCGTGCAGATCACCTTCTCGAAGAGGCAGGTGTAGACACCAAAGGTCTCAAACTCGCTGACCTTGATGCGCTTATCAAGTCAAAGAAACTCAAGAGTCCTGATGGGAACGCCCTTGGCGATGTGCGTCAGTTCAATATGATGTTCAAAACAAACGTCGGTGCGATCGAAGACGATGCCTCTATTTCATACCTCCGACCCGAGACAGCACAGGGTATGTTTGTAAACTTCAAGAATGTCGTCGACTCATTCCACCCAAGAATGCCATTTGGTCTCGCGCAGATTGGTAAGGCCTTCCGAAACGAGATCGCTCCGCGTGATTTCACGTTCCGTACTCGAGAATTTGAGCAGATGGAAATCGAATACTTTGTTCATCCTAAACAATGGGAAACTGTTTTTGAGGATTTCCGCAAACAGGTTCATGCATATACCAAAGATGTAGGTCTTGATTCAAAACATGTTCATGAGCTCGAAGTGGCTGATGCTGACCGTGCACACTACTCAAAGCGCACGATCGATTTCGAATTTGATTTTCCTTTTGGCAAGAAGGAGCTCTACGGTCTCGCATACCGTACTGACTTTGATCTTGGTGCTCATGCGGGTATGAGTAAGGTTGATCTTAGTTATTTTGATGATGAAACAAAAGAGCGATACACACCACATTGTATCGAGCCTTCTTTTGGTGTTGATCGAACAGTCCTTGCAGTGCTTTCGGACGCATACACTGAAGACACGATGGGCGAACTCGAAGGTCCAGATGAAAAGCCGGCAGAGAAGCGCGTGTTTTTGAAATTCTCTCCAAAAGTTGCGCCAATCAAGATTGCAGTCTTTCCGCTTTTGAAAAATAAGCCGCATCTTGTAGAAAAAGCGCGAGCAATTTTTGCAGATCTTAAAAAAGAATTCGGCACCGTAATGTTTGATGACAACGGCAATATTGGAAAGCGTTATCGACGTCAGGATGAAATCGGCACTCCTTTTTGTGTGACGGTAGACTTCGAAACCCTCGAAAAGGGGACTGGTGTGACTGTGCGTGACCGTGATACTGGTGCCCAGGAGCGTATTCTCGAGAAGGATCTCATTGCGTGGCTTCGCCAGAAACTCGCCTAGCAAAAATCGCCAAGCCACCTGAAATCTGTTAGACTTGGCGCTATGAAATACAAGAAAATCCTCCTCAAAAATGGCATTCGAGTCATCCTTGTGCCGATGAGGGAAAATCCCACCATCTCGGTCATGGTTGCCGTGGAGGCTGGTTCAAAGTACGAAACCGCAGAGGAGAGTGGGCTTTCACATTTTCTCGAACATATGTGTTTTAAGGGTACCCTTAAGCGCCCAACCGCGATGGCAATTTCTCGTGAGCTTGATGCGATCGGTGCTCATTACAATGCGTCGACAGGACGCGAGTCGACGCTTTATTATGCCAAGTCAGATGTGGCACACGGTCATCAGATTTTGGATATTATCGCCGACATTTACAACAACTCAACATTCCCCGAAGCAGAAATTGAAAAAGAGAAGGGGGTCGTGATTGAAGAAATTCGAATGTATCGAGATGATCCTTCTTCACGTGTACACGACGTCTTTATGGATTTGATGCACCCTGGACAACCCGCAGGTCGCGATATTACTGGTACAGAAAAAACTGTTTCTTCCTTTACTCGAGAACATCTCATTTCATACCGAAACCGCACTTATGTGCCCGAAGCAACCGTGATTTCTGTGGCGGGGGGCTTCGACGAAAAAACCATGATGAAGGACATCAAGAAATATTTTGAGGGAATCCCAGCGATGAAGAAAGCAAAAAAGCCCGCGGTGGAAGAATCTCAAAAAACACCAAGAGCCGCCCTCTCATTCAAAGAAAGCGATCAGGCACATCTTATTCTCGGTTTTCGAAGTGGTGTCGATCGTTATAGCAAACTCTATCCGGTTGGCCGAGTTCTCGGAAGAATCCTTGGCGGGGGAATGAGCTCTCGACTTTTCCAGAGACTCCGTGAGGAAATGGGTGTTTGCTATTACATCAACGCAGGGCTTAGTGCATACACAGATCATGGGCACCTTTCGATTTCGTGTGGTGTTGATAAAAACAGAATCGATGAAGTGATCAAGGTTCTTTTTGAAGAGTGCAAGAAGTTTATTGACGAGGAAGTAACTGATGAAGAGCTCAATCGTATTAAGCAGGGCGCTATTGGAGGCATGTACCTCTCGCTCGAATCATCTGATAGTTATGGGGATTTCTATGCACTTCAAGAGCTTTATCACGACACTATTGAATCACCTAAAGATGTTGAAAAAGAAATTCGATCTGTAACCAAAAAGCAAATCCAGGCGCTTGCTCGAAAGATTTTTAGGCTCGAAAATGCCAACCTTGCGGTTGTTGGCCCTTACAAAGACAAAAATTTCAAGCCTCTTTTGAAGTTTTAACTTTTAGCGTAGAATTACGCTACGCAGATATAATCCATGAAATTGAAGCCATTCTATATTACCGTCACGCTTCCTTACGTGAATTCTGAGCCTCACATCGGGTATGCGATGGAGATTATTCGTGCTGATGTAATCGCGCGGTATAAAAAGCTTTTGGGCCACGAAGTGTTCTTTAATTCTGGTACCGACGAACATGGCCAGAAGGTTTTTCAGGCCGCCCAGGCGCAGGGAGTTGATGTTCAGAAATATGTTGATGGACTTTCAGTGCGCTTCCGAGATCTAAAAAAGCTTCTCAACCTTTCTCCAGATATCCACTTTGTGCGCACGACGGATGAGTATCATGTCAAAGCTGCACAAGAGTTTTGGAAACTTTGTGATAAGAACGGCTTCATCTACAAGAAGCACTACACTTCAAAATACTGCGTGGGCTGTGAGCTCGAAAAAACTGATTCTGAGCTTGTTGAGGGTAAGTGTCCAATTCACCCCAACAACACGATTGAGTTACGCGAGGAAGAGAACTATTTCTTTGCTTTTTCGAAATTCCAGAATAAACTCCTTGATCTCTATGCTAAAAAGCCAGATTTTGTGGTGCCCGATTTTCGCTTCAATGAAATCAAGGCTTTTGTAGAGCGTGGTCTCGATGACTTTAGTATTTCTCGACTGGCTAGTAAGATGCCTTGGGGTGTTCCAGTACCCGGTGACACTGACCATGTGATGTATGTTTGGTTTGATGCTTTGGTGAGCTATATTTCAACGCTTGGCTGGCCTAGTGATACCAAAAATTTCGAGCACTGGTGGAATGCCTCTGGTGGGGTGGTCCAGTACTGTGGTAAAGACAATCTCCGGCAGCAGAGTGCGATTTGGCAAGCCATGCTTATGGCGGCTGGTCTCGGGGCATCCCAGCACATTATTATCAATGGATTTATCACTGCTGAGGGTGGTGTGAAGATGAGTAAATCTCTCGGCAATGTAGTAAGTCCTTACGATGTTGTACAAGATTATGGAGCAGATGTACTTCGATATTATGTATGTCGTGAGCTCAATGCATTCGAGGATAGTCCTTTTACCCCAAGTTCACTCAAAGATGCGTATAATGCAGGTTTAGCGAATGGAATCGGCAACCTTTTGAATCGTGTTATGAAAATGGCTTCGTCCGCAGGAATTACTCTTCCGTCAGACGCGCAAGCCTTTACCATCTCTGATTCGCGAGATTTTTCTGAAGCTCTCAATACCTATCGAATTGATAAGGCGTGCGATTGTGTGTGGGGTATTATCCAAAATGCTGACAAACGCATCCAAGACCTCCAACCTTTCAAACTCATCAAGACCGATAAGGCTGCGGGAGAGAAGGAGATCACGCTCCTACTCAGTGAGCTCTACAAAGTAGGTATACTTCTTGCGCCCCTTATGCCAGCAACCTCAGACGAAGTGCTTCGTGTCCTAAAATCAGGAAAAATGCCGGAACAGCCGTTGTTTTTGCGTCGCGCTTAGTTTATTCACAGACTAGAGTTTTCAGGTCGTAGTATACTAGAGGTATGACTTCGTTGAGTCTGCCTCTTGCTATTCATACGGTCGGCTTTCTACTGGGTGGTGCACTCAATATCTTTCTTGTTTTCTTTGTTTTCTTTACCACAAAAGGGAAGAGAACTCTTGCAACCTACCTTTCTATGGGAATTTTTTCCGGTGTGTCGGTTTTTCAGATATCACACGCTCTCGGAGTAATAGCACCAACAGCAGATATATCACGTCAGATTCTCATGTGGAATCTCGTAGATATTGTCTTCATAACCTTCACCACCCACTGGATTCTCGTACTGATTAACAAAGCATGGGATCGACGATATACCGTCGCTCTTATTTACATAACCGCCATACTTCAACTCGGGTATTTTCTCACTCATCCAACTGATTTTCTTCTGGATTCGGTGCCGATGATGTATTTTCCGTTCTATTACAATGCAGGTCTCTATGATTGGGTAACACGCCTCTGGTTTATTGTTGTGGGGATCTACGGTTTTGCTGAGTTGTTGTTTACCTACATTAAGACCACAAATCCTGTCGATAAAAACCGTCAGCGATACCTTCTTATAGCGTGTTTGTGGGGCTTTTTCCTTGGTGATACTGCCGTATTGCTTATCTACGGTGTGCAATTTAACCCTGCATGGTCATCGCTTTTCGGTCTCTATACTGTTGTGTTGGCTTATGCGATGGTGAAGCATGAACTTCTTGATATTAAAATTCTTGCAAAACGAGCTTTTGGTTATGCGGCGATTATTGCAACGGTCGCAGTGCTTGTTACTGGTATTAGTTTTGCAAACGATTATGTAAATACATGGTACCCAGAGATTCCTCGTTGGGTGGGGAATGTGATTGTGGGTGTTATTGTGGCATGTCTCGGAATCTTTGTTTGGCTTAAAACTCGTGAAGCCGATGTGCTTAAATATCAATTTATCAATGTAGTTACACATAAATTCCGCACCCCACTTACACGAATTAAATGGTCGCTCGACGCATTGTCTGACGCTGGACTCGATCAAAACATCAAAGAGTCACTTGATGTGATTCGTCACTCAAATGTCCAGCTCGTGGAGCTTACCAACACCCTTACCACACTCAATGATTCCGATGCGGCATCACACATGTATCAGTACAATAAGGTGTCATTCGCCGAGGTTGTACGCAACACCCTTCGAAGCTATGAAAATGAATACAAGAATAAGCATGTAACACTCACATCAAAGATTACGGACGACGAGACAGGCGTAGTTATCGATGCACCAAAAGTACAATTTGTTCTTCAGATTGTTCTCGATAACGCGCTCATCTATACACCACAAAATGGGAAAGTAAGTGTCGTTCTCGAGAGGCAGGGAGGTGATGTTGTTATGAAGGTTACTGATAGTGGAATTGGTTTTGCAAAATCACACCAGCATTATATGTTTACTAAGTTCTATCGCTCACCGAATGCTCGAACAACAGATACGGAAGGCACCGGCATCGGACTCTTTATGGCAAAAGCAATTCTTAATAGAAATCGTGGCAAAATCGCGATTTCTTCAGAGGGTGAGGGGAAGGGCACTACTGTGACGATTTCATTTCCTCTTGCATAATGAGCGTGCTCATCCTACACTCATAGTGCATGAACTATTCCTTTATTGATATTCATTCTCATCTCAATTTTCCCGACTATGATCAGGATATTGATACGGTAATTGCTGATATGAAGTCGCAGGGCGTTGCCACCATTGTGGTGGGTACAACCCAAGCAACATCTCAAAAAGCAATTGAACTTGCTGAAAAGCATGAAAATATTTGGGCAATTGTTGGAATTCATCCGGTGCATGTGCATGAGGAGGTGATTGATGTTTCAGCGCTCGAAGCAATGGCACGCCACCCGCGCGTGGTGGGTATAGGGGAGTGTGGCTTCGATTTTTTTCATAAAGAGAATGCTTCGTTTGATATGCAGAAAAAAGCTTTTCTTGCGCAGATTGAAATTGCTGAAAAAGTAAAAAAACCACTCATGCTCCACTTGCGGAATAGTCCCGATGGTGTGGAAAACGCTTACGATAAGGCCCTCGATATTCTCAAGGAGAGGAAGGGCCTAAAAGGAAACGCCCATTTTTATGCTGGAACCCTTGCTCAAGCCCATCAATTTTTTGTCATTGGCTTCACAATTTCGTTTACTGGGGTAATTACCTTTGCACAGCAATATCGAGAACTCGTCGCTGGTGTCCCGCTCGAGAATATTATGTCCGAGACAGATTGTCCTTTTGTGGCCCCAACCCCTCATCGCGGTCATCGTAATCGTCCAGATTATGTGGTTGAAGTAGTAAAGAAAATCGCCGAGATTCGTGGTGAAAACCTCGATGTCGTCAAAAAAACACTCCTTGAGAATGCCGAAAAGGCTTTCTCCATCCGTTTATTGAGCAAATCTTGAATCTTTCTCAAGTAGGTGTTGATTCTAATTTAAGAGGTTCTTTATGAGAGTTTTTGTATAGTGGGTACTAGAG
>CAZTPW010000017.1:0-12638 GCA_964615725.1 uncultured Candidatus Saccharibacteria bacterium
ATCCAGCGCTTGCTTACAAGCTTGCCGTGTCACTTGAGCCAAAGATGGTTGTGCCAATGCATTTCAGTGGAGTTCAGGACAAAAACCTCAAAATTTTCCTCAAAGAAGCGGGTGCAGAAAAGACCGCTCCGATCGACAAGCTCACTATCAAGCGAAAAGACCTTGATGGAAAGCAGGCGGAAGTTGCGGTGCTTATTCCTACCAACTAATCATCATCACACTCTATGAGCTTTCTCCAAAAACTTCATGCAAAGCCGGAGGCATATCGCCAAAACCTCGCGTTGGGTATTACGGTAGCATTGAGTGCGATTATTTTTGTTTTGTGGCTCATGACTTTACCTGGCCGACTCGCAGCCATTCAAGGCGATACCTCTATGACCGAAGGGCTTGCTTCGGCAGGCACACCGTTTGGCAACATTTCCGACAATATAAGCTCAGTGTTTGGCGATGCCAAGACAGAGATGCAAGGGCTCCTCAAGGTAATCAACAAATGATATACTAGGGCGTCTTTCCATTCATTTACCAACGATATTTCATAGTCCATGTCTGACAAAAAGTCTGAAAAAAACAAGAAGGATGATGTGCAGCCAGAGCGAGATCCTGCGCTCAGTGTAATTCCACGAAGCATTACGACAGAAATGCGTGAGTCATATCTCGACTACGCAATGTCCGTCATCACCTCACGAGCACTTCCTGATGTGCGTGATGGTTTGAAGCCGGTACATCGCCGAATTCTTTTTGCAATGAGCGAAATGGGTCTGTTTTCAAATGTAAAAACTCGAAAGTCTGCTGCGGTTGTTGGAGACGTGCTCGGTAAGTATCACCCACACGGAAATGCAGCTGTGTACGAATCAATGGTGAAAATGGTCCAGCCTTTTGCCATTCGATACCCACTGATCATTGGTCAGGGAAACTTCGGCTCAATCGACGGTGACGGCGCTGCCGCTGAACGATACACCGAAGCAAAGATGGCAAAAATCTCTGCCGAAATGCTTCGAGATATCGAAAAGGATACTGTCGATTTTCGTCCAAACTACGAAAACACTCGCAAAGAGCCCTCAGTGCTTCCTGCTGGTGTCCCAAACCTTCTCTTGAACGGTACTTTGGGTATTGCGGTGGGTATGGCTACCAATATTCCACCTCACAACCTTGGTGAGATTGTAGATGCAACCGCACACCTCATCGAAAATCCTGACGCTTCGACCGAAGATCTCTTGCAGTTTGTAAAGGGTCCTGATTTTCCAACAGGCGCTGTGATTTATGCTTCAGAGGAAATGAAGCATGCTTACACTACTGGCCGTGGGGGTGTTGTGTGTCGTGGAGAGGCTGAGATCGTGGAGACCAAGAGTGGTCAATTCCAAATCATCATCACCTCTATTCCTTACCGAGTAAACAAAGCTGATCTTCTTGTGTCGATCGCCGATCTTGTTCGCGATAAAAAGATTGAGGGTATTAAAGGTCTTCGTGATGAATCAGCAAAAGATATTCGTATTGTGATTGAGCTCAAGCAGGGAAGTTTTCCTCAGAGCGTTTTGAACTATCTCTACAAACACACCCAGCTCGAAGACACATTCCATTTCAACACTGTCTGCCTCGTCGACGGTGTACCTCAGACAATGTCCCTCAAGGGCATTCTCGATGAATTCATCAAGCATCGCCAGATTGTTGTGAAGCGTCGCACTGAGTTTGATCTCCGAAAAGCCGAAGACCGAGAGCATATTTTGCTTGGTTTGAGCAAGGCACTCGATCATATCGATGAAATTATCAAACTCATCAAGAAGTCAAAAGATACTCCAGAAGCTCAGGCCAACTTGATGAAGACATTCAAATTCTCAGAGCGACAAGCGGTAGCGATTCTCGACATGAAGCTCCAGAAACTCGCAGGACTCGAGCGAAAGAAGATCGAAGACGAGCTCAAGGCGGTCCAGGCTCTCATCAAAGAACTCAAAGAGCTTTTGGGTAGCGTCAAAAAAATGCTTGCTCTTATCAAGACAGAACTTCTCGCAATTCGAGAAAAATTTGGTGATGAACGACGTACGCGCGTGATCAAGGGTGGAGTAAAAGACTTCAAGCCTGAGGACATGATTGCGGACACCGAGTCTGTGCTCGTACTTACTGCTGGTGGCTATATCAAGCGCACCGCTCCAGAAGAGTATCGCAAGCAGAAGCGTGGTGGCGTGGGAGTGGTAGATCTCGATACCAAAGAGGAGGACTTTATCACTCATATCATCAGTGCCAACGCTCATGCTGATATGCTTTTCTTTACCAATAAAGGCAAGGCATACCAGATCAAGATGTATGAGATTCCAGAAGGCAAGCGCGCTACACGTGGAAAGGCAATTGTAAACTTCCTTCCTCTCGCAGATGACGAAAAGGTGACATCGATTCTTCCAATGCCAAAAGAGGTGAAGAAGAGTGGTCTTTCACTCTTCCTTGTGACGAAAAACGGTATCGGAAAGAAAGTCAATGCCGAATCATTCCATGACGTACGTCGAAGCGGCCTCATTGCAATCAACCTCGAGGCGGGAGATCAGCTCGTGTCAGTAGGATTTGCTGAAAAGGGTGATGAAATCATCCTCGCAACGTCTGAAGGTCAGTCTATTCGTTTCGAAGAAGGTGATGTGCGTGAAATGGGTCGCGCTGCTATGGGTGTGATTGTTATGCGACTTGAAAAAGGTGATTCAATCATCGGCGCCGATGTAATCAAAAAAGACTACAAGAAGCCAACACTCCTCGTGATCATGAGTCATGGTTATGGAAAGCAGACTGAGCTCGGCGAGTACAAGACACAAAATCGTGGCGGTTCAGGAATTCTCACCGCAAAAGTTACCGACAAGACTGGAAAAGTTATCACTTCACGTGTCATCGACACTTCAGAAGAAGATCAGGAGCTCGTAGCAATTTCAAAGAAGAGTCAGGTCATTCGATGTGAGATCAAGGAAATTCCAACACTCGGCCGTCAGACTCAGGGTGTGCGTATTATGCGTCTCCGAGATGGGGATAGCTTGGCGAGTGCTGTGTGCCTCTAGTGGTATACTAGTTTCTATGAAAAGGTTATCGGGCGTATGGCCAGTATTACTGTTTCTTTTGTGCTTGGTTGTATCGGTTCAATTTGTAAGTGCTGATGTAAAGTTCAACGACACCTATAGGGACGCTCAGTCTGGGTACACGATTGATGTGCCAAATAGTTGGGAAAATAAAGAGTATGATAATCAGGATCTTGAAGGGACTACTTACAAGAGCGTGGTTTTCTATCCAAGTTCAGAGCAGTATAGTCGTCAAACCCGATCTGTAAATACCTATTTTGGCAAAACATCTGTGATTTTAGGTATTGAGAAAAGCGCTGTAGGTACTCTGTCTGAAGAAGAAAAGGCCGATGTTTTTATGAATCTTTTAGCTCAGTCGAGAATTAATTTTTCTGTTAAAAAAATCGAGAAAAAAATAGTAGGACAAACTCTGCTTTACACACTCCATTCTCAATATATTTCCCTCGATCAAGAGGTGGTTTATGCAATTGATGCCGTAGCGTTCAAGGGAGACAGCGCCTTCCTTTTTCAAGGAGCATCACTTGTTTCATCGAATGGTTCAAAAGAGTATATCCTCGCAATGCTAGACTCGATAACATTTTCAAAATAATATGAAATTTATTCGTGCCATTTCTCGTGTCGTAATAAGTGCAACTATTCTTTTTCCTCTCACAGTTGGCGCTGCGGATGTTCACCAAGAGGCAACAATCACTATAAATCCTGACTCAAGCGCTCAGGGTACTTGGACCATACCAATTGATACCGCCGACACCGACACATTTCTGTTTAGTAATTTCCAAAAATTTGGGATGACTGGCTCTTTTAAATACAAGGTTACTGACATTCGGAACGAACATGGAAAACTTGAGCTCAGTGATTTTGGTGGCGATAACGTAATAGTAAATACGAAATATCAAAGTGGTACTGGGGTCAAGCCAATGTACATCGATTATTCTATCAAGACGATATTTAAATCCCCACTTGCACTTTACGAATTTTGGGTTGCAAACGGAGGGTATTTCATGTCTCCAGAACTAACAATCAGTTATCCAAAGGATTGGAAGATTATTTCTGTATGGCCAAAACCTGAAAACACCCAATCGAATCCTATAAAAATTCACTACCCACTGGACACTTCATATGTTTACCCTGTGGAAATCGTTTTTCTCCCACCAGGACAAACAAATACTTATAAGGAAGTTGATCGATATAAAACTGCAGGTTCACCAGAAACGATCAAGAAGGTGTCTAGTGCGGTGCAGAAACTTGATTTTCTTCCAAAACTTATAAGCGACCGTCTCGGTGTCTCCATGCCAGAAAATGTTGTTCTGCTCACAAAAGACATGAGCAGTGTCGATATTGGTTACGAAGCTGAGGCTCTTGCCGTACGGCCCAATGTTATTATTCTGAATGACTATTTTGTAAAAACAAAAGATGTTAAGGAATTGGCGGTACTGATCGCTCATGAAATTACCCATCTAACAGAGTTTCAGCAACAAATTTTTAAAAATGCTCCTTATGTTGCAGCGTGGTTTCGTGAAGGGCTAGCAACAGCTATTGAAAATGAGGCAAGAAGTCAGATTTACCCAAGTGAATTCGAAAAAGCAACATTTGACCTAACTTCAAATAGCCGATTCATGACACCACTTCAGCTTTCTGAGAGTTATAAAAAAGATTTCGATCTGACGTTTGATGGTAGTAATTACTTTGGTCTGAATATTTCATATAAGAGGGCTGGTACTGCTATGCTTCATGTTATTCAAACACTCGGCGGCCAAGGAATGAAAAAGCTTTTCGATTCTTTGAAAAAATCAGATACCGCTCAGCTTTGTTATGAATGTGACTCGGAAACTATTTTCAGTTCCATTTCATCTCTAAGTGATCTTGATAAAGGTGATATTTTAAGACCCTTTAAAGACTCATCGAATTTTTCAACCCTCGTGAGGCCTTTTACACGTAAGGAATATTCGTCAGATGTTGCTGTTGATGTATATAGGCGCTATTTATCAACAAAAGCAAAGCGATATTTTTCAACAGGTACTTCTCAGCCACAGCCTGAAGTGGAAGACGAAGCCTTGCGTGATCTTAAAAAAGACAATCCGACACCTGTACTAAAGGCGACATCAACCCCTGAAACGAAGGAAAAGAAACAGTTTGAACTATCAACATCATCACCTGAAGTTCTGGCAACAAAACCCGAGGATCATGGAGAAATAACACATTCATTTACGGATGATGCACCGTCGTTCGCTCCAGATAGGCCAACCGAAGAGGTAAAAGAAGTAGAGCAAACATGGTGGGATACCATTAAAAACTTCTTTAGGAATTTATTTTAAGGTATACTAAAGCCATGTTCTCTGATCCACAGCACACTTCTTCTCAATTCGAAATTTTACCGAACCAAATCCTCGCTGATTTTGGTTGCGGAGTAGGGCGCTATGCGATTGAAATGGGGCACAGTCTCCACGGTACCGGCAAGGTCTATGCTATCGACGTCAATGATGACCTTCTTGCAAAGACACTCTCCGAAGCGCGAGCGCAGAGGATTCATAACATCCAGCCACTACGCGCTGATATTGAGCGAGTGGGTGGTGTACCTCTCCATGACGGAATTCTCGATGGTGTAGTGCTTGCAAATACACTTTTTCAGACTAAGATGCGAGAAAACGTTCTCAAAGAGGCGGCACGACTTCTCAAAAAAGGCGGAAAACTCTTCCTTATCGACTGGGCGGATTCTTCAGGAGGAATAGGGCCACATCCCGAACAACTTCTTCCCGAATTTCAAGCTCGACAACTTCTCGAAAAGGCCGGATTCGCGTATTATAAATCTATGACGGCCGGTGACCATCATTACGGCCTTGTATTCAAAAAGTCATGAAAGGAATGTCCACATTTCAAACGGTTCTTCTCGGAATTTTTATCGCAATTGTTGTGGTTGCAATTGCTTCGTTCGCTCTCTTTCAATCAAGTACCTCACAAGACATTGGTAAAGTAACCATTTGGGGTACATTACCTGCCCAGAGTTTCAATAGCGCAATCATTGAAGCAAATAAAGAACTTCCTCAAAAAGTAAATGTGACCTATGTCGAGAAAAGTGAAAAAGATTTTGATGGTGATTTGATCGAAGCTCTCGCGAGCGGCGAAGGGCCAGATATTGTACTCATTCCTCAGGACTTTATGGCGCGCCAGGAAGACAAATTTCTCGTCATCCCAGGCACTTCATATCCACTTCGCCAGTTTAAGGATACTTTTGTAGAAGAAGCGTCACTCTATATATCAGGTGATGGTGTGCTTGGCGTACCTCTTACTGTCGATCCACTTGTCATGTATTGGAACAAAGACATTCTTTTCAATGAAAACATTCCTAATCCTCCTACGACATGGACTGACATGACTACCCTAGCAGGAAAGCTCACAAAAAAGGATGTTGTAGCAAATATTACACGCGCAACAGTGCCATTTGGTGAATTTTCAAATGCTCTTCATGCAAAAGAGGTGCTCGCTACACTTTTTATGCAAGCGGGCAATCCTATTGTGAGTCGACAGGACAACGGTGTGCTTCGAGCGGTACTCTCTGAGGATTTTGGATTCTCAACTCCTCCTGCAGTGACAGCGTTATCATATTACACAAGCTATTCGAACCCATCGAAACCAAACTATTCATGGAATCGAGCGTTGCAAAATTCTCGAACGATGTTTTTGGCGGGGGATTTGGCATTCTATTTCGGTTTTGCGAGTGAGTTTAATAGCTTGTACGAAAAAAACCCAAACCTCAACTACGATGTGACCAACATGCCACAGATGAAGGATGCAAAAACTCGTGTCGTGTATGGAAAAATGTATGGCTTTTCAATCCTCAAGGCATCAAAAAATATCGGAAGTGCATTCAGTACGGTCATTGCTTTGACGGGCGATACTTTTGTAAAAACATGGCTTTCAAAAGGCGATGTTGCTCCTGCTCGCCGGTCACTTCTTGCAGAAACACCAGCAGATCCTGTGCTTTCGGTCGCCTATAACAATGCTCTGATTGCTCGGGGATGGCTTGATCCAAACACCTATGACACTTCATCAATATTTAAGACGATGGTCGAGGATGTTACATCAGGTCGTGTGACGAGCGACAAGGCGGTATTCGATGCTTCAAGCAAGATTCAATCTTTGTTCAGAGTAAAATAAACTTTGTATGAAAAAAATATCAAAATTCTTTCGATGGTTGATGGTTGGAGCGGTACTCGCCCCTACAATACTCGCGCTTGTTGCGATTGCGATTCCCCACACAGCTCTTGCAGCAGACAGTCCTCTTGATCCTGGGTATTTGATCGTGTGTGGTCGAAAAACACCCGATAGTCATCCATGTACTGTCGATGACTTTTTCCTCTTAGCGAAGCGTGTCGTGAATCTTATTTTCTACCTCACAATCCCTGTGGTTTTCTATGTTTGTGCCTATGCGGGCTGGCTTTATATGAGTGCCATCGATGATTCTGGGAAAATTGAAAAGGCCAAAAAAATGTTTAAAGGTGTTCTCATCGGATTCCTCTTTGTGTGTGGCGCATGGCTCATTGTCTACACCATTGTTGATCCAATTTTGAACAAAAACGCCTATGAAACGTTCGAAGTCAAAAAATAATCATGCTATACTTATGAACATGAAATCGCTTCGCACACTCCGATTCGTAATCACAAGTATTTTCTTGATGTCACCCCTTTTTTTCGCAGGTGTTCTCAATGTACATGCTGTTGGCTCAGGGACACCTGGCCCGATTTTCGACAACCCACTTCGCTTCAATAGCGTCCGCGAGCTTCTCGAAGAAGCTTTGAAGATTGTTGGCTACCTTGGTGCGATTGCAGCAATCTTCTTCTTTATCTACGCAGGTTTCCTTTACGTGACCGCGGGAGGAGATTCGAAAAAGCTTGAGAAGGCGCATGCAACATTCATCAACACCGCGATTGGTACGGCAATCCTTCTCGGTACGTCGCTTATCGTTAGCGTTATTACCGAAACCGTAAATAGCATCAGAAACTAACATGACTCTCCTAGAAATTACAGCTATCATTTTGGGTACTATAGAGACTTTTATTGTTCCGTTTCTTATAACAGCAGTTTTTGTGGTGTTCCTTTGGGGTGGAGTGCAGTATGTCAGTTCGGCAGGAAATGAGACTAAGCTTGAAAAGGGTAAGCAAATGCTTTTTGCGGGTATTATTGGTCTTGTGGCAGTACTCTCATTCTGGGGGCTCGTACGTCTCGCAATGACGGTCGCTTTTGGCTCATCAAACCCTGCAGAATTCAGCCCAAGCTACAACAACAGCATCAATGCTCATCTACCCGATTTTGATGGTTGGATGCGTTAGATCTCGCCAGACTTGCATATCCACACAACGTATTGTGTCACTTCTGTGGCTTGCTATAATACTAGATAAGGTTTTTAGACCGATTAATTTACACATTATATTTATATGAAAAAAACAGGTATTGCTCTTGTGATTGCGCTTGCTCCAGCATTTGCTCTCGCAGCAAACAACGTTGATGTCAGCTACTTTACTGACATTTTGGGAAAGCTCAAGAACATTCTTGACACAGTTGCACCAATTATTATTGGTATTGCATTCGTATGGTTCCTCTGGGGAGTCTTCCGATTTGTTGTCAGCGCCGATTCAGAAGGAAAGGACAAGGCAAAGGATACCATCATCTACGGTATCATTGGTCTCGTAGTGATGCTCTCAGTTTGGGGTATTGTTCGATTCGTTCAGAACGTTGTGGGTATTCAGGGTGAATCAGCACCTACACTTCCACAGGTTCCAAGATAGTCATCCACAAAATACGCTATGGCTTTTATTGACGTTGCACATGCAGCAAGTGGAGCTGAGGGCATTATCGACAAGATTAGTGCGAATGTCGTCAGTCCTATTATCTGGGTTCTCTTTGCGGCAGCATTCGTCTACTTTATCTGGGGGGTTCTCATGTATGTAAAAAACGCAGACAGTGAGGATGCTCGGACAAAAGGCCGATGGCATATTTTTTGGGGAGTGATTGGAATGGCGATTATGTTTGGAGCGAAGGCGCTTGTGTACATCATTCGCGATACAGTAGGGAATTAGGTGTTCAGGAAATCGGTCTGAAATCTCTCTCGAGATCATCTGAAGAAAATGAAGCAAAAAAAGAACCACTCAGAGGGCATGCCGCGAGGCACACCATGAGTGGTTTTGCTTTTGAGGGAGGACAAGCTTGCGCTTATCTAAGTCCCTCGGGGTCAACAGTCACCTCAATCGTCGCAGGCTTCGCACGGTGGTCGCCGGTCAGAACTGTCGTTTCGGCGATCCACCCTTTCCCAAATGCGCTTTCGCGCCAGGTGAAGGTGCCGGTTTCGGGCGGATTTGCCTGGGAGTATGTCCCGACATTTGCCGCTTTCTTGAGCCAGACGTATCGGGTCATGTAACCCAAGAGGTCGTGGTTGTAGTGCATCACGAACTCAAGGACTTCATCGTCATTACGGTACATTTCGCCTTTGTAGAGCGTGTGTTGCACCGCACCGCGCTCCGTAACCTTCAGCACGATTTTGGTCGACTTCGGGTTTGTGGGGTCCACCTTGTCCTTGAAGAACGGGTAGAGACCCCAACCAATCACGGGCGCCATAGCCGAGACGATGATGAACATGATGGCAAATTTCCAGAAGGCGGAGAGTCCAGGCTTTTCGGCCTTCTTCTCCTTGTCATCCTTCTTTGGTGCTGTTGGGTCGGTAGGGGGTGGGCTGCCTGCAGCAGCCGACTTTTCCCTGCGACAGTAGGCGAACCACGCGAAGAGCGCGGCGATGAGGGCTACCCCCACCGCGACGGCGAGGGCGATGAGCATGCTTTTCATTTTGGTTTGTTCTCCGGGTTGAGTTCCAGGAATGTTGATGGATTGCCTGGGGCAAACGTTGTGACGTTCTGAAGCGCCTCAGAAGCAAGTTGTTGAGCGAGGTAATTGGCGAGTGCTTTCGCATCGTCACCAAGCAACTCTTTGATCAGTTTCATGTTGTTTCGCTGGGCGGCTGCCATCTTTTCGAAGGCTCCTGCTTCGCCTCTGGCAACTTCAAGTGCAGCATCAGCTTGCGCCTTTGCAACACCGACTTTGATTTCAGCGAGTCCCCTCGATGCGAGTTGTTCGGCGTATTCACCGAGGTCAACTATTCCGAGGTTGACAGCAACGATTTTTGTGCCGGCCAATTCGCCGAGAGTTTTTTCGTTACTGCCTGCGGAAGTGTTGCCACAATCCTTGATCTCAAGAACCAATGATCCTGCGGTTGGAGTCTCCTGACTTTTCAGCAAGTCTTCGACTGAGTGCTCAGCAATCCAGCCGCGACCTGCGGATGTGGCCGATGCGTTTACCTGCTCTCTCCAATCGGGAGCGATGACGTACCGCGTGATGCCGTTTGTTGTGTCGGTCGTCGCTTCAAAATTCACCGTCACAGGATAGAGCTCCTTCGTTTCGGCATCCTTGATGACGAACGTGTGAGTTTTCCTGAAAGGGAATTGCGTTGCGAGTTCCTTGCACAAACTACCATCACGGTCGTGTTGCTTCCGTTTGAAAACGGTGCAGAGAAACGGTAGGCCAACGAGGTAGATACCAAAAAGGTTCCACGCTTCATTAGACTTGTTGACACCGGGACTAGTTTTCTCGAAGATTTCGCCATTACGTTTGTCATACGTATGGGTCTTGGGCGGGCGGGCGATCATTTTCGTGACGTTGCCACCCTCGAGAACGAAGACCATATGTCCTTCCTTGCAGAAAGTAAACATGATTCCGGCGTAGGCGAATGCCCACACAGCGAAGAGGAGACAGATGAGAATGCCGAGGCCGATGAGAACGAAAAGACCAATGTCAGTTCCGCTCACATCGAACCGGCTCATGAGACGTTCGAAGTTTGTCATTTTGGTAATGTCGGACGAGCCGACTGTTGATTTTTTGGTTGTCAGGCGGGTCATTCGTGTGAACTTCCCGGATCTGGTTTATTGGGTATATATTATCACATAAAAATATAAAAGTCAAGTGTTGTGAGAGGGAAAATATGGCTCTATTGCAAGGTGTTTTGGCTTAATTTTTCCACATATTGACAAAACGGTATAAATAGTTGTAGAATAGTAAGCATAGATATGCTCTTTGAAATGGTGGTAGGCCACGAAATTGAGACGGGGACGCAGACGGTTTGCCGCGCGTCGCAACCTCAATTTCGTGGCCAACCGAGTGGTTGACTACAGGACTCGTGAATTGATTTCAAAAAAAACCTACTCACAAAAAAAGACTATGAAGACCTACGCTACGGTCCTCTTACTGACGCTTGCTCTGCAAGCATTCGGACAACCTGTTCCAACTGTCCTCATCGACAGCTCTGGTCAGGTGGTGAAGAAGTCCAATGCGTCGAAACCCGACGCTGGGCCGCAACAGGATTGGCATCAGTCGATGCATCCGGAGATTGTTGTTCTTGCAAGCTATTGGCAGTGCAACAACATCATGAGCCCCGCTGCAAACACAGCAATGGCTCAGGCTACGAATCTAGTGTCGCAACTCTCGCGTGGTGGCATCCCTCAGTTGGGAGAAATGACGTCCCCGTCTGATCTTCGAAGGGTTCACACCTACGCGTGGAACAAAAACCTTGTTTCGTCGGGAAGCCCCAGCTGGCTCGGGAATTTTCCCGGGACTGGTGCCTTCTCGAATCAGTACGGCAGCGTGCTGATGGCGTATGTAGCAGTGATCTCCACGCAGCAGCAGGATGTGTCGCTAGCCCAGCTTCGCAGGGTACAGACCTCAAGCGATCTTGGAAATTGTCTTGGCTTCAGCGATTCACTCGCTGGCCGGGACTATACGCCGGCGGCAATCGGGGTGAGGTTCGGAATCGGTGGGATCACTGACACTTCAAACTGGCAGATCATTACCGGCGGAGCGGGCACTCAAGCCTGCAATATGGTGATCTATGCAGGTGGAGGTGCGGCCTTGTCAGCCGAGAGTCAGGCGGATTCGCTCATGATCTCGAATCTGATTGCGGGTTGGGGGAATTTCTCCCTTCTGACTGAGTTCTCGGTTATGTCGCCTGATGGTGGCACGCTCTGGTCACGAGGTAGTGCTCGGGTCGGGGTAAACCCGCCTTCAGCCCAATCAATCGGGGTAAGGAGATCAAAAAACAGCACAGTCTTGGTTGTTCCCACGACTGAGACGTACGCCGTACTCCAACGGGCGCCCTCAATCAAAGGCCCTTGGACTGATCTGAAAATGGTTATCACGGGCGAACAAGTCGAGCAATCGACTGCAGGAGTCGGATTCTACCGCCTCTATCACCATTAGCGCTTACGAGCGCACAGTTATCGCCGCCGGCTTCAGCCGGCGGTTTTCTTTTGCATTGTTTTCCTTTCATATTCCATACAAAGTTACCCACAGTTTGTAAAGGGTGGTCTTGAATCACTATACATAGTATTATTAGAAGATGAAAAGTAGATTTGTATTGTTTGCAATCGTGCTTTTAGCGTTGGGTGTAATTTTTATTTCTAATACAACAATCAGCGCTAAGGTTACCAATTCGATTACTAAGTCAGTTTCTCAGCTTAAGGGTGTAAACCTTACCGCACAGGTAGCGGGCGCTC
>CAZTPW010000018.1:0-6864 GCA_964615725.1 uncultured Candidatus Saccharibacteria bacterium
GCTTGGATCTGAGTAGGCCTTAACATCGTAGACGTGATCTCCAACAGTACTCAAACTCGCTGATGGAGTTCCGATGGCGCCGATCGCTGAGTTTGCATTAATCTTCTTCATCTGAATATCGACATTGGCAGGAGTAAATGTTGATGGGGCTGAGAAGTCGATTCCCTTTCCACCGCTCAAAAGACTACCGGTACCACCAGAAGCAGCCACAACACTCGCTACCGCTTGTGACTCTACTGAAGCTGAGCCGGAGCAGCCAGTAGTAGTGAAGGTGCTTTGTGAAGAGGAAGCTTGATGGCTTAATGAATCTCGTGATGAAACAAGGTAGTAATAAGTACTACAAGCTGCAAGGCCAGAAAGTGAGACGCTGTGACTTGTGACTCGAGGCGAAGTGTCGGTTTCAGATGTGTAAGTACCAAGTGATGAAGATGGTCCGTAGGTGACTCGTGATGATGCATTTTCGTCAGTGGTCCAGGTAATGGTTGCGCCACTTGAGGTGATACTTCCCGATGAAACAGATGAGATGACTGGAGCTGTGGTGTCAATTACAAGATCTTTGTTGGCAGCAAGGTTGGTGGTTGGGGTGAAGTTGGTCATTGCATTTGAAGCTGCGTCTGCAATTGTTCCTGAAATGCTGTTGACCTGAAGATCTGAAGAGGTATCGCCAGACTGCACGGTGTAGTTACAGGTTGCAGATGAAGATGACGATACGGTAAAGGTACATGTACGGTCAGTAGTACCCGTCTCAAGTGTCACAGTAACAGACCCAGTTGATGTGACTGCTTCTGAGAAGGTAACATCGATAGCAATCACCTCACCCACATCATAGGTGCCGTTTGTTTTTGAAGACGTAACATTGGTGATGGTCGGTGCTGTGGTGTCTGGCGTAGCGGTCGTGCGGAATGTTTGATCGCTTGATGTGCTGGTGTTGCCAAGAGCGTCACGTGATACTACGGCAAAGTGATAGAGTGACGATGTGGTGAGGCCAGTAAGACCCACACTATGGCTATTAACTCGAGGCGAGGTGTCTGTTTCGGCGGTCGTAGCTCCATACGATGCAGTAGCGCCGTATACAACCTTTGACGATGAGAGCTCG
This sequence comes from uncultured Candidatus Saccharibacteria bacterium, assembly GCA_964615725.1. Classification (GTDB taxonomy): domain Bacteria; phylum Patescibacteriota; class Minisyncoccia; order Phycocordibacterales; family CAZTPW01; genus CAZTPW01. The sequence goes on from CAZTPW010000018.1 coordinate 1,097, forward strand.
CCCGCAGTGCTCCAAGTAATAGTTGCTGTGGTATCGGTAGTGGATGAAGCAATTGATGTAATGACCGGAGCGGTATTGTCCACAGTCACAGTATTCGTAGATGTTGCATTGTTTCCGGCGGCATCACGAGCAACTGCTGAAAACGTATGTGAACCGTCTGAAATACCTGTGGTATCGAAGGTTATTGCGTAAGGTGCTGAGGTGTCTTCAGATCCGATAAGTGAACTGTCTTGATAGAATTTAACACCAGACACTGCAACATCATCAGACGCTGTGGCAGTAAGTGATATTGTTCCATTAACAGATGAACCATTGGTAGGTGTGTCGAGACTGACTGTAGGAGCCGCTGCGTCCACCGCCACGGTAAATGATCGATCCGCTGCGTTGGTCGTTACTCCTGTATAGCCATCAACATAGTATGATTTCAAAACATAGTTACCGTTTGAAAGTCCAGTGAACGGTGTACGGGTCGTAAAGGCATTAGTCCTCCATCGAGCAAAATAGTCTGCTTCACCTATGACGTAAAGCTTGTCACCCGTAGCATCCCATGTCACACCCTCTGGCTGCTGAGTAACACCGCTTGTAAAGAGTGTGTTCAAGAAATCGTTTGTATCGGGAGTTGTATTTGACGAACCATCCGCATGGCGGAACTTACAGGTTGATGTAGAGGTAATGTCTAGCGGAATAATTCTGTTATTTTCATGTGAAAGCACAAAAAGCGTACTACTTGCATAGAAGAGATCTGAAAAGTCAGTGGCTATTGTGCTGAAATCAAGGTTGCCGCAAATAGTGCTTGTCGATGTGTTATGTCCCGATCGAAGAATTACTTCATAAAGTGCAGCTGGTGTCTTTTCAGTGGCAACATAATAAACATCAGAAGCTGAATTGTATGCAATACCCTCAAGACCAAGATTTGATCCGTGGGTAATACCAGTATCCCAATAGTTGTTTGAGTACTGACTCGCAGCAACTACTGTAGTGCTTGTTGAGTGAACAACCATTCGGAAGATTCGTGCACTTGAAAGGTTGTTTTCCGTAGAAACCATGAAGGTGTGGTCATATCCAGTCGTTGTTGTTGATGCTACAGACGATACAAGAACTATACCCTCAGTATCTCCACAACCAGTACATGTAATTGAGCGAATTTCATTTCCTTCGAGATCAAGCTCTGAGAATGTTGAGTCGGTACCTACAGCGGCATTGTGTGGAACAAAAATCGTATTTGTTGTTGGGACAAATGCTGCGCCCGAAGAGTTGGCAGCAATAGAAAGATTTCGATCCTGTACTTCTTGGCTAACATGGGTCACTACATAATCACCATATCGTGTCGTGGTAGAAACCTGACTCACAAGCGATCCACCTCCTGTCTCGAGACGAATTACATGTGTGGTGGATGTGGAGTAGGTGCTTGGAGTAGTTGATGCGTAGACAGTGATTGAGTTGGTGCTAATCGTAGATCCTTCAGTGGGTGTAGGGCTGATGAATGTCACGCGATATGCAGGACGAGCGGATACAGTTGATGAAACCGTGCCTCCAGTCACCCCATTGAGTGCTGTGACGCGGAAATCATAGAGTGAACCATTCGAAAGGCCGGTTACTGTTGTAGAAGTTGCAGTGGAGACTCCATCTGAGAATGTAGTCCATGTAGAATCAGCGTTGAGCTTGTACTCAATTCTATAGTCCGTAACCGAACCAGAAGCGGCAGTCCAAAACACATAAGCCTTACCTTCATAAGGCATAACAATCACACTGGTCGGCTGACCTGGAGGATCGCTTGTGGTGAGGAGTGTATAATCAGTACTTGTTGATGTATTTCCCGAGGCATCGATACTTTCAACGGCAAAGTGGTAAGTAGTATTTTGGGTTAGACCAGAGAGGTTGACTGAGTGATTTGTTACTCGTGGTGAGGTGTCTGCAAGCGATGTAAGTGATCCGTAACTTGCGGTTGTTCCATAGTAAACTCGAGACGAAGCATTTTCATCCGTAGTCCAGGTAATAGTTGCTGTTGTTGGGTTTGTGGAGCTCGCAACAGAAGAAATGGCAGGTGCTGTGATGTCTGGCTCGGTAGTAGTAAAGGTTGCATCAGATGATGATGCTACAGTCCCCGAAGGATCGACTGATGCTACACGAAAATGGTATGTAGTATTTGATGAGAGGCCTGTGATAGTCGCTGAATGACTGGTTACATAAGTTGAATTATCTGAAAGTGTCGTGTAACTACCATATGACGCTGTTGGACCGTACTCGACTTGAGTTGTCGCGTTTTCATCGGTGGTCCATGTGATTGTTGCGCTTGTAGCGCCCGTACTGCTTGCTACCGCGGAAATAACAGGGGCAATCCCATCCCCAGCCTGAAAGAGTGAGTAAACTTCGGTGGGGGTAAGGGCTGAGTTGTAAATAGCAAATTCATCAATATAGCCTCCTGCTCCTTGGTTGGTGAGTGCACCAACGGTGTCGTTATAGTTTCCAACATAAAAATGACCCGGAAGTGTGAAGGTAGTATACGCAACATTGGCACCTACAGGGTTGCCGTTGATATAAAATTGGGCCTTATCATTGGTAGAAGACGCAACGAGAGTAATGTGATCCCATGGCCGAGTTGAGGTACCTGTCGAAACTGACGTTGTTGAAAATACTTCGGCATTTCCCTGGATACGGTAACCCCATTTTTGAGTTGTGGAAATACGACATCGAATATAAAAACGGTTTGCAGTAGGAGAACCACTTACTCCGAATACATGGTCATCGTCACCTGATGGACACCAGTTGTCTCCCTTGTAGACCCAAAAACTTACTGAGATTGATTGAGTCGTTGGATCGATACCATTACCATAATAGGTACGCATATAGTCACTTATTTCTCCAAAAGCTGCTGATTTTGAACCAAAGCGCGCAAAGGTATTTGTTGTGCTTGCACTTCCCACAAAGGTACCGTCGTAAGTGGTTCCGCCTGAGCCGGAGTTTGTTGACGTGGCAGTTGCTGCATCTTCAAAGTGGTAAAGGATGAGCTCGGAACCGAGCGGGTATGCAGCATGGGTTTCGTGGGATGCCACAAAAAACACCCCACAGATGATTAAACTTCCGAAAAGTAATCCACGAAAAAGTTTCAGCGAAATTTTACTCATATAACGATCCAATTATATCGTAAAAATCAAGAACAAGAAACTCTTTAGCAAAGTGGAAAACCTCCCTAGGTTAGATTTTTCACGAAAAACAAAACACCGCCTTTGAACGAAGACTTGCGTAGGCCGACGGGCCGAGCACAGCAAAATCCTAGTAAGGATTTATGCGTGTCTGAGTGAAAAGGCGGTGTTTTGTTTTAGTCGATAAACGTAAGAGCGTGTCCCTTCTTGCCTCCTCGACCTGTACGACCAATTCGGTGTACGTAGTCCTCATAGGTCGCTGGAACATCGAAGTTGATCACATGAGTGATGCCTGAGATGTCGAGTCCACGTGCCGCAACGTCAGTCGCAACGAGAATTGGAGCATGTCCACTCTTGAACGAAGTAAGACTTCGCTGTCGTTGAGCATGGTTTTTGTTTCCATGAATAGATTCTGCTCGGAAACCTCGCCGCACGAGCTCGATGGTAAGTTTTTCAACACCATGTTTGGTGCGTCCAAAGACGAGCACCTTGGCAAAGGTTGATTTTTTGAGCAATTCATCCAAAACATCCATTTTTGTCTTGCCAGCTGGCACTCGAACAACATCCTGATCGACGTTTTTCGAAGTGTCCTGGGTCTTCACTGAAATAGAGACTGGATTTTTGAGGAATTCATGAATCAATTTTTCAATTTCCTTTGAAAGTGTCGCTGAGAAGAAAAGTGTATGACGATCTTTGTCCATTGAAGACACGACACCACGCACGTCGTTGATGAATCCCATGTCAAGCATTCGATCAGCCTCGTCGAGTACAAGTGTCTTGAACTCTGGAAGTCGAATCATGCCCTTTTCGATGAGATCCTTGAGTCGTCCTGGCGTACCAATGACGAATTCAGGTCGCTTTCGGAGCTGTGCGATCTGTTTGCCAATCGGTGCGCCACCTACGCAGCATGCGCTGTAGAGGTCGAAGCCTTTTGCGAAGCCCCAAAGCTCGTCTTCAATCTGGATAGCAAGCTCTCGAGTAGGAACCATGATGAGGATTCGCTCCTTTGGATAGCTCAAAACCTTATGAAGAAGTGGAATGATGAACGCTGCTGTCTTTCCGGTACCAGTGTTTGCAATACCTACAACATCAACACCTCGCAATACATGAGGAATAGCACGATCCTGGATAGGAGTCGGTTCGTTATAGCCTCGGTCGAGGATATTTTTCTTGATTCGTTCGTCGATTGCAAAATCAGTGAACTTGTGATCTGGTACGAAGTTTTCTACCTTTTCGGTAATTTCTGCTTTATTCACAAAGCGAGATACGTCGATGTATTGGCCGAAGTTTTTCTTGCCACCTCGAGATCGTCCGCCAAAGCGTGGACGTGAACCACCTCCGAATCGAGAATGACCTCCGTGACCGCCATGGCCACCGCCGTATGATCCGTGTGACTTGTAGCCTGAATGGCCGCCGAATGATTTTCCAGAAGAAAAGCCTCGTACGTCTGTCCGGACAATACGCTGTGTTGGTGAGTATGAACTATGACCGCCGGTTGAATGTGAATGACCTGCTGGTCGAGGCTTTCGCGCACCATGATGCGATGAAGAAGCCTTATGTGATGAATTGTTTGGATGCATAAAGAAATATCTGCGCAGTGCGCAAGAACGTTACGTGAAGAAGTCCCGCGCGTTCTTGAGCTGTCGAGCTAACCAGGCAATTACCTAGTGAAACGAGTGAGAATTACTTACCTTACTATTATATAACTTCCTAGCTTTTTTGTCAAAGGCTAGCCACCACACTTACTCAGAACCCAAGCTTTTGCTTGAGCTCCTCGGTTTTCACCTTGAGCTCCTGTTCCTTCATGGTGCTAAACCAACCTCCATCATCAGGAACTCGGAAGAACCTCCAAAAGAGCTCAGTGATATCGGATCGCTCTTGCTCATTGAGATGGAACTTCTCTACCCTCCTACGTTCAAGTTCATTCCCGATATTTCCTGCAGTGTATTCTTTTCTTGCAAAGAACGCATCGATATCGAGGGGCATTGGATTTTTTATGTTAATTCCCTTTTTTGTGTAAAAATCCTCAATAATAGAAGATTGATCACCGAAAGGTGTCTTGCCTTTTGCGATTTCCCTGTCAAACACTTCTCTCCAATTCTCTCGGTCATATTCTTTTAGTTTTTCAGCGATTACATATTCAAAAAGAGTATCGTCAAAAAGTTGTTTCAAAAACTGCTTAATACGCTCAGGTTGTGTTAAAAAGTGGGCGATAATATCACTCTCTTTGGTTAGATTTTTAAGATACTCAGAAAAAGAGGGCCGGAACGATCCGCCTGAGAGGTTCTGATAATCTCGCTGAAGCTGAAATATTTTTGTATTGAGCTCCGACACCTCTCGGGGCTCTAACTTTTCTAGAGTACTTGGAGACAAATCAAGTGCGCTGAGTTCTGCAACGATACGTGCCATTTCTTTTTGACTCTCTTGATTCTGCTGCTCTATCTTTTTGTGGTCGTCGGGTAATTCTGGATCCTGACCGAAAAAGTGCTCAAACATTTTCATGGATTAGCTGGTGATTTTAGTGTTTAAAAAAATCTCGAATTTTGTAAACAACGATGGCAAAAATAGAGCCGGAAATATCTGCCAACATGTCCTTCTGCGCATCCCAAATGTCCCCCTGTGAGC
>CAZTPW010000018.1:6964-11228 GCA_964615725.1 uncultured Candidatus Saccharibacteria bacterium
CCGGAAATATCTGCCAACATGTCCTTCTGCGCATCCCAAATGTCCCCCTGTGAGCCAAGAAACGCGGCACCAGCGTTTGGATCACTTGTCACAGCGTAAAGCCATTCAATGATTTCATACCCAGCCGCCACCGTACCAATAAGGCAGATACCCATAAGATATGCCACCCATTTTTTCGTGACAATTCCACGTGTGATGAGGTATTCCGCCATTGCGAATGCATAGAAACCGACCGTGAAGTGCCCTACCCGATCGTACATATTGCGCTCGAAGCCAAAAAGATCACTAAACCACTGAAACGGCACTCGTTCGAATGTGTAGTGTCCACCAATTGTATGCCAGTACAGAAGCACAGCCATCATGACGTATGCGAGATTTGAGAAGCGAATCTTGCGCCAATATAGAATCGTGAGGAAAAGTGCGATTGCAAAGATGGGACCATTCTCCACATACCAGACGTCACGAGAATAAGGATTGATTGCCATTACTACAAAGAGGACAAGATATCCTGCGAGGAGTGCATGAGGAATGAATTTTGAAATTGTTTTCATGTGTATAAGTATACCCCGCAAAGCACCAACGAGAAATGCTATACTTGTGAACATGAGTGAATCAGTCCCCACACCTGAAGGCTCTGAATTTCTTCGAGCACTTGCAGTCACAGCGTTCGAAAATCGCACAGGAAATCCGAGCGAGGAAGCATGGCTTGCGTATGGCCGCTGGGAGGTGGCGCGCGCACAAGAGCTTGGGTTGAGTCCTGAGAATCCTGATCCTTCAAAAACAGCATGGGACAACAACCGCTTCGAATTCGAAAAAGCAACATTCTTTTTTGATGTTGGTGGTTTGAAATACGCTTATGAATGTTTTGAGCACATTACTATTTCAGCACTTCAGTGTGGTGACGCAGATCTCGTTATCGAGTGCGAAGAGATGATGAAGCGCATTGAAGCCATCATTCAAAAAAACTAATCCATTTTCAAAATTATGGAAGAAACTCCGAAAAAATCTTATGTTTCGTTCGATACGCTCAAGCCATCGTTTCGTGGCGAGATTGATACCACCGACGCAACGCTTGCGCAATACTCTCACGACGCAAGCCTCTTTACCGTAAGACCGCGTGTTGTTGTCTTCCCCCTCGACGCTGATGATGTAAAGACACTCGTGCATTGGGTCAACAAAAATCGCTCTGCAGATCCCACTCTTTCTATCACTGCACGCTCTGCTGGTACTGACATGAGCGGTGGTTCAATCGGTTCCTCTATTATTGTAGACTTCACACGACACATGAATCGCATCGGTGAGATCAACAGCTCGTATGGGGTTGTGGAGCCTGGCTGCTTCTATCGAGACTTTGAAAAGGCAACACTCAAGATCGACCATATTATGCCTGCCTACCCTGCTTCTCGTGAGGTTTGTGCTGTGGGTGGAATGGTTGGCAACAATGCCGGGGGCGAAAAAAGCCTCAAGTATGGAAAAGTTGAAAATCACATCAAGCAACTTAGAGTAGTTTTTCGTGATGGTAATGAATATGTTGTAAAACCTCTCACAAAAGCTGAGCTTGAGATAAAAGCAGCTCAAAAAGACCTGGAGGGTGAACTCTATCGTGAATTGTGGGAACTGATCGAAAAGCATTACGGTCTTATCATGAGTGCAAAGCCGAAGGTATCAAAAAACTCTGCTGGCTACTACCTCTGGAATGTTTACCATCGAGAGACGGGAGAATTTGATCTCTGTCGCCTCATTGTCGGATCACAGGGTACGCTTGGTATTGTTACTGAGATCATGTTCAAACTCGAACTTGTGCACCCACTTTCGAATATGCTCGTCATTTTCCTCCCTTCTCTCGATCGGATCAGTGAACTTGTAAATACGATTTTGCCTTTTGGACCCGACAGTCTCGAATCATACGACGACTATAGTATGAAGTTGGCGATGAAATTCTTTTTTGATTTCTTTAAGCGACTTGGCTTCTGGGGTGCGATCAAACTTGGTTTCCAATTTCTCCCTGATGCATGGCTCACCCTCATGTCAGGCAAACTCCCCAAACTCATTCTTATGGTAGAGTGCGCAGGAAATTCTCAGAAAGAAATTCATGACAAGCTCGTGAAGATTCGCGATACTGTTGCTCATTTTGGATACAAGACCCACATCGCACGCAATAGCAATGAGGCCGATAAATACTGGCGCATCCGTCGCGAGAGTTTCAACCTCCTTCGCAATCACACCAAAAATCTCCGCACCGCTCCGTTTATCGATGACATTGTGGTAGGGCCTGAGCATCTTCCTGCTTTTCTACCACGCGTGCAAGCTGCAATCGCTGAATACAAACTCATCTATACCCTCGCCGGTCATCCTGGTGATGGAAATTTCCACATTATTCCGCTTATGAATTTGAGTGAGCCTTTCTCTACCAAAGTGATTCTCGAATTGTCAAAAAAGATTTACGACCTCGTGAACGAGTATCGTGGCTCGATCACCGCCGAGCACAATGATGGTATCATCCGCACCCCGTACCTCCCTCAAATGTTTGGCGACAACGTGGTGCATCTTTTCCAGGAGACCAAAAACATCTTCGATCCTGAAAACATTTTCAATCCTGGCAAAAAGGTTGGGGGTACATTCGAGGATATTAAGAAAGCGATGGGCGGAATATAGAAAAAAATCACCCCGCGCGAGGTGATTTTTTCGTGAGAAACCCGTAGGCTTCCCTGAGACTTACATAGTTGATCCAGCAGAAGAAGATGAAGCACAATCGCTGCATGACTTCTTGTGAGTGAAGAGAAGTACAAGTCCAGCGAGACCTACGAGGACGTATACGATTCGAGCCACTACAGGCCATGAGCCGAGAAGAGCGTCAACGAGGTTCCACTTTGCTGCACCAACGAGACCCCAGTTAATCGCACCCACTACGACGAGAATAAAACTGATGATGTGAACTACTTTCATATGAAATAATATTAATATTACTAACCATATAATTATAGCACTCGTAAAGGGGGTGCAAATACCATTGTCCACAGGGCAGAAATATACTACTCTATCGGTATGAAATGTGCATATTGTGAAATTCCTGAGATTAAAGAACGAACGATTGTAAAAAACGGCCTAGCTTGGGCATTCCCTACCAATATTCCCATTGTACCGGGACACACGCTGATTTCACCAATTCGCTGCGTTGCAAAGTATGAGGATCTTACCGAGGCTGAAAAGCAGGCTATTGAGGATATTCGTGTAAAGATTTGCGCCGCACTCAAAAAATCTTTTGGTGCTGAAGGCTTCAATTTTGCTTGGAATGATGGAAAAGATTGCGGTCAATCAGTTCCCCATTTTCATCTTCATGTACTTCCTCGAAAAGTCGGGGATACGGGTATTTATGAATATGAACCAAGAAAGTTTTTGTACCGACCAGGTGAGCGAGAAGCAACGCCCGAAGCGGAGCTTCGGGCGGTTGCCAATCTTATTCGTGAAAACCTCTAAGCTTTTCAGAGCCTGCTGAAATACTCCCCTCTACTTCCACACCGACAAAATCCAACCAAAAAGAAGTGCCACGACAAGCTGGTAGCTGCCCTGAATCATGAAACGATTCCAAGACTTTTGTTTTGATTCGTTATTCCAAAGACACCCACCAACAACAAGGGGAAATACAAATCCCAAGAAAAGGCACAATGAGATTACAACACCTGACTTCTCTGGAAAAAGATTGATTGCGTATGCAAGGGTGTAAATTTGAATCAAAGCTACGAGAAATTGAATGACGTATGCCTTCCACATTCCTTTTTGCTGTTCTTTACAAGCAGGATCATTCATCATTTTTGGTGTAACGCCAATGATTGCCATCCATTTTTTGCCAAAAAGCGGTCCGTACCAGATTGCTCCGATGACCATTGAAATAATTCCGCACACAATTACTGCCAAAATATTTACATCCATACTCTTTATTTATTGAATATAGGAAAAGTATACCCGATTAGTGCAAGCTTGTCTTTTCGCGAAAGTTTTTTGATTGCGTATTCTCGTTTGAGCGCTTTACCCTGTGTTTTACAATGCTCGGAATAAACAAGTATTACTGGACGACGAGCTCTCGTGTATCGTGCACCTGACTTTAGGTAGTTGTGGGCAACGAGACGCTTTTCGAGATTGTTTGTCATGCCTGTGTAAAGTGTTTTGTCAGCACACTCGAGGATGTAGACATAGTAGGCCATGCCGAGATTATACCTCTCAATGATTGAGAAAAGAAAAAGGCGGTCCTTGCGGACCGCCTGTT
>CAZTPW010000019.1:0-10879 GCA_964615725.1 uncultured Candidatus Saccharibacteria bacterium
CCGCATGAAAATCGCCTTCGGGCGATTTTTGCGTGATGGGAGGACGGACAAACCCAACATCTTTGATAGAATGCTTAATATGAATACCCGAGTGAGAGCTATTATTATTCATGATAATAAAATTATTCTTATAAAGAGAACCAAAAAAGGGGAAATTAAATTTGTGCTTCCAGGTGGAAAAGTGGAACAAAATGAGTCCCTTGAAAATACAGTAATGAGGGAGGTAAAAGAAGAAACCTCTTTGCAGTCAGAAATTGTGAGTAAGTTAACATCAATTACTGATAATAATAATCTGACCCATCATATATATTTACTTAAATATATCTCTGGAGTGCCCCAAATGGACTCTGAGTCTCCAGAAATAAAACTTGAACTTGGTATGGGTATTCTTTATAAACCAGAATGGATCAATATATCTGAGATTCCAAATCTTGATATTTGGCCAAATGAGATAAAGGATTTTTTAATTAAATACCTACACACCTCTAGTTAAAGGCTTGGGTGCGGTAAAAAGTTTTGCCTTGGCACCCCCCACCCCCTTGCTATACTTACTCTGTAGCTATTCGCTTTATTATAAAAACCATGCAAAACAAAAGACTTCTTACTCTTTTAATTATTCTCGTTGTTGTACTCGCGGGTGCACTTCTCTACACAACGCAATCAGACGATCAGGTCGCGGTAAATACCGAGCAAACTTCTTCTGAAAAACCGTCAGCACCCTCAACCACCACACAAACTCCTAAAAAGCCAACCACTCAGACATCTACACCTAAACCAACCCCTTCAAGTGGCGGACAATATCTCCCAAAAACATGTACGAGCCGACCAGGAGGTGAAGCGGTCATCACATCACTTTCTGCATACTCAGGATCGGTAGGCACTCATATAGATATTCGCGGATGTAATTTCTCCGGATTCAACGGCACAAAAAGTGCGCTTATTGAGAACACCCAGGGTGTGCACGGTGTGCTTCTCGGAGAGGTTGGATCTACTGACAACCTCATAAAGGTCACCCTCACATCACCCCTCTGCCAGCAGGACAACGGTGGCGCGGCTTGTGCCACACCATTCAATCTCACAGCAGGAACCTACAAAATCTACACCATGCCTTGGGGCAACAGCACCAAGAGTAATATGGTGACATTTACCGTTAAATAAAGAGCCATGAACTCTTCGTATGTATCATACGCCCACATGATCAAGCCATCATGGGCGCCTCCAAGTTGGGTCTTTGGTCCTGTCTGGACATTTCTCTACACGATTATTGCGATATCGTTCGGAACAGTCTTTCTTGAGATCATAAAAAAGAAGCTTCCCGTATCAGTGGGAATCCCCTTTGCTGCGAATCTGATTTTCAATTTCCTTTTTACACCACTTCAGTTTGGTCTACAAAACCAAATTCTGGCTTCTATTGATGTGGTTTTGGTGCTTATAACTCTCATCTGGGCGTTGGTAACAATATATCCGCATCATCGATGGATTGCTTTGGTAAACATTCCCTATTTGGTCTGGGTGTCATTTGCCACAGTTTTGCAAATTACCATCACCGTTCTCAATCTTTCGTAATCACCAAAACAATTTTCAGATCTCGTGAAAGAGTGTGGTAATATTGAGCTATTACGACCATGGTTGCTTCACGATATTTTACTTCAAGCGTATCGAGAATCTTTTGGAACTTCCTTCCTTTTTGGCTTTTTCTCGTAGTATACAAATTTGGTGCAGGCCTCCACTACACCCTTATCTCACCATTTGGCGAATCGCTTTTCCCTCTCTGGGTGGTAGGTATCTTGATGGGCGCAACCTCAATCGTGCAGGTATTCCTTGATGTGCCTGCTGGGTACGTTCTTGATCGATTTGGTTATAGAAAATTTCTTGGAATCACCACCTTTGTCTTTCTCCTCGCCGGCATTTGCTTCATGTTTGGTCTTACCAAAACCACCTATCTCATCAGCCTTGCGATTTCAACATTTGGCTGGCTCTTTTATGGTCCCGGAATCAATGCCTACATCCTCTCTCATGCCCCAAAAGAATCTGCTGGAAAATTTATCTCACTTCGTGATGTATTTGGCTCGGTGGGTATTGTACTATCGAGTGCATTTCTTCCGCTTGTATTGATGCTTACTGTACAGAATACTGGTTTTTTCTTGAGTCTCCTTCTTTTTTCAGCACTCATCCTTATCATGATTAGTCCCAAAGATCACGAGTCTGTGCATAGAGAAAAGAAACTCGACACGCATCACCACCATATTCGAAGGACACCATTTTTAAGTACTGTAAAAATGATGAAGAAACTCAACCCGGCGAGCTCGATGCTTGTGGCGCTCAACTGTGTGGCGGGTATTTTCTATGGAGCTATTTGGTTTGTAGTGCCCCTCGTTATTGCTCACCAGGCGAATTCGGGACTTTTGAGCATTGGTTTGAGCATCTTTGATTTTGCGGTTGTGGTACTTGGCTTTACACTCGGTAGCCTTGCTGATCGCTCCAACAAACGAACGCTCGTATTTTTTGGAATCTTGCTTTTCGCACTTTCTGGAATGCTGATTGGCTTCAACTTCAGCTGGATATTCTTGCTTTTTGGTTTCCTCGCCACAACCGGAGATGAAATGGCAGGAATTGCACTATGGTCTTGGCTCCACTCACTCGACAAGGAACACGCTCATGATGGTGCGGTGTCTGGTGTCATCAATCTCTTCTCTGATCTTGGGTGGGCACTTGGCCCAGTCTTTGCTGGAATCCTCTATAGCATCATCGGTCCCTCATGGACGATCCTCTGTGGCGCCGTGCCAATATTTCTTACTTGGATTCTCTATCAATTCTTTATCCGTAAATACCCCCACACCGTGGACCTCTCTCTCATTCCGCGCAAGCCCCATCGACTTCGCCATCGTTCATAAAAAAGATTAGTGGATGCTATACTTGAAGTCATGAAATCGTCACAACCCCATGTCGTTATTGTTGGAGCTGGTTTTGGAGGAGTTTACTCAGCACTCAATCTCGCCCCCTACGCAAATCAGGGAAAAATCTCCATCACCATCATCAACCCGACAAACTATTTCCTTTTTACTCCCCTCCTCCATGAAGTTGCAACGGGAAATTTGAGCGCACGAAGCGTTACCGAACCACTTCGTGAAATCTTTCATCGAACAGAAGTGAACTGTGTCCAGGGAAATGTGACGAAAATCGATTCAATCAAGAAAAGTGTGACGCTTATGGCAGCAGGTACCACCGCACCGTATGATATTTCCTATGATTACCTTGTGGTATCTACTGGTGCCCAGACTCACTATTATGGTATTCCAGGTGCATCAGAAAACACCCTCGCTCTCAAGACTTTGCAGGATGCGATGGCGATTCGAAACCGAGTTATTGATAGCTTTGAGCATGCAAGCTTGATTCCCGACCTTGATACACGAAAAAAGATGCTTTCATTTGCGATCGTTGGTGGGGGTCCGACAGGTGTGGAGACCGCCGCTGAGCTCGTCGATTTTGTAGAGGAAATTGAGAAGCGATATTTTAAAAACTCAGATCGATGTGCGCAAGGAACAGCTCAAATTCCCTCATCAACACAGACAAAACAATTCTCAAACAATTTGACCCAAAAATCCAAGAGGTTTCCCTCGAACACCTCCGTTCACATCGAGTAAATGTGTTGCTCGGCATGACAGTAACTGCAATCGACAAAGATGGGCTTCATTTCAATGATGGTACAAGCCTTTTTGCCAACACTGTTATTTGGACAGCTGGCGTACGCGCTGTTGTGCCTCCTTTTGAAGGAATCATGCCGACCCTGACTTCTGGTCGAATCAACACCGACATCAATCTGAGTGCAAAAGGACTTGATTCAGTATTTGTTTTGGGTGATGTTGCAACCCCAGACGCCCCTACCCCTGTGCCTATGCTCGCTCAGGTTGCTGTTGCCCAAGCAAAAGTCATTGCAAACAATATTATTGCTACGATTGACGGCGGGCCATTGATGGCTTACCGCAACGAAGTAAAAGGAATGCTTGTTTCGCTGGGTGCATGGTTTGCTGCTGGTGAGATTTACTCAATGCGAATGTGGGGCGCGATGATGTGGTGGGTGTGGCGTACGGTATACCTCTTCAAATTTGCTTCATGGAAAAAGCGCTTCCGAATTGCGTTTGAGTGGACAACTGATTTGTTCTTCCCACGAGACATCAGCAAACTTTCATAAAATAAAAAGAGCCGGAGATGATCCGGCTCGTGAAAAAGGTCTAGCACACCTATGTGCCGAGAGGTTGAACATCACGAACAGCAACCGTAGGTTGGCAGAAACGAGTCAAAGCTCTTGCCAAAAAGGTGCCGAAGATGACATCAGCGAAAGGAAAAACGACATTGAAATTCTTGCCCATATACCGATGATGGAGAAGATGGTGGCCGTTTAACCATTGGAAAACCGAGCTCATTTCAATGCGCCGCGCTTTTGGTAGGTGCATGCACCAATGAAGGTACTCGTAGAGGCCGTAGTAGATGGCAATGACACCCACCGACACAACCGAGTAGTACCAATACCCGACTGAAATCGAAATGATGGTAGGAATTACCGAAGCAATCAAGACGAGTACAGGACCATTCCACCACGCCATCGGGATGGTATTTTTGTCCTTTTCGTTTTGAAGATGGTAATTGATTCCATATCCAAATGTGCGGTGATGAACTTGAGCGTGAGCATGAAAAGCGTACCGAAACCGACCAAATGGCGTCCACACGGGTTTGTGCATGACAAACCGATGGAGGAGCCATTCACATACAGAGCTGTAGCAAAACAACCCCGCAAGAATGAGAACGTTGTAGAGGAAAAACATATTGTCAAAAAGCCTTCCAGGTAAGTATACCATCGTCAAGTACTTTTCTTTGTCCTGATCTGCTACAATACCCGCTATGAATAACGAACGGAACAAACAAATCATAACGTGGGTCATCATAGCGGTAGTCTTGATTGGAGCAGTTTTTGGAATGGTTAAGGTCGTCTCAAAGGGCCTTGGCGCACAGCCTGAAAATCCTACGATGCCTGTTGAAATCCTGCCTTCAGTCCAGGCAAAAGAACGAGAAAAAGGCAATCCGGCAGCAAAGGTTACTATTATTGAATATAGTGATTTTGAATGCCCTGCATGTAACTCATACCACAAAGCGTTTGCTGAGCTTGTAACAAGCTACGGCGACAAGGTTCGTTTTATCTATCGATACTTCCCTCTCGATCAACACAAAGTGGGCAAGCTCTCAGCTTATGCAGGCGAGGCTGCGTACCGCCAAGGTAAATTCTGGGAAATGCACGACATGCTTTTTGACCATCAAGCAGATTGGGAAGGAAAGCCTGGTGATGCACGAAAAATGTTTATCGACTTCGCAAAAACACTCAAGCTTGATGTGACGAAATTCACCGCAGACCTCGACTCAGCTGATGTTGCAAAGGTTGTTGATGAGCAGCGACAAAGCGGGGTTAAGTATGGGGTAGACCGTACTCCAAGCGTATATGTAAATAATATTCGCGTACTTGATTTTACTGTTCTTAAAAAGACTATCGATGAAGAACTCACAAAAAATTCTCAATAGTCTTCTCTGGATTTTTGTTGGTGTTGCGCTCCTTGGTTTCTTTGATGCCGCGTTTTTGACGATTAAGCATTTCGTAGGAGGGACACTTCCCTGCTTCAACCAAGGCTCATGTGACCTTGTGACGACAAGCAAGTATTCTCTGATTATGGGTATACCAGTAGCACTCCTTGGTGCTTTATACTATCTCGCAACCCTCATCGTATCCCTTGTCTATGCGCTCTATAAAAAACCTTGGGCACGAACACTGTCGGTTGTGTTTGTGGGGATTGGATTTGTGTTCACACTATGGTTTATGTACGCACAACTCTTCCTCATCCATGCAATTTGCCTCTATTGCGTCGGCTCGGCACTATCAACAACTATCCTGTTGATACTCAATATCATCATTTGGCGTATAATGAAGAATCATGGAAGCACATCAATCAGTGACATGGCAGGCCCACGAGTATAACCATACCGAAAAAGGTAAGGACTGGTACTGGGCACTTTGGATTATTATTACCGCTCTTGCGGGGACAGCTATTCTTTTTGACAATGCGCTCTTGGCGATTTTGCTTGTAGTTGGAGGAGTGTCGCTTTCTCTCTACGCGGCGCGAAAGCCTCTTTTGATGAATTACTCGATCAACGATCGTGGAATTATGGTGGGAAATGATATGCTCTTCCCTTTCTCACACCTCGATTCGTTTAATATTTTCCGTGGGAAGATTTTGATTAAGCAGCGAAAGACAACGAGTATGTTGCTGGTGATTCCTCTTATGCCTGGGATGACCGAAGAAGACGAAGCTGACATTCGTGCGATTTTGAAACAGCATTTGCTTGAGGAAGAGATTCAGGAAAGTTTGAGTCAGATTGTGATGGAGTGGTTGGGGTTTTAAAGGCTAGGAATCTCGGCTACGCCGCGTGGCTTTCAGGTTTCTTCGCCTGCGGCTCAGAAACATAGAAAGCCTTTCGATTCCTAGACGTAAGAGCCGTCAGGCTCTTACTCGGAGGACAAGAGAGAAAAAGCACCCTAATGGGTGCTTTTTCTCTCTTGTCCTCTCGCTAGGAATCGAACCTAGATTTTAAGTTCCGCAAACTTATGTCCTATCCATTGAACGACGAGAGGGTTTCCGAACAGCATCGCTATCGGAATAAAAATGATACTAACAAAAAAACCGCCGTTTGGCGATCTTTTCGAGAGCTTTATGCTTTTGCTCCAGCTTTTTTAATAAGTGCCGAGAGTCGTGACTTCTTGCGGGCAGCGGTATTTTTCTTGATGAGATTAGTCTTTGCTGCCTTGTCGATAGCCTGATAAGCCTGTGAGAGCATAGCCTGAGCTTCTTTTGTCTTTTTATCTGCGAGAAGCTTTTTAATTTTCTTTGTTACGCTCTTGATTGCATCCTGTCGGCGTGCGTTGAACACAGCCTTTCGCTTTGAGCTTCGGAGTGCTTTCTTTGCTGATGATGTAATTGCCATGGGTGCCACTATACATGAGAGGACTTGATAAGTCAACAATTTAGGCGTAGGATTGCCCCAACACAGAGCACCATAAACAATTCAGCAGACGGAGAAACAAACTATGAGCACAGAAACCTCAGATCGGTTGGAAATCACCGCCGAAGACGGCCTCGAGGCCCTCAACCTTGATGATTTCGCTCCAGGCAAGCGTATCATCGTTCACGAAACCAGAACCACACGAAAGGTGCGCGGTTCGCAGCTGTACACCACCTTGACGATTACCCACGAAGAAGCGGTTTCGCACCTGCGAAAAGTGATGGCCTTGCGGGAAAGCGGCAATGCTTTTGAGGGTACGCCCTCTCACTTTCTTGAATGGAAACCGTCCGGCGGGACAAACGACGAGTACTTGGTCACCTTAATAACCGGGAAACTCGATGCGGGTCCTCATCCGTCGGCGCCAGCACGCTGTGTGGTTCTCAAGGTTGTCGATATTGTCGACGCCCAAGAGGCCGCTTGGAAGTTTCTTGAGGAAGAACTCCTTCCGCGCTAAGTTGGGTTTACCGCCGGGCGCGCATTGCGCGCCCGGCTTTTTCTTGCCTTTTCTTGCCTAAAATCTTGAATTGTGAAGATTTCTGCCTTTTTGGCACTGTGATATGATACCCACATGATTTCCCAGCTATTCGGAACGATACTTCTTCGAGGAAAAAACTACATTGTGCTTGATGTTCATGGCGTAGGCTACAAAGTTTTCGTGAGTGATGAAACGCTCGATAAGGTGGCCAATATTGGTGACTCCCCTCTTCGTTTCTATACCTATCATGCTGTACGTGAAGACGCACAAACGCTCTACGGTTTTCTCGAGCAAAAATCACTCGATTTTTTTGAACTCCTCATCACCGTTTCAGGAATTGGTCCAAAGACAGCGATGAACATTTTGAGTGTCGCTTCAGTAAAAACACTCGAGAGCGCAATTGTATCCGGAAACACCTCACACCTCACAAAAATTTCTGGTATTGGAAAGAAAAATGCTGAAAAAATCGTCCTCGAACTCAAGGACAAAGTGAGCGGTGATGGTGTTGAGCACGCCGACGTTCAAGACGAATCTGATGCTCTCGAAGCATTGAAAGGATTGGGATACTCAGAGAAACAAGCTCGCGAGGCACTCAAACAACTCGATCCAACCATCAAGGGCACGGGCAATCGCGTGAAGCACGCTCTCAAATACCTTGGCAAAGCCTAGAAAGGGGCGTATTCTGGTGACACCATGCCAGAACTCCCAGAAGTAGAGACAACGACCCGAGGCCTCAAAAAGGTTCTCATTGGTCGTGTTATTCGAGAGGTATGGACCGATTACAACAGTACCTTTCACAAAGGAAAGGACTCGATCAAGGATCCAAAATTTTTCAGCTATTTCAAAAAAGAAGTTGAGGGTCAAAAAGTAATTGCGGTGGAGCGGCGTGCAAAAAACATCCTCATTCATCTCGCCAATAGGAAAACAATTCTTATTCATATGAAGATGACCGGACATCTCCTTTACGAAAAATACGAAAAGAAGGTATTCGGGAAAGGTAACGCCGTAAAAGAAACGTGGGTGCCCGTCGAAGACGGTCCGCTTCGCGATCCATTCAATCGTTTTATTCATTTTGTGATGGTGCTCGATAACGGACACCACATTGCATTTTCTGATATGCGAAAGTTTGCAAAAATAACACTCATCCCCACCCCAACAAAAGGTCAGGAAACCTCCCAACACCTCGCTGATATTGGGCCAGAGCCTCTTTCACCGCAGTTTTCTTTTGATCTTTTTATGGTACGGATTGGTCGCAAACCGAAAGCAAAAATTAAACCGGTTCTCATGGATCAAAGTGTTATCGCAGGAATTGGGAATATTTACGCTGATGAAACACTGTGGCGCGCATCAATCCATCCTGAAACAATGATTGAAAAAGTGCCTCAGGAAAACCTCATTGCCCTGTTCCACGCAATCAAAGAAACCTTGCGAAAAGGGATAGATTTCGGTGGTGATTCAATGTCAGACTATCGGAATATCGAGGGCAAACGCGGCCAGTTTCAGTCGCAGCACCAAGCATATCGGAAAACAGGCCTTCCTTGCGCAAAACCTGGATGCGGCGGCACTATAGTGAAAAAGGTCATCGCCGGCCGAAGCTCTCACTTTTGCAATACCCATCAAGCTCCCGCTCGAAAAAAGAATACGCTATAATACAAAGCATGGCAGATGCAAAAAAACCCGATACCTCGGGACATGCGGTAAAATTTCTCTTTGAATTTCTCGGTGCTTTGGTGATCCTTGCTCTCTTTTGGTTTCTCACTCGAGGTCACAATCAGATCGCAAAAGACAGGACCAATGTCACCGTGACTGATGGGAGTGGTCACATTGTTCGTGAATTGGCTTCCGATAAAAATCGGCCCTACCCTAAAAATCCGACCAATCCATCAACTCCCATTGAAGTATCAAAAGGTGGCAATCAAAACCTTACCGATCCTCGTTATGCCTCGACCACCAATAAATCTCCTTTTTTCCGCCTTCTCACGCTTGAGACGGGTAACGTCTATTCAAATAGTGCCAAAGATCAGTACATCATGATTCGCGCCGATCAAGATCTCCAAAAACCCATCGTGGTAAGTGGATGGCGACTCGTCAGTATTGAGTCGGGGGCAAGCGCCACCATTCCTGAGGGTCTCATTCTCCCCTTCTCAGAGTCTTATAACAACGCCAATGAAAAAATTGCACTTCGTGGTGGAGACAAGGCGTACATCAACACTGCACGCTCTCCAAATGGCTACTCTTTCCTTACCAACAAATGCACAGGATACTTCCAGCAATTCAACGATTTCCGTCCGTCACTCAGCTATAGCTGTCCTCGATTGAGTGATGAGCCACTACCCGAGCGACCAAACAATCTAAAAGACAATTGTCTCGATTATATTCGTTCATTTCCTCAGTGCCGCACACTCACCACAGCACTTCCACCAGGGCTCGCCATCGAGTGCCAAAACTTCATCAATGATCACGCCGGATATTCACCTTGTATTCAAAACCACAAAACCGACAAAGATTTTTATGGAAAAGAGTGGCGTATTTACCTCAATCACAGCGACCTTCTTTGGAAAGATCGGCGCGAAACGATTCGACTCCTTGATGAAAACGGAAAAACTGTCGATGAGCTTAGATACGGATACTAGGGCAGATCTTTTTCCTACCCTTTGAGGTGATAGAGGGCGATCCCACCCGCGACGGACACGTTGAGAGACTCCTTCTCCCCTCTCATAGGAATTTCGATAACCGCATCACAGAGTTTGATGATGGGATTTGGTATACCTCCAACTTCATTCCCAAGAACAAGCGCCCATTTCTGCCCTGGGATGTGGGTGCGATAATCTTTCGATCGAGAGTGTTGTTCGAGTGCAATGATGTGATAGCCGGCTTTTTTAAGCTTCTTGAGAGTCGATGAGGTGGTTGCACCATACGTCCAAGGAATCGTCTTCTCTGCCCCAAGCGCCACCTTTGCCACATCCTTGCGTGGACGGTTGAAGCGGTCGATAGGTGTTGGTGTTGCCCCGCAGAGAAAAATGTGTGAGACGCCAGCAGCATCAGAGGTGCGAAAAAGCGAGCCGACATTGTGGGTACTACGAATATTGTCGAGTACGAGCACCGCCTCATGAGTTTGATTCTGTTTCGGTCGTTGTGTCATGCTCGTACTATAGCCAAGTTCAGGAGAATAACAAGTTTTCGTTCATTTTTGCGACGGAAAAATGGACTTTTTCTGATTTTCTGGTATATTTTTACCTTACATGCGCCCATAGCTCAGTCGGTAGAGCACCTGCCTTTTAAGCAGAGGGTCGTAGGTTC
>CAZTPW010000020.1:0-10034 GCA_964615725.1 uncultured Candidatus Saccharibacteria bacterium
CCCTTAGCTTACAGGATCACGGAAGGGTTGTAAAGTCATTTTATTCTAAAATCTGTGGATAAGTCATGTCACAAAAAAGACCCAACGAAGGGTCCTTTTTGTGTGTTCTTGAAAACTTCTGAGCGAGCACGCATCCTGGAGTCCTGATTGGTGGCGTTGTACCAGTTGACGTACATCTTGCCGTTGCTCCGGTTCCAGTAAACGTACGGGACGTTGCCGTCCGAGTTACGCGAGCCCCGCATCTACCTGAACTCATCCATTTCACCGGCTGCCTTTTTCAAAGCCGCCTGAGTTACAAGCTCATTGCTTGCTGTGTTTGAAGCCTTTGCCTAATGAGGGCATATCTTACCAAATTCAGATAGGCAGTTTCCTTTGAAAACTATGGCAAACCAATACTCGAAAGTTTTACCTTTCGGGCTGATTTATTAGCCTCGAAGATATTATAAGAGAATCACTCATTTTTGATAAACTTGACGATACTACTTTTGTGTGATAATATGGCTCCGGATAGGAAATGTCACATTCCGTGATGTTTCTGTTATCTGACAAACCGCTGCTTCGGCAGCAACAGAAAGGAACTGCTCATGCAAACAACCCATGAGAATGTCCGCACCACCCGCAACCGGATGAGTGAGGGCCAACGCCGCGAACTCGCAACCGCCATCTCCAAGGTCATTCCCGAGGACATGCCGGCCGACATCGCTCAGAAGTGGATCGGCGACGGTACGTCGCTCAAGAAGGTCATCTACGAGGCGCTCATGCCACCCGTGTTCACGGGTGACCCGCTCGTCGACTGGAAGACCCTCTACAAGAAGTGCTTCGGCTTCGACGTCGACTTCACGGGGCTCAAAATCCCCGAGAAGAAGGACGGCTTCGACCGGCTCATCATCGTCGCCAAGGGAGTCTCTCCCAACCGCGCGTACAAGGCCTGCGAGAAGCTCTTCCCGTGCTATCGGTACTACGACGACCTCAACGGCGCGACGGAAGGACTGAACGATCGGGAAGCGAATAGCTCTTATGCTATCTGGGTCCGGGACAATCCGGAAGCCGACAAGCAGAACGGCAACGTCTCTGCGAGCGCCCTCAAAAAGCGTGGCGGCACGTACATCACCCTCGTCGAGCGCATGCTCTTCGAGATGAAGTACTTCCTGGAAACCGGTGAGCACATGGACACGAACGAAACGTACACCATGTGCGCCGGCTCGCGTGACTCGGACGGCAGCGTCCCGTACGTTTACTGGAACCGGAGCGACGGCGAGCTGTACGTCAGCTGGTGCAACGCCACCGCTCAGGACTCCAGGATGCGTGCTCGCGAAGTGGTTTCCTAACCCTTGATCCTTGGTCCTTTAACCCTTGCCCTCGCAACTCTGTTGCGGGGGCAATTTTTTATATTTTTGAAAATAGGCCTATACTCTGCTATAATAGTGGGTACAACTGAATATGATATGCCTAACCCTTGGGCTTAAAAATCCAAGGTATGGCGTTAAGTCCTATCAAGCATAAAAAACCCGTCATGGGGTTGCTTGATAGGCCATATCGGGAAACCGGTATGAGAGGTTTCGGCCTCTACCCGTGGCGGGCTTTTTGTTTGTCCGGCTTAACTAAAATGGAAATTAAAGAAGCCAATAAAATTTTAATAGATGTGCTCGAAATATTACCGGGCGGAAAATTCAAGGGAATTTACCCTTTGAACAGAGAGGATTTTTTGCCTGCCACAAAAGAAAAAATAAAGAAGGCGGTTCAGGTCTACATTAATTTTCATAAAGAAAAACACGGAAGACTCAGTCAATCAAAGAAGGATGGTTTACTAAAAATATACGTTGCGTTAGCTTCCTACATAAATAAAGAGGATTTTCAGATGGTGATGAAATTGAATCTAGTAATAGGGAACCTTTACACAGTTGAAAACGAAGAGGTCCCGGCCTGGTTCAGCAGTCCAAAAAACAGACGGGAGTACGAGAGGTCGAATGAGATTACTGGTGCGGTGATGCTTGAAGCAAAAAAACTAAAGCAGGAAATCGAAACGCTTATGAGCTAGAACCGTTATGTTGCATCCAGCCGTAGGCCATCTTTGAAATTTCTTGCAGCTTACCCTCGAGAGCAATATAGGTTTTTTGATCGAAAATCTTAAGTTCGTGGGAGATCCTTACAAAATGCTTAAGGACTTCTACTTTGGTGCGTAGTTGCTGGAGAGAGGATTTTTTCTCTTCTTTTGTTTTCAACGCGGCCTCTATGCCAAGGGTAAGCATGTCGACAGAGCACTGCTCGATTTTCAATTGAATCCCGTACTTATCGCGTTTGGACATATTCGTGCCCAGTCTGTAAACGTCCTTGTAAAATTCCGTAATTTTATGAACAATCGGCAAATCAGTGAGGGAGGTGGCCATAGTCTTTATAGTAAAGTTATTTCTCTTAAGAATCTATTCAGCGCATGGGCCGAATTCCGAAAAAACAAAAATAATAAAATCGACGTACAGGAGTTCAAATTTAATCTTGAGGATAATGTATTTGAATTACACAGGCGATTGAAAGATAAGACTTGGACACCTGATGAATATATTTCCTTTTATATAAAGGACCCCAAACTGCGTCATATACACAAGGCCACTGTTAGAGATCGCGTCTTTAACCAGGCATTGTTCAGAGTATTGTATCAAATTTTTGATCCAATTTTCATCTTCGATTCCTATTCATGCCGTGTTGGAAAGGGAATCCATAAAGGATCTAAGAGGCTGGAAGATTTTTCGCGGAAGCTGAGTAGTAATTATCACAGACCAATTTATTCCCTTAAATGCGACGTGAGAAAGTTCTTTGATAATATTTCGCATGACAAGATGTTCTCACTAATAAAAAAGAGAGTATCAGATCCCGAAGTGTTGAGATTGATAGATCTCATTATAAAAAGTTTTGAGACAAAGCCTGGTGCCGGTTTGCCTTTAGGAAATGTAACCAGTCAGCTTTTTGCAAATATTTACCTCAATGAATTGGACCAATTTGTGAAGCATCAAATAAAAGCAAAATATTATTTACGATATTGCGATGACTTTATAATTCTGCATCGAGATAAAAAGTTCCTTATTGAATCTGTGAGCAAGATAGATGAATTCTTGAAAAATGAATTAGATCTATTTCTCCATCCAAATAAAATTATTATTCGTCACTTGAGTGAGGGAATTGATTTCTTGGGATATGTCACAATGCCTCATTTCAAGGTTGTTAGAAACAGTACAAAAAGGAGGGTGCTTAGGAAGATAAGAATTGCTCAATACCGATTGAATAAAAAGATGATTTCTGAAGAAACTTTCGATCATATTCTTAATTCTTATATGGGAATTTTGAAGCACTGTAAGGGGTTTAAAGTTGAGCAAGAAATCCTAAAAATTGCCCCTCAATTTAAGCCTAAGAATAAGGATATTTTGGAAGCAAAATGATATCATCACACCGGAATAGCGTATTTAATTCTGTTCTTGACAGAACGTGTTAAATATGATAAACTGGTTACTGGTATCCGGTAACGGACCGCACATTGAAAATGTGAGAGTTCTGCCATCCTATGTGGGATGGTAGCTAAACTGTAGTTCAGTCAAACGTCAAACGGTCAGAAAGGAGACATCATCATGCCAGAAGTGCAGACCACGCGACATAATGGTTATGTCGTGGGGCAAAACAACAGTGGTAGGGGTCAACCCTACTGGACGGTCAGGGTCAAAGATCCTGTCAGTCCGCACAACGGCAAGAAGTTCCAAGTGGTTTCAACCCGCGAAGGAATCTCTCTTGCTCAAGGTCTGAACGTCAACTTCGTCCTCGGCTCTGTCGATGGCGAGAACGGTCAGAAAGTCATGAAGGCGGTGGACGTGTGTCCATCGCTGTAACGTCAACCAGTCAACCTCAACGTCAAAAGGAGATCAGACAATGTCAAGCAACACAGTAGAGCGTCACGAGCTCGAATCACTGCAGCAAGCGCTTGTGCGGGCGAAAGAAGCCCTCACGAAGCAAGGAGAGATCATCAACCGCCTCACCTCACGTCCCTTCGCTTACGCGACGGTCGTGCAGGTCGGCAGCGTCTCTCCGCACACCCTTCTCACGAAGAAGGGCGCACAGGTCCGGATTCGTCCGGATAGCCAATACGCCGGTGACACCGATGAAATCGGCACCGTCGTCAACCCGAAGCATGACCACGGCTGGGTCAAGGTGAAGTTCCCGACCTACGGGGCTGAAGCCTACCGAGTCGGTCTGGCCGACGTCGATGAAGGTGCGTGCGACCTCGAACTGGCAGATGGAACGAGCGGCAAATTTGCCGTCATCTCCATCGAAAACCAGCTCCTGGAAGTCAACGCTCCCGAAATCAACATCGAGCCTGGCGACACCGTCAAGCTCAACGCCGAGACGATGCAAATCGTCGGCGTGGCAGCAGTCAGCGCGGCGGGTGATGTGGCCATCGTTCAGAACGTGCACAACAAGACGTTCTGTGAGGTGAGCTATCAAGGCTCTGTGCGCGTCGTCTTCAACGGCAAGCACGGCGACAAGGTGGAAAAGGGCGACCGGGTCATTCTGGACGCAACTGCCATCGTCGTTATCCGCAATCTCGGGAAAGAAGACAAGCGTTTCGCCTTCACCGGCAAGACGAATGTCTCCTGGGAAAGCATCGGCGGCCTCGTCGATGCGAAGCGTGAGCTCATCGAAGCGGTGGAACTGCCCCATCAACGGGCAGACCTCTACAGCTTCTACGGCAAGCGGCCCCCCAAGGGCATCCTGCTGTACGGCCCTCCGGGCTGCGGCAAGACTCTGCTCGCCAAGGCAACCGCCACGGCGATCCAGAAGATCTACGGCACGCAGAACTGCGACTCTGGCTACCTGTACGTCAAAGGCCCCGAGATTCTCGACAAGTTCGTCGGGGAAACCGAGGCCGCGATTCGTCGCCTGTTCGATCAGGCACGACAGCACCAGAAGCAGCACGGTTCACCGGCAGTCATCTTCTTGGATGAAGCCGACGCCGTCCTGGGCAAGCGAGGTTCGGGCATCAGCTCGGACATCGAAAGGACCATCGTTCCGATGTTCCTGGCCGAGATGGATGGACTTCATGAGTCCGGCGCTCTGGTGATTCTCGCAACGAATCGCCCTGACACGCTGGATTCCGCTGTTGTCCGTGACGGACGCATTGATCGCAAGATCAAGGTGGACCGTCCCACGCTCGAGAGTGCCATCGACATCTTCCAGATCCATCTGGCGAATGTGCCGCTTAACAACGGCTACACGACCAGGCAGATCGCGGAAAAGGCGAGCAGCGAGCTCTTCGGTGCAAACCGAGTGCTCTACAAGGTCGAGCGCAAGGGTGCAGACCCACTCGACTTCAAGCTCTGCAACCTCCTCAACGGTGCAATGATTGCCGGTATCGTCGACCAGGCCACTTCGGCCGCAATGCGACGCGACCTCAGCGAAAAGAAGCCGCAAGGGATGAAGATGGATGACGTGGTGACGGCGGTGGACACTGTCTTCCGTCAGAACCTGGACACCGATCACTCGGATGACCTCGCGCTCTTCGTGGAAGATTTCCGTGACCACGTCACGGCGATCCGACGCGTTGGTCGCTTGGCCAGCAACTAAAGGAGATCACTGCCATGATATTCGACAACATCAAACGCAGGCGCAAGCCTGGCAGTGAGAATGCCAACAGTCCGCTGACGCTGCAAGGCGTCGATGTGGAGGCACCTCCTGTCCAGGAAATCGTCTCAGGCATCAACAATGCTCTGGGAAACAACGCTGGGTCTAACGATTCCAGCACGGGTGAAGTAGATACGGACGACGTCCTCGACGAAGTTGATCGAGCCTTGGCGAAAGCCGAGCAGCTCGCTCAAAAGCTCCCGAGCGACCGGTGCCGGTGCTAGTCACCTGAAACCTTAACTGCCAAAGAAAGGAGTTTGACCATGAACGTAGAAGCGTTCCTGACCACAGTGATCCTTGCGATTGCTGTGGCGGCAGTTTCGATGACCATTGGCCGTGCCAAGGTCTCGGAGGGTTTCAGGAGTTGGGCGGACAACAAATCTGCTTGGCTCGGGAAGCTCGTCAACTGCCCGTACTGCATCAGTCACTGGATCGCGCTCGTCGCGGTTGCGTGGTATCGGCCGAGGGTGGTAACCTCCGGGTTCATCATCTTCGACTGGCTCGTGTCTCTCTTCTTGATCGTCGCCTTGGCCTCATTGGTCTCTGGCTTGATCAAGTTGGCGTCATTCCCCGACAATGGGAACCGTCAACCCGAAAGGGAAAAGGAACGCGAACCGCGTCACCCCGAGCAACGTCCTCCAGTGGACGGTGAACGACCCCAACGCCTCCGTGGCGGCAGGGTCGGAGCTGAGGCGTAGAACTCTCACATCAGTACTTTCGTAAGTTCTACACAAATGGGCCTGTCACTTCGGTGGCAGGCCCTATTTTTTATTCATTTTTATTTATATAAAAAAACAGATCCCTGGAGCACGTGGCTACAGGGATCGTTGTTGGTCCGCATTCGCTGACCTTCAGTTCAGATGGATCTTGTCCATCGCAGTGCGTCGGCTCACAGGATCGTCGGGGACGATCTCGGAGAGAGCGCTTGCGAGAAGGCCCAGGATCGCAATCGGAAGTATCGACGATGAGGAGAGTGGGGAGTCAGTGATTTGCTTTCTCACGACTGCCACTTCGACATCGAGTAGCTTTCCATCCTTACGCGCTTGTTCGAGCTGAGCGAGCGCTTCGGATTCGGATGCAACCTCTTTTCCTTCTGAACCGTCTGAGAAGACGATGTGACCGTGATGGCCGCATGTCTCACAGGCTTTGAAATGAGCTGGCAGAATGATCTTCTTCATCGGTATCTCCTTTGACTTGTTGACTGTCTGACGGTTTCGAACTCAGGCCATATCATACCATACACTATGGTATAGGTCAAATAGGGCTTGAGCCTCCAATAATCATACCTCCACTTTAATTGGAAAAATTGCTATAATTAAATGAAGTATGATTCCGGACGAAGAAAAGAATTCTATATGGGAGGAGATAGAGCGAGGATCACCAGATTTGATTGATGCTTTTCTCGCATTCAAAAATAGGGATGAGTTCAAAGCATTTGCCCGCGATCTTATGAGTGAGCGAGATCTCCGAGAATTTGCAATGCGATGGGAAATTGCAAAGATGCTCGATGCCGGCATGTCCTTCACACAGATTCAAGAAAAGTGGGATGGAAATGAAATGGTTTCTGCCAACACGATTACAAAAATAAATCGATGGCTTAAGGAGGGATGTGGTGGATATAAAACAATGATTGATCGCCTCAAGAAGAAGTAAAGAAAAGATAAAGTTTTTATAAAGAAAAAGAAAAGTCTAGATTAGCAGAACGGCTGCATAAAATATAAAATACAAACGGGTCAAACCCGTTCTTTCCATAAACCAAAAACAAAGGAGGTTCCATGCAAACGGTTCAAGAAGATCGTCATGGGACCTATGTGGTTACCTATGACGTTGCGAGTCGTCTTCAGGCATTCCGCCCGAAGACTCTTACTATTCCGCGTCCAGATGATCAGTTGTTCGAACGCTTCCACATGAGTCTGTACCAAAAAGTACAGCAAGCCCTTCCTGGGATCACGATCGATACAATTGAGATGGGTGAACTTCGGCGTAAAATCTGGGAGCAGGTTGATACCCGTATCACTGACCTCGGTCAGCAAGCGGTCCTCAGCACCTGCCAAGAAATCGCTGATTCGAACCCGAAAAGCGAAGGCCTAATCCTCAACATCAACCGGCTGTTCAATACGGACGGGCAGTTGATCGGACACGGTCCTCGTCCCGGCTTTGAACTGCTCACCAAGCAATTCGATAACCTGGCTGGAAAAATCGCTGGTCGTTCCGTTGTTCTCATCGAAGACGGAGCATTCAGTGGAGGCACTCTTCGCTTTGTCCTTCAGGAACTAAACAATCGTGGCATAACAGTAACAGCGATTGTGATTGGCTTCTGCTGCACTAGAGCAAAGTTTGTCCTCGGCCATGTGTTCAAGGGTGAGCTCGTCATTGTGCATCCGATCGAGAACCTTCTCGACTGGATTCCCGACCACGATCTCATTCCGTTCATTCCGAATTGTGGACGTGTCCTCGGTGAAGCAATGGATCACAGCTTCATGCCGGTCCGGAAAATCGAAGGGTACAGCTGTGCTTATCCTTACATCCTGCCATTCGGCAAGATCGAGGAATGGGCAAGTCTGCCGCTCGAAGGTGCTCGGGATTTATCGAGGCTTTGCTTGGAAACAAGCATCGAACTGTTTAGCCGCATAGGGCATAAAATGACAATAGGGGAGCTTCTAAGGGCAAATCCCAGAGTCTCAATGCCTATTGAAATTGGAGCTCATGAGGTTCTACCAGTTCTCGATACGGGAATCGTCGGCTTTCTGGAACAAGTGAGGAAAAGGCTAGGGTAACCGCGTCCTTCTTCATGAAAAACAGTCGCATCGCTCAAAAAGCGGTGCGACTTTTATCTTTTATAGTCAAAAAACCCTTATTTTGATTGACTTTTTTGGTATTTTAATTGTGTTCTACTTAAACCATACATTATCCTCGTTGACAATGGCTAGCCACTATAATAGATTATAGTGACAACCGAATAGGATTCCATTGTCCCGAAAGGGATCAGCCGGCGACGGCTAGATGCTAACAATGGACTTTTACCCAAGCTGTCGGCTTGCTATGTCCGGAAAGGATAGAGTAAAATGACAGTACAAGCCCGAAAGGGTTTGTATCCCAAGCTTGGGAATGGCCAAAAACTTTTAAGTATTAGGCCAACAAAAAGTCCACTTTGATTAGCATCTGGGTGGACTTTTTGGTTGGCTAAATATGAAATTAAGTCAGGCAATAGAAGAATTTAAAAACTGGAGAGGGTTTAAGGTGACAGGTCACACTGTGATTCGTTACGATAGCGCCCTCCGAATTTTCTGTCTCGTCATGGGCGATCCAGAAATTGAGCAAATCCAGATTCAGCACATTCTCCACTATCTCAAAGAAATGGAGCGAATGGGCTGGAAACGAAACGGTATAAACATCGTGGCACTTGCGCTACGTAAGTTTTTTGAATACTACAATCTGCGTGGATACAGATGCGTTAATGAATCATTGATACCGCTGCCGAAAAAAGAATTTAATATCCCTCGAGTTGCTAACGAGGACGATTTCAAAAAGCTAGTGAAATCGATACCTAATGATGACGATCCGGTCCACATTCGAAATCGTGCACTAATACATATCATCTGGGACTCATGGGCTCGAGCCGGAGAAATTATTTCTTTGGATGTAGATGACCTTCAATTTAATAAAGACCACTCGGGAAGTGCGATCATCAAGACAGAAAAGTCGAGAGGTCGCCGTCCGATCCGAGAAATATTCTGGACTGCCCAAACTGGAAAATATCTCAAAGCGTGGCTGAAGAAAAAGACAGAGATTCAAAAAGATATGGTCTATGAAGATACCAATGCTGTCTTTACTTCGATTCGAAAATGCGGCAAATACGATGTGCGAGGCAGGAGAATGTCTGGTCGCGGTGTATGCGAAGCATTTCGAGTTGCCTCAAATCATGCCGGCCTTCCATCGATATTCAATGCTCACTCCGCTCGTCACTATGGCGGCCGAAAGATTATTAAAGAAGGTGGAGCGAGTGCCGATGTAACAAACATCCTCGGCCACTCTAACCTTGAAAGCTCACAATTCTACACAATGATGTGGGGCAACGATCTTAAGGAGCGTTGGAATCTTTTCCAGCAAAAAACTCTCCCAACTAACCCAAAGCACGACAAAGAACGACTCAATAAAAACCTCAAGAGCCTTGCACATATGAAGGATATGGATAACGCACAGGAACTTCTTGGAGCATTTGTCGAATTTATGCAAAAAGGAAATGTCCCTGCACATCCTGATTACACAAATATGCCCAAACGTACTACTGTGCATCGCACACAGGGCGGTGGAAAATACGCAAAACACTAATTCCTCCTTTTCGTTTTCAAAAAATCGAATAGTATTAGCTG
>CAZTPW010000021.1:0-8764 GCA_964615725.1 uncultured Candidatus Saccharibacteria bacterium
GTCCTGAACTCCACTGAAATGCATTGGCACAACCATCTTTGGCTCAAGTGACACAGCAAGCTTGTAAGCAAGCGCTGGATCAAGCACTCCCTCACCACCAATCGGCACAAAGAGAAGATCGATATCGTCGAGCGCTTCCATGGTATCTGCACCGAGGTCCTTGGTATCTACCGCGCCCAAGAAACAGATGCGAATATTGTCGAGTGTGAGTGTATATATAGTATTGATACGATCCGGTGCTCCATATGAGGAGTGAGATTTGAAACCTTTGATAAAAACTTCTTTGACCTCATACTCCCCTGGGCCTGAAATAACAAAAGGCTTTTTGTCGCCAAACTCAAGCTGCTCAACACCATTGAAATCCTGGTTGTTCAAACTAACCAACGCAATATCTGCACCAAACTTTGGTGATTTGATGTCTGAATTCTTGGCTGGAGGGTTGATCCCTATCACCATATCTCCGAACTGCATCTTAAAACACTGCCCTCCTTGGTATGTGACAATCATATATGAAAAATTCCTTAACGTCCCTTTATTGTAGCAAAAAAAATGCCCGAGGGGTAGTGATGAGCTACTTGCCTCGGGCACACTGATTGTTATTACTCGAAAGTCACGACCTTGCCCCAAAGGCGCTGGGCGTTATGCCTCTCGGTGGGAACAAGACTCCCCTCCTTGAAAAACAGAAACTTGTTGCTACCGCGAAGACGGACATTTTGGTGGGCAAAGGTTTTTGTCCAGATGCCGAAGAGAAGTTGCTGGACCTCAAACTTGAACCATGCAGCCGGCTGATGGATAGGCAGAGGGATAATCACCTTTGTGGTCTGACGCTTGGGACTGAGGCCCCACGCCGGAGTAAGGTGTTCACCGAGCGTTGTGTCAGCAGCCAAGAGCCGCGCACCACGGTGAGTAATTTCCTTGGGGATTCGTTTCATAACCTCGTGACACGGCAAGTCCATAAGGTCGGGCGCAAACTGATCCAACCGAACAGGCACCAGATCATCCTCGTGAATGATGTAGGATCCGACACGACGTTGCACCAATTCAAGGTTCTGACGAATCGTACGGAAACCGAGTGGGGCAGGCTTTGGCCTGATGTCGACCCTCAAATAATCATGGGGCGACGACGGTTTGACGTGAACAGGCTTTGAAACAAAGCCTGATGGAAAGAGTGTTGATGATGCACTCATAGTATGGTCTATCTTGATGCTTTTCTGTATTTGGAGCGAGCTCCCAGATCGACGTCACACGACGCTGAAGTAAAGGAGCTTTGTACGGATACTTATTATCCATAATTTTATAAAAAAGTCAACTTTAGACAATAATAAACTTCATGAAAAAGAAAAGGGCGCCCGCAGGAGGTGGGCGCCCATGATGAGAGGAGCGGTGATTAGTCGCTCGTGCGATCAAGCCACGTGCCGACGCGAGGCGTCGCTTTATGCTTCGGAGCTTCGCCATCGATGGAGTTGCCGTTGTGCGGACAGAGCTGGATGATGGCCAGCGGGTCCCGAGCTAATGACTTGAAGAAACGTGCGTTTCTCATGGTGTTGTGTTGTTGGACTGCTTTGTGCTCTTGTCGAGCTATCATGGTGCGAACACCGCACCTAGCCGACAAATAATAATGGTATGCCTCCAACTTTTGCTCTGCAAGTGGACATCTGTGGAAAAGTGTTCTTTGCTTTACTTTCCCCTCTTTTTCTGTATACTAGGCCGATACCTGTTAGCACCTCATTCATGCGAGCTTAGTCTCGTAGATGTGTTAATCCGATTCGTGTCGGGAAGGTATTTATTAAAAACGTGGTAGGTAACCCCATCATCGCCCTGCGGTATGGAACCAGCCATCATTTTTCGTATATGGCATTTTTCAAAATCGGTAAGAAATCAAAAACTGATGACGCAGTAAAAGAAATCGTCAAAGAAGTAAAAGAATCAGCTTCTGCAAAAACAGAAAAGGCAGACAAACCAAAGAAAGAAAAGAAGCAGAGCGCTGAGGATTCAGCATTAGCATCAAAGAAGGATCACCCAATGTTCAAAATGATTGAGGGATCTGAAGCACCAAAAGAAGTTGGTGATATTGTAGAAGGAAAAGTTATTACTATCGACAAGTCTGGTGTTTACATCGACCTATCACCACTTGGTACTGGTATTATTTACGGCCGAGAATACATCGCGGCGCGTGATGTTATCAAAAAAATCAATGTTGGCGACACTATTTCAGCAAAAATTGTAGATGCTGGAAATGAGAACGGTTACATTGAACTCTCACTCAAGGAAGCTCGCCAGGCGCTCATCTGGAGCGAAGCTGACGAAGCAATTGCTGAGAAGCGAGTACTTGACCTCCCAGTAAAAGAGGCAAACAAGGGTGGACTTATTATTGAATGGCAAGGTATTCAGGGCTTCCTCCCTGCTTCACAACTCCGAGCAGAGCACTATCCTCGTGTAGCTGATGGCGACAAGGATAAGATCCTCGAAGAATTGAAGAAGCTCGTTGGTCAGCGAATTGGTGTCACCATCATTTCTGCTATTCCAAAAGAAGGCAAGCTCATCTTCTCTGAAAAAGGACCAGATCAGCAGAAAGACAAGCAGAATATCATCGGCAAATATGCGGTTGGTGATGTTGTTTCAGGTGAAGTTACTGGTATCGTAGACTTCGGTGTCTTCGTAAAGATCGAAGATGGTCTCGAGGGTCTCGTACATATCTCTGAAATCGATTGGGCTCTCGTTGAGGATACAAAATCACTCTTCAAGGTTCATGATAAAGTGCGAGTAAAGATCATCGAAATCAAGGAGGGCAAGATTTCTCTTTCTATCAAGGCTCTCAAGGAAAATCCTTGGAAAGAAGCTGAGAAGAAGTACAAGAAAGATCAGGTTGTGTCAGGTGTTGTGATTAAGTTCAACAAGCATGGCGCACTCGCTTCTATTGAAGAAGGTGTTGCTGGGCTCGTACATATCTCAGAGTTTGGTAATGAGCAGAAGCTTCATGAAAAGCTTGAACTCGGAAAGACTTACACATTCAAGATCGCTTTGTTTGATGCAAAGGATCAGAAGATGGCACTCTCATTCGTAGACAAGACTGAAGCGAAGAAATAACGCAACAAAAAAACCGCCTCGAGGCGGTTTTTTTGTTGCGTTATTTCAAGAATACCCTAATCAACCCTGTTTCCGATCGTCATAGCTTGACCAAGACCATCCTGCACAAGAATCTCCATCACCTCAGCAATCTTTTTTGAAATATCTTTTTTAATAACCTCAAGTTCCTTTGGCTTGAAGTTTGCGACAATGAAGTTGTCCGTCACATCATCGTGATCAGGCTTTTTGAGCTTACCTCCAACGGTCACCGGAGAAATTCCAATACGAATTCGAATAAATGCCTCAGTTTTCACTGCCTTTATAATAGATTCGACACCCTTGTGCCCACCCGCACTCTTATTAAATGAAACTTTCAAGCGTCCGATCGGCAAATCAAGGTCATCATGAATGACCACGAGACTTTCGGCTTTTTTCACACTTGTGATGAGTGGCTTCACGGAAACACCTGACTTGTTCATAAAGGTTTCTGGCTCAACAAAGAGGTTGCCGGCCTTCTTTCCAATCTTTACGTTCACAACTCGAGCGTTGAGTTTTTTATTAAATTCCCATTCATTGCCACCGAATTTTTTTGCTGCATATTCAAGAGCAATGCGACCAGCATTGTGTCGTGTTTCGAGATATTCTTCACCAGGATTTCCGAGTCCAACAAAAATATATGCCATGAAAAACATTATTTCACCCTTTTCTCTCTTGTGTCAAACTTCATACGCGTAGTAAAATACAATGCAATGAACGATGAATCACCAAAAAAATCTCAATCGATTTACGATTTAGTAAAGTTTACGTTTTTTGCTGTGATCATTATTCTCCCTATCCGATTCTTTATTGCAAAGCCTTTCATTGTAAAAGGTCAGTCAATGGATCCCACCTATCACGATGGTCAGTACCTTCTCGTCGATCAAATTTCCTACCGTTTCCACGAGCCGCAGCGTGGTGATATCGTTGTTTTCAAATATCCTCACGATACTCGAGAGTTTTATATCAAGCGCATTATTGGACTTCCAGGCGAGACGGTCCGCTATGAGGATGGCAAGGTCACAATTCTCAATAGCGCACACCCAAAAGGCTTCGAGTTGGATGAGCCTTACATAAAAAATATGGCTTTTGACTCGATGGGCCAAGAAGTACTTCCTGACAATGAATACTTTGTCATGGGAGACAATCGCCCAGCGAGCTCTGACTCACGAAATTGGGGCACGCTCAATCGTCGGTATATTGTTGGGCGACCATTCATCCGCCTATACCCTATCACCCAAATAGGAATATATCCGGGCGAAGCGAACGATTATTAATTCTGAATATCACACAATCAATCCAATGCCACAGACTGTAAAAAAGGGAAAGAAAGGTACGACGCTCGATAGTAAAGAAAAATCAGCAGAAATTGCTACGTATTATGGTTTTGATTTCGTAGAAGCACCTCTCGTTACCAAGGAGGATATTCAGAAGACCAGAAAGGAGCTTGAGATTGATGTCGCAAAGCAACACGACGACGAGAAGCACATTACCGTCTATGCCGAGGAAAAAGTCTCTCTTCTTCGTAATTATCTCGAAAAAGAGATGCATACCAAGCCTCAGCCAATCATGCTTTACTACGAAGGTCATCCCCTTCGCGAAGGTGAGACAAAGAAAAAAGATTCCTACACGACATTTCATATGGATATCCTTGGCACTACCAAGAGCATTGGTGAAGCTACCCTCATCAAGACAAGCCTTGAAATTCTCAAGGAAGAGGGCTACAAAAATGTCAGCGTAAATATCAATAGTATTGGTGACAAAGACTCTGTGGCACGTTTCTGTCGTGAGTTGAGCAATTATTATAAAAAGCATCTCGATACCCTTTCAGCGTCATGTCGACAGAGCTTCAAACGCGACCCTTTTGAGCTTTATGATCACAAGGACGAAAAGTGTAAGGCTCTCAAAGAGCACGCGCCCAACCCCATCTCGTATCTTTCTGAGCCGAGCCGTGTACATTTCAAAGAAGTTCTTGAATATCTCGAGACTCTGGATATTCCTTACAATATCCACCACGCTCTCGTATGTAATCGAAAAATGTGGTCACAGACCGCTTTTGAGCTTCGTGAGACCGATACCAACAATCTCCTTGCGGTAGGTATTCGTTATAATCAGGTTGCAAAAAAAATTGGTCATAAGAAGGAGTTGGGTGCGGTTGGAATTACTGTTTCCTTCAAGAAAAAACCTGGTGCAAAAAAAGGTTCGCTCAAAACCAAGAAACCTCAGGTCTATTTCATCCAGCTCGGCTTCGATGCAAAGCTCAAGAGTTTGAATGTTATTGAAATGCTTCGCCAAGGAAAAATCGCTATGAGCCAATCACTTGGTCGCGACAAGATAGGTGGCCAGATTCAGAGTGCCGAAAACACCAAGGTCCCTTACACTATTATTATGGGTCAGAAGGAGGCTCGCGAAAACACTGTGATCTTCCGTGATATGGCTACCCGCTCACAGGAAATCATTCCGTTATCACATCTTCCTGAATACTTGAAGAAAATTAAGTAGTGTGATAGGATGATCCCCACATATGATAAATGTAACTGTAGAGCGAAATCCTAATGAAAACAGCTTGAGCGTCCTACGACGCTTCACAAAGCGTGTTCAGGGTTCAGGAATTCTCAATCGAGTTCGAGGTATTCGATACCATGAGCGCACAGCATCACCTTATACTCGAAAAAAGAAGGCTTTGAAGTCCCTCCGAGCACGAGAAGAGCGAGAGCTCGGCATCAAGCTTGGCAAAATCAAGCCAGTAGAGCGACGATCAAAGTAATACATGAAGGAAACGACCTTCTCAATTACAAACACTACGAAAGGCAAGCTTCCAAGCTTGCCTTTCGCTCGTATGAAGGAAGCGGTTCTCGGAAAGGACTACACTCTCAGCCTCACCATCGTTGATCTTGCTACAATTCACAATCTCAACAGACAGTATCGAGGCAAAGATACACCCACTGATATCTTAAGTTTCCCGCTTGATGAAAATTCAGGTGAAATGTTTATTAATCTCGAAGAAACTCGAAAAATGGCACCAGATTTCGACCGGGGGTATGAAAATTTTCTTGGTTTCTTATTTATCCACGGATTGGTCCATTTGAAAGGATTCGAACATGGTAGTAAAATGGAACACGAGGAGGGAAAGTATCGAAAGATCTTCGGCATATAGTCTTTTTGGCTTTTTCTCGTCTCTCTTCCAATTTTTATGTCTAACCATTTCAAGGTGGGTATCGATATCGGTACCTATCAAGTAAAAGTCGTCATTGCGGATACCGTCCTTGAAAAGGATCGACAGTACTATCGTATTATCGGGGTAGGTTTTGCTGAGTCGAAAGGAATGCGACACGGCTATATCATCAACCCTCTCGACGCGGCGCGCAGCATTCAGTCAGCTGTCGCCCAAGCGGAGCGCGCCGCTGGTGTCAAAGTAAAAAAAGCTCACATCGGTGTGGGTGGAATCGGGCTTTCGAGCGTCACGGCACAAGGTACCGCAATTATTTCGCGTGCTGATTCTGAGATCACCGACCTTGATGTCAACAAAGCAATCCTCGAAAGCGAAAACGAGATCACAAAATCTCTCGCCAACAGAAAAATCATTCACACCATTCCCCTTTCGTATAAAATTGACGGAAAAATCGCTCTCGGCCGTCCACAAGGTATGAAGGGTATGAAACTTGAGGTGAAGGCACTTTTCATCACCTGCCTCGATCACCACGTCACTGATATCATTCAAGCTGTAGAAGAAGCGGGTGTTGAAGTAGAAGATGTTATTGCATCACCTGTCGCAGCGGGTCTCGTTATGCTCAACAAAGTCCAAAAAGTGGCTGGTTGTGTTCTTGCCAATATCGGCGCAGAGACCGTTTCAATCATCGTCTACGAAGATAACATCCCTATTTCGCTTGAAGTATTTCCAATCGGCTCGACCGACATCACCAACGACATTGCTCTTGGACTCAAGATTCCTCTCGAAGATGCTGAGGAAATAAAAATGCGCGGCATTAAAGACGCCACCTTCTCAAGAAAGAAGCTCGATGAGATTATCGAGGCACGCCTTTCTGATATTTTCGAACTCGTCGAGGCTCATTTGCAAAAAATCGGTAAAAACGGACTTCTCCCAGCAGGTATTATCATCACCGGTGGAGGCTCTGGCCTTGATCGTCTCAAAGAATTTGCAAAAGACTCCCTCAAGCTCCCGTCAAAAATCGGTGTCTTCTCTGCACAAGTCCACTCACGCACCCCGATCAAAGATGCAACATGGGCAGTAGCATACGGACTTTGTATTTTGGCATTTAGTGGTGGTGATGATATACCAAAAGGCCTCCACGTACCACTCAAAAACTCTTTCAAACGAGCAGGAAGCTGGATTAAAAAATTCCTCCCTTAATTCCCTCTTTTTTGCCTCACAATGAGGCCATATTTTCGATTTTTTGCGCATCATATCCAAAGGGGCGTCAACCCTTTTCTTTTTCCAAGTCATGATGGTATTATGTACCCACTCATTTTGTTATTAACCCACCAAGAACTATATGCCACAAGTAACGCCTGACGTAGAGACATTTGCACGAATTAAAGTCATCGGAGTAGGAGGTTCAGGAAAAAATGCCGTAAACCACATGGTGAATTCAAAGATTCGCGGTGTTGAGTTTATTGCAGTAAATACTGATGCCCAGGATTTGCAAAATTCTCTCGCTCGACGAAAAATCCACATTGGTAAAAATCTCACACGTGGTCTTGGTACTGGTATGAACCCTGAGCTTGGAAAGCGTGCAGCAGAAGAGACAAAAGAAGAAATTCAGGAAGCGCTTAAAGGTGCCGACATGGTTTTTATTGCATGTGGTAAAGGTGGTGGTACCGGTACAGGAGCTGCGCCTGTTGTAGCAAAGATCGCAAAAGAAGCTGGGATCCTCACGATCGGTGTTGTGACAAAGCCGTTCTTTTTCGAAGGACAGCAGCGTATGAAATTTGCTGAGCAAGGTCTTGAAGAACTCAAGAAATCTGTCGACGCACTCATTGTTATTCCCAATGACCGTATTTTGAGCATTGTCAGCAAGGATACTACTGCAAAGCAGGCATTCGGACTCTCTGATGAAGTTTTGAAGCAAGCGGTAGAAGGTATTTCTGACTTGATTACCACTCCCGGTATCATCAACGTCGACTTCGCCGATGTTCGAGCAATTCTCGACAATGCAGGCTCAGCACTCATGGGTATTGGTCTTGCAAGTGGTGAAAAGCGAGCAGAAGAAGCAGCAAAGGCAGCGATCAACTCCCCTCTCCTCGACCTCTCTATTCATGGAGCGAAGGGTGTTCTCTTCTCTATTGCAGGTGGAGATGACCTCACGATGTTTGAGATTCAGGATGCTGCAAAGGTCATTACAGAATCAATCGACCCAAATGCAAAGGTTATTTTCGGAACAGTACGCGACGACAAACTCAAGAAAAACGAGATCAAGATTACTGTTATTGCATCTGGATTCCCAGAGATGCACACTACCAAGCGTCCGGCTCAGCCAAGCGAAGATTTGAAGCAAGGAAAGATCTTTAATACTGTAGCAGTACCTCCGACCCCTGTGCAAAAGGAAGCTCCAGTAAAAGAGACAATTCATCCAACAAAAGAGAAGGAAGAAAAAGTTACTCCTATCACCATCGACGAAGAAGATGATTGGGGTGCGGTGCC
>CAZTPW010000022.1:0-7745 GCA_964615725.1 uncultured Candidatus Saccharibacteria bacterium
TGATTTCCATAGTGGATGTAATGTAGCACAGAGGGCACTTTTAGGCAAGCTCCCCTAGCCTGCCCTTGACGCATGGCATTGAAAATTGTAGTGTTCTTTCAAATGGCCAACCACGGCCACAGCTCTCTGAACAAACTTATGTCAACCAAGAAACCTGCCCGGAAACCGGGCAAGCGGCGTGTGCCGCAGTTCCTCATCACAGAAGAAATTCTGCAAGGTGCGCTCAATTCGACACGCGCCTTAATCAATGCAACCATGACACATCCCGAAGAGAAGGGTCATAGCACTGTAATCGTGATCCTCGATCCCCTCTACACCATGAGTCGCCGTGCGCCGAAATCTATTGATTCTCACTCATTCAAAGTGGCGGTCCGCGCTGTGAAACTCGATGGTCGTTGGTGGAACCAAGAAGATCGTCCGGGGGTCAAAGACGCTCAACG
Source organism: uncultured Candidatus Saccharibacteria bacterium (assembly GCA_964615725.1). Taxonomy (GTDB): domain Bacteria; phylum Patescibacteriota; class Minisyncoccia; order Phycocordibacterales; family CAZTPW01; genus CAZTPW01. The sequence goes on from CAZTPW010000022.1 coordinate 441, forward strand.
GGCAGCGCTGGAACAAGCTTTGATCTCGTGGAAGGAGCAGAGTCCGAAATACAAGGCACCAAAAACCAAACCCGATGATCACAAGGTATCCACCGTCCACGTGAATGGGACCATTATTTCCTGCTGTGGCCTCAGCAATGAGGGGAACCTGGTGATTGCAGGCGCCTTGGCCGTAACTCTTCACAATCTCACCTTCAAGAAGTGGTGCAAGTGCCACAAAGGTCGTGGTGGTTGCTGCAACAAGCTTCGCACCAAGAAAAAGAAGTGATCCGTCGCAACAAAGCGACATCAGCCCGTCGGCAGACCGGCGGGCTTTTTGTTTGACAAAAGATGTTTCTGGATGATAATTAAAAACAAACGAAACACTGTCGCAACAACGCGGACAGATGATTTCTCAAGGCTCTCTATGAAAAAAATTGTTGAGGTTACAGGTTCTGTTTTGGTGGTCGTTGCGTTTTTTGGCGCGATTATTTGGGGTTCAGTACGTGAATACAACACCCTCCAGTGCCATGAAGCCTTTCGGGCGGAAATCGTGTCCCTAACTCCAAACGAATACTGTGCTTTGGTTCGAGGTCGTGAGTATGAGTGGACTGGCAATTACGACCACTACAGCACAAATACACGCGTCGCCCTTATGTCATCCAACAATGTGCACATCGGCGATTCGGTTTGGGTGCGCAGAAACACACTTCATGGGAAAAACCTTTACACCGATGTCCGTGTTCCACCTTCGTTGGTTCGAAAAATACTCGAATAAATCAGTGTAAAATTCTCCGCGAGACGACCCGAAGGGGTCGCTCTTTTTTATTAAGAAACCTTGAACTTCTTCATCGCTTTCACAAAGTCTTCTGGATATGGAGCTTCGATAGAAATGGTCTCACCTTCGAGATTTTTGAATTCGAGACGGTAAGCATGGAGTGCGTGGCGCTTGAATCCAAGGAGAAACGGCTTTCCTTCTGCGTAAAGCTGGTCACCAACGACAGGATGATGAATTGCTTTGAAATGCACACGAATCTGATGGGTACGGCCAGTCTGAGGACGAGCTTCGACAAAAGAGACTTCAGGACTTGCTTTGATTGTGGTGAAGCTTGTTATTGCATCACGCTCTTCTCCCCGCTTGCCACGCTGGGCAGTCCATTTGCGGAAATCATTTTTGTTGCGACCAATTGGGAGATCGATCACACCACGAGGTTCTTTGAGATCACCGTAGGTAAAAGCTCGATAAGCTTTCTTGATCGTATGGTTTTGAAATTGTTGTTTGAGGTGTTGAAATGCCGCCTGATTCTTTGCAATAACAAGCGCACCAGTAGTATCTCGATCGAGGCGGTGCACAATGCCAGGCCGATCCATTACAGTGCCATCCTCGAGGTGGTATGGCTCTCCTACCCCCTTGGTTTTGGGGTATTTTTTTACAATCCAGTCAACGAGCGTAGCATCTGAAGAACGACCATCGCTGTGAACCATAAGGTCAGCAGGCTTATTGACGACAAGAATATTTTCATCTTCATATAAAATCGGAATTTTCATGATGAACCCCATACTACACTAGATTTGATAAAAAATGAAAAATACGCTAGTATCGTGATACGCGCGATTAGCTCAGTTGGTAGAGCGCCCCATTTACACTGGGAGGGTCGGGAGTTCAAGTCTCTCATCGCGCACAGAAAAGGTTGAGGCAATAAAATCGAGAAGAAAAAAAACGGAGGCCTGGTGGCCTCCGCGATGTTTGAAAAAAGTTAGTTCATGTTGATGAACCAGATGTGCTGGCGATCACGTAATGGTTCGACCCAGGTGACCTTGTCTGTTTTACGTTCACGACGCACGACAGAAAAATCTTGGAGCAGAACTTCAAACTTGTCGCCAACTTTGTACCGAGCCTGGAGTTTCTGGGCCCAGTACGGTTGGGTGATGACCCAAGTGTGTTGGTTTGAGTCCACGAGCGTAACCGAGTAGCGCGCAGGGATGTTGAATTTGATGTCGCTCTTAAAGAGGACACCCTCACTCTCCCCTTTTGCGGTTGTTGCGGGAACGAACGTAGATTGGATCACCACGACTGCATTGGTGGTATAACTGGTCTCTATGCGTTCGTATTCGCCCGGCAGATGCTTTGCACGGTAGTAGGCAACACCGATGACGTAGACCACAATAATGGACATAACGAACCAGATGGATTTCATAACTTCCTTTCTGCGAGTTTGATTTCGACCGGAGTGAGAACGTCCGGCATAAGAATGGGGCTACGAGTTGTCGTACCCTTTTGTTTATCCTTCACAATAGTCACATTGATAGGAAAAGCGAATTCCACAACAGATAGTGGTGGATAGAGTTCGAGAAGGTTCGATGCTTGAAGCATGTTTGTTACGATCAGGTGCTGGAGGTACTCACCGGAAAATGCAGTGAGGAGAGCTCCTGTTGAGGTTGATGAAACCAAGTAGCTGTTCGTTACATAATCGTAATCGAAACTAATTTCAAGCGGAAAATCTTCGGCCGGTGGTAGTTCAATAGTAACGACCGTCTTTTGTTTTTCTTGAAGGAGCAGGAAACCCACGAAGCAAACAGCGTGCAAAAGAAGGATAATTGCGACACTAACTTTAGTTTTTGTGGACATAAAGGTTTTCAAACTGCGGTGCCGAAGGCCGTCGGCGCGGTGCATTGATGAGATGCGACTGAAGAAGAGATTACGCTTTTTTAGTGGGATGTAAAGGGATCGGTCCTTACGGGGTCGGGAATCTCGGCTACGCCGCGTGGCTTTCAGGTTTCTTCGCCGATTGCTCAGAAACATAGAAAGCCTTTCGATTCCCTCACGCAAAAGCCGTCGGGCTTTTGCTCGAAAGCGCACTATAAAAAAGCACCCGTTTGGGTGCTTTTTTATAGTGCGCTTTCGGAGGGAATCGAACCCCCATTAAGGCCTTAGAAGAGCCCTGTTCTATCCATTGAACTACGAAAGCAAAATCGGCCTGACCACACCACCCTATCAGATTATTGAGCAGGGTCAATTATGGCTGGAGCAGTTTTTTTGAGATTCGCAAAACGAGTATCTCTCGCCTTAACCTGCTCACCAACCGCCTCGATTTCAGCCTTATTAAAAAGAGATGAGTTCTTTGGAATTGTTCTCTCAACAACAAAGGCCTCTCCCTTTTCAATTTGCTGGAAGAGATGATATTGCCATGCAATAACACTCACCGCAAGAAGAAGTGTTGCCACAATGAGGACCGCCCAATCTCGATGAGGATTGAAACGTGTCATTCCGTGCATCATCTGCACAAATGAATCTTTTGAAAATGCTATTTTTTTTGATCCGTGAATATCCATAGAGTTCTATTGTTTAAAACGTAATGCTTTATAGAGTATTGACCCCTCCCACTGCACGACAGTCTTCGAAACCTTACCAACCAAGACCTGATTCTCACTTCGAGATACAGTAAATGTCTCTACGCGACCGGCATATGGCACCGACTCAAGAAGTGAAAGGGCGTGAAAAATTTCTCTCCACGAACCTTTTGTTTGGATTGATACGCCGAGATTTTCTAGGGTCGATGATTCTCCCTCTGGGGTGCGGGTTAGATTTACGATTGATGAAGTTGCCTTAGTATACACATCGATACTATCGAGAATCGATGCAAATGAGTCGATTCCATCTTGGGTAACAATCATTTTACTCAATTGGTTTTCATATGGCTCGATTGTTTTTGCGAGCTGGATTTCCTGAGCACGATGAGTTGCCTGATCATTGATTGACTCGATCTGATTGAGTGCTTGAGCCGATTCCTCATTAGCATCTCTAATTTGGTTATAAAGTATAAATGACGCAGCAAAGACAATAAGGCAAATCACCACCCAGAAACCAAGTACGATTGTTGTGTAAGAAATTTTTTTCATGGTATTACGGTGTGACAGTTAGAGTAATGGTGAACAGAATATTCTTGCTCTTTTGGAAATTTGAGTCAGGTACATCCACCTTTTTGAAAAGTTGGTCCGCTTGAAGTTTTTTCGCGAACTCCAAGATACTTGAACGATTGTCAGCAACACCTACCACCCCCACCGTTCTCAACCCTGCGTCATTGGGTGCCGTAATATCAAAACCAGTGATTTTAATACCTGAAGTTTTGTCACGAAGAATCTGCTCGATGATTGAGTTGAGGCTGCGGCTCTGAATTTTTTTGAGAACAGCATCACTGAGACTACGAAGTTCTGTGAATGAAATATGGTTCTCGATTTTCTGATCTGCAACTTTTGCACGAGCAAGGGCAAGTTGTTTTGCGCTCGATTCTTTTTTAGAAAGTGAGAGAAAATACGACGGCAGAAGCGTGAGAAAAAGGAAAATACCGAGAATCGTAATAATGCTGACGGAAACTGTAGCGAGACGAATATAGTATTCGCGCTTGAGACTCTTTTTCTGTTGGTATGGTAAAAGGTTGTACATAGTTTTATTCGCCAAGTGATTCGCGTGCTAAGCCGATAGCTGCGGTATAGTTGAGTGCTTCATGCCTTGGGATTGGTGGCACATATTCACTGTAAGAAAACGTATTCTTCCAAACATCAGCAATCTCTACTGGTAATTTGAGACCAATTGAAAGGTAGTCGGCGAGCCCTGGGATTTCAGCATCAGCACCACAGAGTAAAACAGCATCGATTGTTTTGAGCCCCTTCTGCGCACTGTGACTATGCCAATAGCCAATGACTTTATTGATCTCATCACGAAGTGTGGTACCGGGATTCGGCCCATCGAAAATTTTCTTCATTGCGTCGCGGTTTGCAATTTTTTCTTTTGATTTTTTCATCGCAGCAGCCTCTTCTTTTGTGACTGAGAGTTGGCGTGCTATTGCTTGGGTAAAAAGCTCCGTTCCAAAGTTTACATTTGAAGTAAACTGGAGTACTCCCCCACCAACAATAGAAATACCAGTGTTTTTCTCACCAAGATTTACAATGATGTAATTTTTTGGGTCATGCTTGTCAACAACAGACATGGCTGTGCCGTCGGCACTGAAATAAAATCCTTTCACAATGAGTCCAACACTTCGGAAAAGGTCGAGCGTTCGCTCGAGAATATGGGAAGGAAACGCCGCAACAGAAACCAAGAGATCGTCGCCATGACTGTCTGGATTGAGCACCTGAAAATCAAAGACGACTTCGGTGGGTGGAATTGGCACATTTTCCTCGAGTTGAAGTTCGACACTCGATCGAATTTGGTCGTGTGGCACACGAGGAATTGTAATGGTAAAAAGATAACCCTTCTCTTCTGGGATCGAAACGCTCACAAAGTGAAGGTGGTATTCCTTCTTGAGCTCCACAAGAGCTTTTTTTACCGCTTCATTCGTGCCAAAGTCTTCTGTGTAAGCGACGCCCTCTGGAATTTTCTTTTCTGTAAATCGAGAAAGCTTGATGCCTTGTGATGTTGGTTTGAGCTCGATGAGGCGAAGTGAGTGGTTGGAAAAATCAATACCATATGCTGGCATTCGGAGAAACTTTGGGGTTGGAAAGTATCGTTCAAAGAAATGTGATGATCGGACTTTCTTCATGGATCCAGTATACCACCTCTATCCCCTCTGTGCGCGGCGATATTCCACAGCGATTGGAATCATTGATACAAGAATAATGCCGATAATGATTGGGAGGAGGTAGTGATCAATGTTTGGTATTGAATTACCAAGAAAATAACCAAGAAGGGTTATTGCGACAGTCCACAAAATACCACCAGCAATGTTGTAGGCAACAAAAGTGCTGTATTTCATATTCCCTATTCCAGCGACGATTGGCGCAAACGTTCTCACGATAGGGATAAAGCGCGCGAGGACGATCGTCTTTGTGCCGTGCTTTTCGTAGAAATGTTGCGCTCGGTGCACATGCTTTTTTTTGAAAAATTTCGAGTCCTCGCGCGCAAAAAGTGCGATCCCCGCTTTTTTGCCGAAAAAATATCCAAAGCTGTCACCAAGAATAGCTGCAACTGCACAACCCACGAGAAGTCCTGTGAGTGGGAGATCTCCGCGAGCTGCGAAAATTCCCGCGGTAAAGAGCAACGAATCCCCGGGAAAGAAAAAACCGAAAAACACCCCTGACTCAGCGAAAATGATCGTGATGATACCAAAAAGCCCCACGGTTGTAATGATTGTGACGGGGTCAATGAGATTTTTGATCAATTCCATGCTACGTATTATACGTCACTACCCTACTTTGCGAGAATTCCAGGAGGAAAATCACCTGCTGGTTCAAGAAGCGAGAACTTTCCATCTTCCGTAGAGACCGCAAAAAGCATACCGTTGCTCTCGAGACCCATGAGTTTTCGTGGTTCAAGATTTGTCACAAACATACAAGTGCGTCCGACGAGCACCTGTGCGTCAGGAAAATATTTAGCGATTCCTGAAACGATCTGGCGCGGTGCTCCTTCAGCGAAATCTACTGAAAGTTTTAAAAGTTTCTCAGATTTTTCAACATTCACCGCCGAAAGAATCTTTCCTGTACGGATCTGCACCTTACTAAAGTCGTCGTAGGTGATGTGTGTTGGCTTTGTGTTGTGTGCATCTTGATCAGGTGACATGCGAGTATTATGCATTATTCTGTATTTTATCCAAGTAACTTCGGAGAATAATCGCTGCGGCAGAAGCATCGTGCATACTGTTTTTACCCTGAATATGCTCAGCTTCACGAGATGTGAGGAATTCTGGTTCGAGAACGACTTCGAGCCCGGTCTTCTGGGAAAGAGCCTCCTTGAAAGGGTGTGCAAGGGCCATGATGGTATTTTCTTTTCCCTGGTAATCACGTGAGTCGCCCATCACGATTTTTCCTATCTGGTGTTCTGTGCAAAGTTTTGCCACTTCGTCGACAAGGCCAGGATTATTGGGCAAAACAGTATTAGCAAAAGCAAACTGCCCTCCCTCATCAGAGATTGCAATGCCAACACGCTTTTTCCCAAAATCGATTCCCATGTATCGCATATCGGCATTCTATCCTAAAGGATGCAATTGAGCCAATAGAAAGCCGGTGGTAATAGAAAAGTGGTTGTGCTAGAGTTTTTATGAAACGCACACGACGTTACAAGGCAGTTCATCGCCTAAGGAAACAACGAGACACAGTGGCTTGGAAAGTCTGGCCCTGCCACAGAATACTGCATTACTGGGTGTAAAAGTCGGCAGGATAGCGACCTTCATCGGACAACGGCCTAAAGCCTTCGTACGAAAAATAGTTGCTCCCCCTCATGCCAGTTTCCTAAAAGTGAGTCTGACAATGTGCCTGATGACCAGCGCATCACTCCGGTCGGTCCATACCAGACATTGTCGATACTCCAGCAGGCCACAGGTCGGCTGGAGT
>CAZTPW010000023.1:0-7688 GCA_964615725.1 uncultured Candidatus Saccharibacteria bacterium
CGTTTGTACCTGAAACAGTGAGTGCAGTTGTTGATGCGTATGGGAATGTTGAGGCCGTCGTCGACGTCGCAGTGAAATATCCAGCAAGTGCAGAGTTGCCGAGGACTGATGAACCTTCAACTGAGAGTCGTGCATACGGTGATGTGGTACCAATACCTACGTTTTGGTTGGTTGCAAGGAAGATTGATGATGTGCCTGATACTGCAGTGCCGTTTCCTGCATAGTATGCAAATTGTCCTGTGGTACCTGAGTTGACGGTGCCGGAGCCGCCTCCACCACCTGAAATACATGAGCCATTGATTGCGAAACATCCACCACTTAAGTTGATACCGTTTCCGAAGGTTGATGTTGCGGTCGTTGATGCAGCTATGAAATATTCTGCTGCAATTGTACCGTCGACAGTGAGTTTTGAAGGAGATGACGTTGCGCCAATGATTACACTACCGCCAGTTTGAACAAGTTGAAGTGCTCCACTCCCTTTTGTATTAAGAGTAAGTGGTACTGATCCGTTTGAACCAATAGTCTCGATGGTATTGAAACCAACACTGATTCCCTGAGTCGCATTTCCAGCAAAAAGCTTCAACATTCCAGTCGTTCTTGCGTTTGTATCATCATTCAACGTTGCGATGTCATTGAAATACGCTTTTCCACTCGCGTAAATTGAATAATTCTCTGAGGTAGAGGGATTCGTATATCCAATATAGGTTGTCTCAATATATGAGTTCGGTGTTACAGAAGGTGACCCTGCCCAAATACTACCATTATCATTAAAAGTAAGACTGGTTGTGTCGTAATAATCATTAAATCCTGATCCATTAACATCTCTCAAAATCCTGTAACCATCAACACCAGAAACTGCACTGATAGAAAATGTCACTTCGTCTGTAGTAAATGAAATACCCTGACTAGCACTGTAGTAACTAGGTGAGAAAACTTGGGTACCGTTTATAGTTTTATATGAATAAATTTGATAGCTAAGGTTATCACCGTTGTTGTAGCTACTTGAACCTGCAGCAGTTCCTACACTAACGCTTGATGGCGCTGCTGGTGCGATATCTCGCTCGGCATCCACGCGCGCAATCGGTGAAGTGGTACCAAAGCCCGCATTACCACCACTTGTGATAACAGCACTTCCTGCAACGTCAAGAACTTGGCTTGGTGAGTTGGTGCCGATACCCACATTTCCTGAACCGCTGATGTACAGTCGTTCAGTGTTGTTGGTAAAGAGTGAGACAGGGTTTGCATTGTAAGTACCAATTGCAAGTTTTGAAACAGTGCTTCCTTGAGCAAGAATCATTGCAAGACCATTATCATTTCCCCCTCCAAGATAGTTGTTTGACGCATAGCTACCTCCGTGGACCATGAATGAGAGGAAGTTGTTGGTCCATGAACCCGCCCCTGAGTTTGAGAGAGTGAATTCACTGCGACTTGTGTTTGATGTGTTGTCGAAGAAACCAAGTCTTTGGTCAGTGTTTGCAAGAACACCACGAACAGCAAATCGCGCAGATGTGTCGTCAGGTGTGCTAGTACCTATGAATGTTCGACCAGTAGAGTAGACATTGAAGAGTCCGCCAGCTGTAAATGCTCCCGCAAACGTACTCGTAGCCGTCGTCGACGTCGCAGTGAAATATCCAGCAAGTGCAGAGTTGCCGAGGACTGATGAACCTTCAACTGAGAGTCGTGCATACGGTGATGTGGTACCAATACCTACGTTTTGGTTGGTTGCAAGGAAGATTGATGATGTGCCTGATACTGCAGTGCCGTTTCCTGCATAGTATGCAAATTGTCCTGTGGTACCTGAGTTGACGGTGCCGGAGCCGCTTGAAATACCAAGTGACGATGTAGCAGTGAGGGTATATCCACCTGAAGAGTTTCCTACCAATACCTGTCCGTATGATGGAGCTGAGGTGAGGCCAGTACCACCGTAGAGGACTCCGATTGAGGTGGTGGCAGAAAGTACACCACCGTTGAATTGTGCAGGACCGTTGATGAGAGATGAGATAGCAAGTGATGATGCGGTAAGTGAAGCAAATGTTGCTGCGCCACTCACATTAATTGTTCCGGTAATTGCAGCACTTCCTGTGGCGGTGAGGTTGCCCCCAATGTATGCGTTTCCTGCTACTGAGAGTTTTGCAAAAGGTGATGTGGTGCCGAGGCCAATATTGCCACTACCCTGCTGAACAACAAACTGATCAGTACCGACTGTAAATCCTTGTCCGGTTGCAATAGTTGATGTTCCAGAAGTTCCAGAAGCAGCGATTGTGCCACCAGATTGAATATTACGACCTGAATTGGTGGTGATACCTGTATTACCAGACCCACCAAACATACCAATCTGAGTGCCGTTGAATGAAAAGCCAATACCAGATGAGCCGGTCATGTTGTAAATACCTGTGCCGGCATTACCAGCAAAAGCAAAACTAGGCGCGGATGCAGAACCATCGGGTGCAATAGCAGCACCATTTGATCGCTGAATTGCAAATCCTCCAGGTCCCAAGATTCCACCTGAGAAGGTTGATGTTGCGGAAGTGTTTGTTGCATTGAAAATTCCTGCGTACGCAGTGTTACCAAGCGTTGAAATTCCTTCTACGGAAAGTCGAGCCCAAGGTGTGGTTGTACCGAGTCCAACACTTCCACCTGAAAGAACTGAAAGTACTGAGGCTGATGATGGACCAAAGAATTCCGCAATCTTTCCAGCACCGTTTTGAGCAACACTTAAAAATGTTGAAGCGGTTGAGGTACTGTTTACTGCATCTGAACGCACAAATGATCCTGAAGTAAGACCACTCAACGTACTTGCTGTCTCAGCATACATAGCTGCAGGCACAGCGCCAATTTTCTTTCGAGGTGTCATTTCACCGTCCCATGTCGATGAAGCTGTTGAACCGCCAATTTCAATTCCAAGATACAAAGTCTGGTTGAAATCAACTCCAGTAAAAGCAGTTGTGCTTCCAAGCAACACACTGAAAAGTCCATCGGTGATCGCAACTCGGTTGTCGCTACCAGTACCGTCGCACGTAGTACCGTTGTCTGGAGAATAACACCATGCTTCAGTCCAGATTGGTGAACCGCCAGTTGCGGTTGTGTAAAGCTTGAATCGCATTCCGTAAGAACCATTTGATACTGCAACGTTTGAAGTTGTGGTGAGTCGGCCCTGATAGTTGATCTGCTTGTTGAATGCAGCATGAACAGTATTCGCAACAAACCCAACAACAACAATCACACCGAGGATTGCAACTGTCTTGAAGATTGTTCGGATAATGTTCTTCATGGGATTTTATAGGTCGAAAAAGGTATGGACAGAATTGGTGTCGACAGGCTTTTCCTTGATGACAGAAGCGTCATCAGACTGCTTTGAGAAGGAAATGAATTCCAGAATCAAAAGTGTGGCAACGCCAGCGATCAAAAGCACCAAAAAAGCATAGAGAGTTTTCTTGAATGGTTTAACAACCGTTTCAGCTGAAACATAGTGCTTTGACATGAGGTGTCGGTTGAGGTCTTTTCGACTTACCAACCACTGTCGATTTTTTTTGACTCCGTATATCTTCCCGGAACGAATTAAAGCCCCAACATAGTCGGGATGATAGCCGGTAATTTGCCTTGCTTCGGCCGTTGTGATCAGGTCATTAAAAATGGCCATAAATATAGTTTTTTTGAAAATCTCGGATGATCCGATATTCCGATTTTGGTACCAAAAACCTTACAGAAAATATTATATCGCAGTTTGAACAAAAAAAGACCCCGAAAATAGGGTTTTCTGTGTATAACTTTTTGGTTTTTTTGAGGTTCGAAATAGGTTACAGACCAGGGGGTTAGGAGAGACCTTCAAAAAGGGGTATTTTATACCCCAAAAAGCATCTTAATTCGGAGAAGAACGAGGAATATGACTATTCCCACAAGAATCCATGGGATGTCTGTCTGAGTGAGGGGTTTCTCCCCAACTGAGGTTGATTTTGGCTTCTCATTGACGGTAAAAGCACTCGTCACATGCGTCTCAACCCCCCTCCCCATGAATGAAACCTGGAAATTGTTCTTTCCTCCTGTCAAAAAGCCTGGGATTATGGCCTCCAATGACCCATCAGGCTTCTTGCTGAGTAAAAAGGTACTTTCTCCCCTATCCTTATCAAAAACACGAACAAGAGACTGATCTGCGTTTTTTGGCACTGACTCGGCTGGAATCCTAATAACAACTTTTTTCCCTTGGTCTACCGTAATCTGATTGTTGATGGGATATTTTTGCTCGGTATCCTGGAAAAAGAGTACGTGAGCGAGTGTTGTGGTACCGATAACAGTTTTGCCTCCATAGAGTGAAGTTGAGGTTGATTGCGAGAATTCATACTCTGCGAGGGCGCCGGCAGAATAATTTCCTTGAGTATCTTTACTAAATGCCGTGTAAAAATAGTGACCATTTGGGTTTACGTTTACATCGACGGTGCGGCTATCATTTCCCGTATACACCTTGAAGCCAACATCTGGTGATGGGGGGAAATACCGTGTGCCGCGTGTGATAACAACCTCAGCAAAATCTGGATCTTCAGGATTTGTCCATGTAAGTAAAATATTGCCACCAAATGATGGTTTTGCTTGAAAATTTCTAGGATTTGCTGGTGCCGATACGTCACGATTTGGTTGTGTAATAAAAAAATACGTATAAGAGCCACGGAGACCTGAGAATGCGAGTGCTGAAATAGAAATTGAATATCGAGTTCCTGGTTCGAGGTTGTCGAAGCGAATAGTGTGATCTTTTCTGAGATTATTTTCTGAAATTGATCCCGCCTCGTATTCGCTCCCCTTTCCCCACGAAACCACAGAAACCGTCGGGATTTCAGTGTACCAATTCACGGTAGCACTCGACGTTCCCACATGATATACAACATTACTAAAAATGATTTGCTCGACCGATCCACTTCCTCCACCGCCTAAGTAAGGAATATTTGAAACTGTGGTTGTTGGCACTGGCACATAAGGGCAGTCCAGAGGACAGCTTTCTGTTGTTTCTCCAGTAATAGGTTCGCAAATAGAGTTATCGTTACACCCCATCACGTACAGGTGGACATTGATATCCTTGGTATCGACGTAAGCAAATGCCCTGTTATTGTCCGATGAAACAAAAAAACTAAGAGCGACCGCCCCGATAAAAATTCCACAAGAAAAGGCTATGTTGAGACTTTTTCTCACATGCTTCATCATACAAGTATACCACGCTAGAGCGCGATTGCCGTAGCGGTAATCGTTGCTGAATAGGTGCCGTTGTCTTGAATTTTTGATGAACCAATTTCTGCGCGAATTTTTAGAGTCGTAGCAGTACCGATTGGGTGATTTGAGCCTGTCGACTGAGAAATTGTAGTGTCACTTGTTGCGAATTTATCCCAACACGCATTTGCTGTATCCGATGAGCCTGTGTTACATGTGCTGCCATTGTCTTTAAAACGGCTAACAATATCAGTTCCCTCAGGACTGAAACCGAAGGCTGATACTGTGGGCGAAATTGAAAAAGTAAAATCTGGATCTGACCCAGCGGGTGTGTAATCGGTGAAGAAACCACCCCCGGTAAGTGCTTTAAGTGCTGGTGCGGTCGACGCTTGAACATAGAGGGCATACCCTGCCGAGTTGTCAGTTGTGACTGTCCACACAAGTGAGCTTGTGCTGATTCCCCCCGTCAAACCCGATATTGCAGGAAGCGACACATCGCTTGGTGAGCTGATTGCGATCGATGATGTATACATTTGCTGATAGCCAGCCTTCATCGTGTAATTGGCACTACTTGAATTTCCCGTTGCTGTTTCGCCGAGTGTATCTTCAGCATTATAGCTTCCACTTGAAGAACGCACTCCCGCAGTGTCGACAGCGTCAAAATTAATTTTGTAAGTACTACTTTGCATCCCCCCAAGAACAAAAGTGCAAGGGATTCCGATAATACATGCGACTATGAGAGATATGAGAAGTCTATTTCGAACATTCATCATTTACTTTTTACGTCGCAATTCAAACATCGAGAGGAAGAAGAAGATGATGAATACGATGATAAAGAGGCCCACAACAACAGGGACGACAATCATCCATGGAATTACCCAGAATGCAACAGTTTTTGTTTCAATCTGATCTCCATAGCCTTTATGAAGCTCGAGGGTTGCTTTGTAGCGTCCAAAACGGAACCCTTGATCGCGCCATTCAACAGTTCGGTAGCGCAAAGAGTCTGGCATTGCAAAATATGCATCAACAGGAAGTTCAGCGACTGCATTCCCAAGTGTATTGGTGATGTGAATAATACCAAATGGCGCAAGGTGTACACTACCGACATTGTTGAACAAAATTTCAAAATTGTCTGGTGCTGAAGGATAAATAATGTGAGGCTCTTTCACCCGAAAATCTTCAACATATCCCTCCTCGTGTGCCTGACCATTTACTCGAATAAAGAAGAGGACACCTACTCGTGATATAAGGCGCGCTCCTGGAGCCTGAGCTGCATCTTCCCTCACCTGTGGCTCGTTAGAAACAATCACAGAGGCATAGTATCCACCAGGTGCTGCGTTGTACGGCACTGAGATAGTAACGGGAAGTACAATATGATCACCGAAGCCAAGAGTAAAATTTGTTGCTGACGGGATCAAATTATCTCTAAATGAGTAAGGGCTTTTTTCATTACCGAGGAGAATAACGGTGCTTTTTTCCTCGCGAGAACCAACGAAGTCTTCGGTGGCTACTTTAAACTTTGTCTTGTCTTTAATGCGACTTGTTATGGAGATGTATTTTACAACTGATTCACCAGGATTAAGAAATACTTCCATTTTTCCTGGCTCCAAAACGAAGTCATTCTTATTTTCAACAGTGATATTTGAAATCTGATACGGTGGCAAACTTTGACCCGATGAAGAGATAGCGGCTCGGGCAGGCTGAGCGAAGAACACTAAAGACAAAACAACACCGGCAAATGTAAAGATAGCCAAGGGCACACTTATGTTTGCGCGATGTTGTTTTGATTGCATGGAATGCTTAAATTACAGCGTAGTAGCTGTAGCAGTGATTACTGCTGTGTATGTTCCAGATGGAACATAGAAGTTATTCTGTTCTACCGCAAAACAGATCGTTGTGTCAACTCCTGATGTTGTGGTGGTTGATGATCGAGTAGCGACCGTTACATCAGATGTTGTGAATCCCTTATACTTGAGTGTTGTTGAAATAGTAGAAGTTGAAGCTCCGTTACAGAATGATCCTGAACCCCATGTACCTGTTGGTACATCGGTACCAAAACCTGAATATCCGAAGTACGCATTGCTCGTAGTTGCGCTCCATGTATTTGGTGCTCCAGTCTGATAGTCGAGGATAGAATCACCACCTGATTGCATTGCAGGTGTCGTGCTTGCATGAACAGCAAGAGTATAGCCTAGGGAGTTGTTGGTCTTTACGTTCCATGTGGTGGTACCTACAGCAGTGTTCGCGGAAACACCGAGGTTGGTGCTCATAGAGACATCGGCTGGGCTCGTGATAGAGATACCAGTGGTGACGTTTAGGGTAACAGTGACCTGGTCCTGAACTGCTGCAGCACCCACTGAGAGGGGCTCAGCAATTGACATGATGAGTGCCACCGAGAGAACGATTCCGAGCGTTGCAACTCCAGCTGAAACGAGGCTCTTTTTAATAAATGAAATACTCATGATATTTGTTATTGGATGGATCTAAGGATAAAG
>CAZTPW010000024.1:0-1416 GCA_964615725.1 uncultured Candidatus Saccharibacteria bacterium
AAAACCCGTGACGACGCTGTGGGTGAAGCATTTGATAAGGTTGCTCGACTCCTTGGTTTGCCGTACCCGGGTGGACCAGAGATTTCAAAGCTCGCCGAACTCGATCGAAAAGAACATGCGGTCGCCCTCATCGAATTTCCTCGTCCGATGATTCATTCGCATGATTGTGATTTTTCTTTTTCAGGACTCAAGACTTCTGTACGCTATTATCTTGAAAAAGAATTGGGAGTAAAGGATGGTGAAATTTCTCAAAAGTCGTCGAGGGTAAAAATCGATGGAGCGCTTCAGAAAAAGGTGGCGCGCGCCTTTGAGGACGCCGTAACCGAAGTGCTCATCGCCAAAACGGCGCGAGCCCTCACCGAAACTGGTGCAACTCACCTTATTATCGGGGGTGGTGTCATCGCCAATTCCCATATTCGTTCACAATTCAAGTCCTTTGCTGACACCCAAGGCATCACTCTTTTACTACCAGACCTTCACCTCACCACTGATAACGCCCTGATGATTGCCCTCACAGGCTACATCCTTAGTCAGTCAGGCATAAAAGCACCCACCACTCTAAAAGCCTCAGGAAATGCCTCTATTTCGGCCTCTTTTTAGCTTATGCACCAAGGGGTTTACAAAAACACTCTGTGGTGTTATAGTGTAGTCCGCTCTTTCTTGATCTTTCTAGATACTTTTTATTTTGAAGAAACTAGCGCCCGTTATGGTGAGAAGTGATTCTTGGAGCGGATCACGTAACATCACCGTAGAATGTGGCGCCGCGGTTGCTGGTTACCTTTCGAGGGTGGGGTGACTTGCAATGCTGCTGACGTGCCGATCGGTTCCTCAAGACTTTGATTGGACACCAAAATTCTTCAAGCGACCGGAGTTCTGCGCCGTGGTTGATGACCCGCTGCGTATGAGCTCCGGTTTTTTTATTCCAATTTTCTCTCTTTTTTGCTAGAATACCGCAATGATTCCAGATAAGTTTCTGAAGCCCTACGATCCACAATCGACCGAAGATCGCATCTATAAAGCGTGGGAATCGAGCGGGCTTTTCAATCCTGATGAATGTATTAAAAAAGGCTACACAAAAGCCGATGCGGAGCCTTTTTCTATTGTTCTCCCCCCTCCAAATGTTACCGGGACCCTCCATGCAGGCCACGCTTCAATGCTTGTTATTGAAGATATTTTGATCCGCTACCACCGAATGCTCGGTAAGCGGACACTCTGGCTTCCCGGCACCGACCACGCGGCGATCGCTACGCAGTCAAAAGTTGAAAATATTATTTACAAAGAAGAAAAGAAGCGTCGCCATGACTTTGGACGGGAAGAATTTCTCGACAAGGTGCGAAAATTTGCTGCTGATAGCCACGACACCATTGTTCATCAAGTGCGAAAAATGGGTTCATCAGTAGACTGGTCTCGCGAAGC
>CAZTPW010000024.1:1516-7314 GCA_964615725.1 uncultured Candidatus Saccharibacteria bacterium
AATCTCGAGGTGAAGCAGGTCATCAATGAATATGCAAAAATGATGGTTGGCCCCGACTCTATCAAAGGCAAGAAAACAACTGAGGCTCGTGATGCAGTTGTAGCATGGCTCAAAGAGCGGGGTCTTCTCGAAAAAGAAGAGGACATCAATCAAAACATCTCTACCGCAGAGCGCACAGGTGGTATTGTCGAACCTCTTCCCAAACTCCAGTGGTGGATTGCAGTCAACAAACCTTTTACGCTCGCCCACTCACAGATCAAGAGTATAGCTTCAGGTTCACAAACAACACTCAAAGAGCTCATGATTACTTCGGTACGAAATGGCCAGATTGGTGTAATTCCTGAACGATTTGAAAAAGAATACTTCCACTGGATCGAAAATCTCCGGGATTGGTGTATTAGTCGACAGATCTGGTATGGCCATCAGGTACCTGTATGGTATCGCGAGCAGAATGGCAAAAAAGAAATTTTCTGCGATGTGACCGCTCCAAAATCAGATGGCAAAGGCGACTGGACCCAAGACCCTGATACGCTCGACACATGGTTCTCATCCGGCCTCTGGACATTCTCAACGCTCGGCTGGCCAGACCTCAATGCTGCCGACCTTAAAACCTATCACCCTACCAGCGTCCTCGAAACAGGTCGCGATATTATCTTTTTCTGGGTTGCTCGAATGATTTTGATGACAACCTATTTCCTTGGCGACATTCCATTCAAAACCGTTTACCTCCACGGCCTCGTGACCGATGCAAAAGGAAAAAAGATGAGTAAGTCAGAAGGCAACATCATTGATCCACTCGAGATGATTACAAAATACGGCACTGATGCGCTTCGATTGAGTCTTATCGTGGGAAACGGTCCTGGAAATGATACCAAACTCTCCGAAGACAAAATCCGCGCGTACAAAAACTTTGCCAACAAAATCTGGAATGCCACTCGATTTGTACTTACAAGCATTGAGGGTGCTGATCTATCAAAAAAACCTTCGCTCACCGATACCGACAAAGCGCATATTGAAGCGTTCCACACCACCCTATCAGAAGTTACCGCTGATATTGAGCACTACCGGCTCTACCTCGCAGCAGAAAAACTCTACCACTATTTCTGGCACACCTTCGCTGATGTGATTATTGAAGAAAGCAAAGCCGCTACGTCTGGCGATGATGTTACAAAGAAGCTTTCTGCACAATGGACACTCCATCACATCCTTACTGAATCCTTGAAGGCACTTCACCCGTTCATTCCTTTTGTGACCGAAGAGATATGGCAAACCATGGGACACAACGACTTTTTGATGGTCTCACCTTGGCCAAAGACTACCCCAAAAGTCTAAACCTATTCACAGAGCCTCCGAGCCACTCATGGTAAAATAAACGGCATGGAATTCAACGCCACGACTTTGATGTGGGCGGTGGCAGGTGGCATTCTCCCTGCGCTTTTTTGGCTCTGGTTTTGGCTCAAAGAAGACGAGCACCCTGAACCTCACAAGCTTATCGCCTATGCTTTTCTCGGTGGTATGGCGGTGGTGCCAATCGCCGGCTTTCTCCAGGTGTATTTGCGCGACCATCATATCCTCCAAGAAGGTACCGTTATTTTTTGGCTTGCATTTGCGGGTATTGAGGAAATTCTCAAACTGATTGCCGCACTCTGTACCACGCTCTTCCGAAAAGAAGACGATGAACCACTCGACCCAGGAATCTACCTCCTCGCGACCGCCCTCGGGTTTGCGTCACTTGAAAATGTGCTCTTCGTCATCGATCCCATCCACAACGGCAACATCACCCTGAGCATTCTTACAGGAAATGTGCGATTTATCGGGGCCACACTCCTCCACCTTCTCACGTCAGTTACGATTGGTGTTTTGATCGGTCTTGTGTTCTATAAGTCATGGTTTAGGAAAAGTTTGAACGCGATTATCGGTCTTCTGATTGCAACCTTATTGCATGGGGTCTTTAATTTACTTATAATTGAGAATAATCCATACACAACCCTTAGTGCCTTCTTCTCGGTGTGGATCGCAATCATGATCTTGGCACTCTTTTTTGAGAAACTTAAAAATACTAAACCCTAATTTTCATGGCAAAAGAAAAACGATCACTCTTTGAACGACTTACCGGTGTTGTACGCATCGAGGAAGGCGCTATCGAAGCAGAAATCACAACTCCCCAGATTCACAAGAGCCCGCAGGCCGCTGCGACCGCGCATCGCAATCAAATCCACAATGCTCTTGGCCACCACGAGGAGTGGAATCATGAAGAAACTCCAGAAGAGGGTCAGCTTTCTGTCGATGTGTATCAAACCCCAAGTCATATCGTCATTCAGGCGATGATTGCCGGCGTTCACCCAGAGGATCTCGATATTTCTATCACTCGCGACATGGTTTCTCTTAAAGGAAAACGACAAGCTCCCAACGACGTTGGAGAAGAGCACTACTATTTCCGTGAGCTCTATTGGGGCTCTTTCTCTCGCTCTATTATGCTTCCCCAGGAGATTGAGGTTGAGGAAGCTGAGGCTTTTGAGAAGCATGGTCTCCTTACGATTCGCCTTCCAAAAATTGACAAGGGTCGTCAGACAAAGCTCAAGGTGCGCAGCTCAAACTAGTCTGCTATACTAGCTCTATAGTAGTTTTTGCATTAAAAAATATGAATAATTATGATTCTCTCGATCGAGGTGGTCGCATGGTAGTAGAGCCTTTCAATAGTGAGGCATTTACAGGTATCTTTGCGTCTTTTGGTATTCTCTGGCTTGCAATTGTAGTCTTTGGAATTGTGGTCATTTGGAAAATTTTTGTAAAAGCGGGAAAACCTGGTTGGGCATGTCTCATTCCAATCTATAACGTTTTGGTATTCTTGCAGATTGTGAATCGACCATGGTGGTGGATATTCCTTTTCTTCATCCCTATCGTAAACATCGTGATGCTTGTGATTGTCTATCATGACCTAGCGAAGTCTTTCGGCAAGGATGCTGGCTTCACTGTCGGACTCGTTTTCGTCAACATTGTTTTCATGGCAATTCTCGCTTTTGATAGTTCGGTCTATACTCGATTGCATCGTGAAACTACCAGCACGCCAGTCGTTCCACCCCAAGCGTAAAAGCCCCTAGAAGCCTTTCTTGGAAGCAAAAAAGACCCTTTAAAGGGTCTTTTTTGCTTCAGTGTGCCAAGGCCCAGAATCGAACTGGGGACCTATTCCTCTTCAGGGAAGCGCTCTACCAACTGAGCTACCTTGGCGTGGTATTGTGTGCTTTAGTTTCTGTTTTTAGGGCTTCTGGCGTTACCCACCAAAACAGCGACCTTGGCATGTGGTATCAGGATAAACTAAATTCCAAAATTTTGCAAAACTTCCTTGGCTTTATCGAGGGTTTTGACGTCACTTTGAACCGATTCTACCCCGCCAACGACAGCTTCAACATAGGGCTGAATAAAGTAGTATGCTCCAAGTGAAAGGCCTATAATGATAACCCAATAAGCAATTTTTACGATTCGATCGAAGCGAGACATTGCCCGCATTTTTCGGAGGATTTTATTGTTCTCTTGGGCGAGTTCGTACGTCTTCTGGAGGAGAGCTTTTTCGTCTGGGTTCATAGAAATAGTATATCAGAATGTGCTCCTGCAAGCATATGCCCTAACGGTATGTGCGCTTCGCCGCTCACTCCGTTCATGTGCTGTCGGCAGGAATCGAACCTACATCTATCCCTTAGGACGGGACTGTTCTATCCATTGAACTACGACAGCGTAAGGACACTCTACCACACCTAGTGCTTTGAATATAGATTGTTGAGCTTTGCTCTGGTCTTTGGGCCAAGAGTGCCAGCTTCGCTCGATAGCGCGTATTTTTGCTGAAACGCTATAAGACTCTCTTTGGTACATGGACCAAAATTGCCATCAATACCACAATCATTTTTTGTCATACCAGGTGGCGGATATACCCCCTCACGAATAAGGGCTGCCTGGAGGGAAAAGAGTGCACGAGAATCGCGACTACCATAAGCAATCGGATCATCCCAATGATACGGTAGAAGTGTCGAAGAGAAATCATCAGGAGATGATGCTTCACCTTTGAGGAAATGCATAATGCCCTTGTGGGTACGAGAGGCGTACTCCTTGAGGAGGGCTGGGCGGACAGAAGGATTTACAATACCACCCTCATACATATACCCATACTCAATCAGAAGGCTCATGGCATTGAGAGTGTTTCGGGAACCGACCGCGACAAGTGTCTGATCCTCCACAATACCAGCCTTTTCTGGTGGGTAATTGCTTGAAGGAAAGAATTTGGTGAGCTCAGCATATACCGGCTTTGCAAGCTCTAGAGAAGCGGCAGAGTTTGGATATTGCGACTCCGGTACATATACCGTCAGTCCCGTGTAATCGCCAGCAGACCGCCACTTACGACGCGGATAGTCATTGAAATGAATATGGATCAGTATATCTGCTTGATTGTCATTGGCCCATTTGTTGATACCAAAAAGTCTCACACCAACATCTGGAGAAACGGTAACGTGGGGTACATTATCTTTTTTGACAACAACCTTGCCCGAACTAACAAGATCTCGCATTTGCTTATTTTTCTCGCTACGAAAAGTCTTAATAGCCTCCCACTCCTTTTCAAAATACTGTGCAAGAAAAGGACTCCAAGCTTTTTTGTCGCGAGTTACCGCAACAGACAATCTCTCATCTTTTGATAGGTAGGCTACAAGATTTTGTGCGAGGTCGGAAACTATATCTCGCTCTTTTATCGATCGATATTCTGCTCCGCCATACTTTGGTTCATGTCCTGGCACAATGAGAATTGTAACTTTTTGTCCCGTAGCGAGCGCATCCTGATACTTCTTCTGAACCTGAAGTGCGGTAATGCTCGGTACTGGGATGAATTTTTGTGAGGATGTTGCGAGTCCATCTACAACAGAGGCGGTCATGGGTATCTGAGAATCACCCCCTTCGACAAGAGACTGGGCTATGAGGTCACGACCCCCGGCACGCAAAAAGACTGTAGCAGCAATCACAACAAAAGCTGCTCCGAAGACGAATGCTAATGCGTTTTTGTAGCCTTTACTTAACACCGAGTGAGGCAGCAAGAGAATCTCGATCGAAACCAACTGTGATCTCCCCTGCTATATCGATCACAGGAACTCCCATCTGGCCACTTTTCTCGACCATTTCACGACGCTTTGCGATATCTGTCGCAACGTTGAACTCCGTATACTCGATGCCATTTTGCTTGAAGAATGTTTTTGCTTCGTTGCAATAATGACAGGTAGGAGTTGAATAAATTGAAACTTTTTTCTGTGTTGCCATATGTTTTTGAATTATCTGAATAATGTAGGTCTCACTATTATATCTGTTTCGCAAAAAGTCAGAAAGACTTTTCATGATTTTTTTGTGACCAGACTACTGTCTTGAAAGTGAGTCAATGGTCATTGCCGAAAAACCCCGAGCTGTGGGCTAATAAAACATTTCCTTTATGGTTTTTAGAAAAGACTGCCAAAAACTTTCATCGACGGTTTCTGAAACCCTGGCCTGAGTATCGGTAAGCACAAGGAGCTGCTCCCCTTTTTTCGCCATACGGTACTTTTCACGGATCTCTTCCTCAACCCCATCTGTAGTGGAAAGTTTTTGAACAGACTCCTCAAGATTCTTCTTTTTCTCGAGAAGTGCTAGGTATTCTTGTTGGGTTTGATCTCGTTTTTGCGCGCTTTCCGATTGCTTCTGGTATACACCCCATGTAGCGCGCACAAGGATAAGAAAAAGGATAATGAGCAACGCAAGTGAGAGTGGTGAATAGATGGCTCGCTGTATAC
>CAZTPW010000025.1:0-3169 GCA_964615725.1 uncultured Candidatus Saccharibacteria bacterium
CACCATGGTGGGGTAAGGACTTGGTATAAATAATTTTAAAGGTCTAAATTAAATCCGATGAATAAAAAAACAAATATTCGAATGGGGCCAGGTATTTTTGACTCTTTGGAAAACATAAAGTCTTATATAGCCAAAAGAAATGAAAAAGGATCCTAAGGCACGTAAACCTTTCGGATCCCTTTTCGTATTGATACAAATACTATACTCTTTTAAAAGAGAAAGTCAAGTTTTATCCCCTGCTTTTTAGAGAGGGAAATCTCATTGACAAATCCTTACCTTTATCATTAAATATCCTCAGGCGGAATAACCCGCACTCTTTGAAAAACTCATTTAAATTATGACTATGACCCAAAATTCACGGGCTGCGGCGAGTATTCGTGCTCTTCCGTGGTCACTGCTTGAACAAGCAGAACTTCAGGCATTGTTCGTCCTGGTGTTCTTCATGGAAAGCGAGCTCGCTGAGACGCTGCGCTTTGTCGAAAAGCACGGCTATGGTTCACTTCTCAAACACGTTGCCGATCGCAAGTTGGGTGTTTCCAATCTTACTTTTGGCGACCACAACGGCTTCATTGGTGATCACACCGACTTTCTTCATCATCAAATGGTTGAGGTGGGGCTCAATGAAAAAGTTCCCATCGAGTTTATTACTACTGGTACACGGTACCTCGAAGCGGTCAGGACTTTGCCACCCGAAGTACGTGCGCAGTCAGTGATTTGGCGGGAACGCAATCCCGTCTTTTACCCTGCGTTGGAGGCGATTGGCTTTCTCAAGGTGCCGTTGCCTCCCGAATTGCAGGCGTTGCGCTATTTCATCGCTCGGGATCATGAATTGCGCTTGGAGAGTATTCCCAAGCCTGATCCGCTTGCGGAATTCGTGGTTGATGACAGTGTGATGGGGTATTGCCGTGCGCTCTACGACCTGTTGACGTCCATCCCTCGTTTCAAAGACGCCAAGACTTGGCCTTGAATGTCTCTGGTGTCGGTTGTACTCAGGCGGCCCGCTTTGCGGGCCGCCTTTTTCTTTTAAAGCGACAAACTTTATTAAATTTAGTAGTATAAGGATATGAGAAAAGTACTCATGGTCATTCTCGTATCCTTCATTGCGTGCTTTCCGCTCCATGTATTGAGCAGTACCGCAACCCATGATTTTCATACACACCACACCAGTCAGCACAACCAACTGAGTCATTTTTATGAGATGACCCATGGGGTTGGATCAAAATCAGTCACGCTCGTAGCAATCGCAGCGGTCATTCTTTTCTTCGGTGTATCGCTCCGAAAGACGAATACTTTTACAATCACCCTTAGACGACGACCACAAAAATTCCGGTCTACCGCACTTGGTTGGCTTAGATATTTCACAACAAGTCCACCTCACTTCGCATTGCGTTAGTAATTATTTCGTCGGTCTCATCAAAAAAACTATGCAAATGACACACTATATGGAACTTTTGGCTACCAATCAGCCATGGAACCTTATTCTCTTTATGGCGATTCCTGTGATTCTCGCTGAGACAATCGCTGTTTCAGAGCTCTATATTCTCTTTACTCGCAACCTTATGGGTAGGGCAAAGATGATTAACAAATATGCTGGTATCCTCGTAGGTATTTATTTCCTCGGAATCTTTATCTACCTGTTCACCAATGCTGTAGTGCCACTTACGATGACTGGAGGATGGCGAGGCGTTGCTGATATCATTGCCGTGCTCTCGTATCTTCTTGGTGTAATACCGCTTGGTGGCATTGCACTTCTTGATCTTGGGATTATCAAGCGCGGAGCAAGTGCGGAGGAGAAGCTTCGAACGCATGCAATCTTTGTTGCGATATTCCTCGTCGTGGCGCATATTGCCATGATATTCGGTATGTTGAATCCAGAAATTCTTGGATGGAATTCTCATGGGGGAATGATGGGTATGTAAATAGGCGAGTTAAAAGAAAAAGCAAAAATGGCCGTGATGGCCATTTTTGCTTTTTGGAGCATCCATCGCTTCATTGGCGCACTATAAACTTGCCTAAAGTTGATAAAAATGATATAAAGTAGTTCACAAAAAAACGGGAACCATCCCGTAAGAGCTCCTCAAAACTTATGTCACAAATGCAACAAGGTCCCAACGGGATCCTTCTTATTTCCGCTGCTTCAGGTGGTGGAAAATCGGCTACTGCAGATGAACTCTGCAAGCATTACGGATACAACAAAGTCATCACGGTCACGACACGAGCGCCTCGTCCCCATGAAGTTGACGGTGTTCATTACCTCTTCATGGACAAGGAAGCATTCCAGCATGCGGTCGCTCGTGGTGAATTCATCGAACATGCTAATGTGTACGGCAATTTTTACGGCACGCTTCACGCCACGATTGGCATGACGCTCCGTGAAGGAAAACCTGCCGTTCTCGTTGTTGATGTTCAGGGCCGCGAGGCTTTCAGTAAGCTTCCTCCAGAAGTCAAAAATCGCATCACTTCCGTGTATCTCGACGTCCCCCAGGATGTTCTTGAGGCACGGCTTCTGAAGCGGCACGCTGCTGAGCTCGCTGACTCTACGACTCGGACATCCACTGAGGAGATGATCAAGAAGCGTCTCGCTGAAGCGGAATCTGAACGGGGGCACATCCCGCTCTTTGATTTTCGTGTCGTCAACGACGGTCGTCCTGATCGTACGATCGCTGCGGTTGCCGCCGATGTTGTTACAGGTCATCACACGTTTTTCAACCGTCAGCAACAGCGTGTGCTGCCAACCCCGCGTTGGAAACTCCCACCGAACCACCCTCGTCTTCGCTCTCCAGGCACGACGTTCAGTATTGTTCCGGAGTGACATTTTTGTTTTCGCCGGCCCGGGCATTGCGCCCGGGCCTTTTTTTATTTACAATCGCAGTACACCCAATACACAACGCACCACCATGCATCAAATTCTCCTTTATTATAAATACATACCGATTGAAAACCCGACCGAACTCATGCATTCCCAGCGAGCCCTCTGCGAAAAGCTCGGGTTGAAAGGCCGCATCCTCATTGCTAAAGAGGGTATTAATGGCACGTGCGAAGGTACTGTGGAAGCAACCGAAAGCTATGTTGAGGCAATGAAAAAAGATCCACGCTTTGCCGACATTCACTGGAAGCGAAGTGTTGGTGATGGAAATTCATTTCCAAAGCTCGCTATCAAGGTACGCGA
>CAZTPW010000025.1:3269-7089 GCA_964615725.1 uncultured Candidatus Saccharibacteria bacterium
AGCGAAGTGTTGGTGATGGAAATTCATTTCCAAAGCTCGCTATCAAGGTACGCGATGAAATTGTGAGTGCCCATCTTGGAGAAGATGATTTCAGTCCTCGCGATATTACCGGGAAATACCTGAAGCCAGACCAGCTCCACGAACTTTTTGAAAAAAACGAAGATTTTGTCATTGTTGATATGCGCAACGATTATGAGCAGGACGTCGGTGTCTTCAAGGGGTCAATTCGTTCTGGTATGAAAAATTTTCGTGATCTTCCTGAAACTGCGCGTCAGCTTGAATCAGTCAAAAACAAAAAAGTTGTTACCGTCTGTACGGGTGGCGTTCGCTGTGAAAAGGCATCCGGCTATCTCGTCAAAAAAGGTTTCAAGGATGTCTATCAACTCGACGGAGGCATCGTATCATATATGGAAAAATATCCAGGAAAAAATTTCCTCGGGTCGCTTTATGTTTTTGACAAACGAAAGGTAATGTCATTCGACAAGCCTGAGGAGCATATAACGATTGGCCGTTGTCAGTTGTGTGAGAAGCCATCTGAGCGTTATGTAAATTGCAAAAATGCTCTCTGTCACGGACACTTTATTTGCTGCGAGGCATGTTGTGTTGATGATCGACTGGTAGAGTGTAAGAGTTGCGCGCGCGGAACGCCAGCGCCACGCCGGGGTCACGCTTTCACAAGTCAGGCAAAGTAGCGTACTCTATATCTATGTATTCTATTCGACAGCTTATTCAAGAACGAGGAAAAAAGATTGGGATTCCCGTTGCACTGATGGTGGTGAGTTTTGCGTTTGGTGCATATTTATTTTCTGATTCGCAACCACGACAGTTTGTCTCGCTCAAAGAATGCACGACAGGATGTTTATCGCAGAAGGAGCTTGCAGGCCTTCTCGGATCAGTGGCGATTCAGAAGTTTGCTGGTTTGGTATCCCGACCAATTTTCGAGACCGACAAAATCTTAGTCGTACATTATCCGACTCCAAATACCAGTTTTCATGAAGTAGTATTTCCCAAAAAAGACATTCGCGATATTTCACAACTTACTACTGAAGACAAGGCATATGTTTGGGAAGTGATGGAATATATTGGCCAGGCAATTCGCGAGAACAAACTGACGAGATACAAGATTGTCAGTAACGGTGTCGATTATCAGCAGATTACCTACCTTCATTTCCACATCATTGGAGAGAAGAATGATTGATAGAATATATTCATGACATTAGGAACACATGCAGTAGTGGGGGCGGCGGTAGTAGTGGCAGTTTCAGGGCACCCAATTTTGGGGGCGGTTTTGGCGTTTGCAAGTCATTTTATCCTTGATGCAATACCGCACTGGGATTATGCGATTTTGTCTGAGTCAGCGAACCCTTTAGGTAATTCAAAATTTTCTCTCAATAGCACGTTTGTAAAAGACCTCGCTCGTATTGGACTCGATGCGTGTATCGGTCTTGCAATTGTCATATTCTTTTTCTATCGATATCGCTTTGACCTCCTCGATCAAGCTTTGATTGGTGCTGTTTTTGCAATGCTCCCTGATCCACTGCAATTTGCTTACCGTCTTTTCCCAAAAGAGCCTCTCGTGTCACTTCAGAAATTTCATATTTGGATTCATGCCAAGATTCGCCTCAATGACAAGCCTGTGCTCGGACCACTTCTCCAGGTGATCTTGGTGTGTGGTGTAGTGTCCGGTCTTTATGTAACTACATTCCGACCTTATGCTGGTGCTGCGGTTTCTGCGCATCAGACGGACGAATCATGTGAGACCTGTCATACTGAGCCGGTTGTGGGCGGAATTGATAATTCAGGAAAAATCTCAGGCAACCTCGCGGCACACCCACCAGAAATGCCAACATCGACCGCGAACATGACCCCTTATCCGAAACCGCCGCAATTTGTGGTCCTTGCTTTTGATGGGTCAAAGTCTCTGACGATGTGGAAGGAGACACTCGATTTTTCAAAGGAAATGGAGGAAAAAAATACTCCAGTGCATTTTACCTATTTCGTAAACGGTGTTTATTTTTTGACTGATGCCTCGGCGGGAAAGTACAAAGGTCCTGGACATGCGTCAGGTACATCCGCGATCGGATTTTCTGAGAGCAATTCGTCGATTGAGCAACGTGTTGCTTATGTAAATCGAGCAAAGCACGAAGGTCATGAAATTGGCTCACACGCGAATGGTCATTGGAATGGGCAGAGCTGGACTCGTGATGAATGGGTCGAGGAACTTGAACAGCTGCCGAAGCTTTTGGGCAATGTTGCAGAGAACAACCCAGGAGTTGACCCTGAGTTGAGTATCGATGTTAAGAAAAAAGATTTGGTAGGCTTTCGTGCGCCCGAGCTTGGGCTAAGCAAAAATCTCTACGACGTATTGTCGAGGCTTGGCTTTCGTTACGATGCGAGTCAGGTTGTCCCACAAAACACATGGCCATGGAAAGACGAACTCGGAACGTGGCATTTTCCTCTTTCTACTATGAGGGTGGGGGATTCGTGGACAATAAGTATGGACTACAATTTTTATATACTCCAAACACAAGCAATTGATCGAGCTCAAAAAGGCACCGAACTTTACGAGCATCTTTTCAATGATAGTTTGCAAGCATATGAAAAGTATTTTTCAAATAATTATTATGGCAATCGCGCACCGGTTTACATGGGAAATCATTTTTCAAAATGGAATGATGGCTTGTATTGGGAGGTTATGAAAGCATTTGCGCGTGAGGTGTGCGGCAAGCCCGAAGTAAAGTGTGTTACCTACAAAGATCTTGCGAATTTTATGGACACCACCACTGCGGATATGCGCGCCTCATATCAAAAGGCGTATTTTAAGGAATGGAATTAGGCTTGGGTGGGCCATTTTTGGGACATCGCCACCTCTTGACAAGAGGTTATTATGGGGTGTATAATGAGCAAAGATAGATAGGAGCTCTCTGAAATCGTTCACGAGGAATCATATGTGCCTACCATCGTGTGCTTTGCGAAGCATAGGATGGTGGGTGCATAGCTGTCGGTGCACCTACTCGCCGCAAGGCGATTCACGTACCGCGAGAAACCTCACTAGGGTTGGCCTGCGGCGTTTTGCCAGGCCCTGACTACCCTTGAGTCCCTGCGAGGACGATGATCATCACACTTCTTACGACAGCATTGAAGGCGTGTGGTGGTTTGACCCCAAGCAGATTGACTTGTCTTCCGCTTCGGTGGAGAGACGTGAGGACTGCCGTTGGCGCCTGCTTGCGAGAGCGGGTGACCCAACATCCAGCGCAGTCAGCGCTGATTCCCGCCGGACCTGCACGGGACCGGCTGCCGCAAAGCCGAAAGGCAATGGAGAAAAGTGCGGCGTGAACCGGCACCGCCCCTTGGGTGAGATGCCGCGAAAATGGGTTGCCTGGGAGCGAACCCTTACCTACTTGCTAAGGCCGTAGGTCTCAAGCTCCTCCAGTCAAAGAACTCTGTTTCGCGACTGGTGACCGGGGAAGCGCGCAAGCGTGACCCCGGTCTTTTTAATTGCATGCATCACACTGCAGGTATTAAAAACCGTTCAGACTTTTTACCACATCCCAATCCATCCCGATTTCTGAAATTGATTTGAATATCAGAATAAGAGGTTTATAATAATGATAGACATTGCTCATGTCGCGCCGACTTTTTCATTGCGGCGAGGGGATTAGCCACCCCTAATGCAGCTCTCCTTGTAAATCCACACTCCCCTCGGGGTAAAACCCAAAAGCCTTATCGCATTCCTTCGGCTACTGTGCGATAAGGCCTTTTCTATTCTGCGCTATACTTATCCTATGCATCCAACCATTTTCATCCTCTTTGGAGTTAC
>CAZTPW010000026.1:0-6364 GCA_964615725.1 uncultured Candidatus Saccharibacteria bacterium
TGGACTCGGTACAACCACACCTTGGGCTCGACTTTCCGTAGAAGGAATTTCAACACTTGGTAATACTGCGTACGCAGGAATTTTCAATGCCACATCAACTACCGGCACTTCAACATTTGCAGGAAATATTTCTGCTACCGGTACTACCACCATCACTCGTTTGAAATCAAACAGCTTTGTTGATCCAAATAATAGCCGATTCCTCACCTTAGCAGAGCTTGCCTCGACTCGTACATGGAATCGCTTCACACAGTACAATTCAAATCCAATCTCTGGTTTTGCAACGACATCATGGCACCCACCAACAAACTATTACCTTGCAACATCAACAACAAACCTCAGTCCATCAATTACGGTAAACAACTCAGGTGTTACTTATAACCCTGTAAACAACTCAATCTTCTTCGTCAATAACAGCAACATCATCTACGAGTACACCCTCGATGGAAAGCCACTTCGTACTATTACCCTTACTGGCTTTACTGATACAGAGGCATTGGGTTGGATGTATGATGATTGGTTTGTCATTGGCGATGAACAGGGTGGAGGAATTACGTATCTCCAAATTCCAAACAGCACCACAACGATCAATAAAGCTGTGGGAACCACCATCACAACATCGGGTACTTTTGGGGCAGGAAACCAAACAATCGAGGGTGTTACTTACGACATTGATCGTGATGTCTTCTATATTGGTATTGAAGGCGCTGGAACACGCGCTGGTGTTTACACAGTTACACGCGCCGGAGCAATTTCAGCAACATTTTCAACATCAACATGGCAATCAGCAAACATCGGAGATGTTTCCGATCTCTATTTTGATCGAAATACCCAGCACCTTTTTGCAGCAATCGATCAGTGTTATAACGAAGCAAACGGCGCAGCATCGACTGCTTGCGACGGAGTCTTTGAAATCGATCTTGCAACAGGAGCAATTGTCGACAAAATTAGTGCCCCAGTAGGATTTACTCAGGTGGAAGGTATTGGCTTTACACCAGATGGCCGATATATGTTTATGGATGGTGAGGCGGACATGTATGCAGAATACATTGCAATTGATCGTGGATCACCGTTCACCGTGTATCAGTCAGCAACAACATCGACATGGAATGTTGGTATTGGTACATCAACTCCGTGGGCTGCACTTTCAGTAGAAGGGACTTCAACACTTGGAAACTCAGTATACGGAGGACTCTTTGTTGCCACATCAACTACTGGTACTTCAACATTTGCTGGTTTGGTAGGTATCGGAACAACGACCCCTTGGGCAAAACTCTCTGTCGAGGGTACTTCAACGCTCGGCAACGTTGCGTATGGAGGATACTTTGTTGCCACATCAACATCAGCAACAAGTACCTTTGGTGGATCAATAGCCCAGGGTCGAAGATCATTTGCAAACGGTTCTACAAACGCTATTGCAATGGGATATGCTCCTGGATCTGGAGTGCTCAACACTATCCTATCTACTGGAAATGGATCAGTGGCACTTGGATATGTAAGCAATAACGGCGGTACTCACACCATCACTTCATCAGGTGAAGGTTCGTTGGCGTTTGGATCTGCGAACTACGTTGGCGGAACAAACACTATTACCTCGTCAGGTGCCGGATCACTTGCATTTGGTAGCACATTTAACAACTTCAGTATCACATCATCAGGTGCCGGATCATTTGCTGGTGGTAAAACATCGTCGGGAAATGTTACGGCAACTCAAGCCGGTGCATTTGCTTTTGGAGATAACGTCAACTCAACTGCAGCGCTTGCGATATCATTTGGTTCTGGATTCACCAACGCCACTGGAGATACATTCCAAGTGGGCTTTAGTTCAAACCCAACACTTACAGTAAACGCAAACAATCTCGGTATTGGTACATCAACTCCGTTTGCAAAACTTTCAGTCGCCGGTAATTCATACTTGGGTGGAAACCTCACCGCTACGGGGACAATCAGTGTAACTGGAACCGGTACATCAACTTTCAGCTACGGACTCCAGGCTGATCTTCTGCAGATTTCTTCAACAACCGCTTCATCTACATTTGCGAATGGTATTAGCTTGAGCGCAGGATGTTTTGCGATAGCAGGTACCTGTATTTCAGGTGGTGGAGGCGGCTCCGGCACCGTCAACTCAGGTACCACAGGACAATTCGCATACTATGCAGGCAACGGCACTGCAGTATCAGGCACGTCATCAGTGTTTATATCAACGGTAGGTAACTTTGGAATCGGAACAACATCACCATTCGAGAAATTCTCGGTCGCGGGCAATTCATACTTGGGTGGAAATCTCACTGCCACCGGTACATTGACCGTCACTGGCACAGGAACGTCAACATTTACCTACGGACTTCAGGCTGACCTCTTGCAGATATCATCAACAACCGCTTCATCTACGTTTGCGAATGGCATCAATATTACCGGTGGATGTTTTGCGATGAATAATACTTGTATTACCGGTGGAGCACCAGGTTCTGGCACCGTCAACTCAGGTACCACAGGACAATTTGCATACTATGCTGGAAATGGTACGGCGGTGTCTGGAACCTCGTCGGTATTCATAGACACTAATGGTAATATCGGAATTGGCACAACATCACCGTATGCAAAACTTTCAATTGTAGGCGAAACTGTCGCTGAGAAATTCACAGCAACTTCAACAACCGCCACATCAACGTTTGCTGGTAATGTAATCGTTGGTTCAGGAAATCTCCTTCCGGGATCACCATTTCATATTGGTGGTTCAACAAATACTTATCTGCAAGCAAATATCCAGAACAGATCGAATGGAGGTAGTGCATCGAGCGATCTTGTTGCTACCAATGATATTGGTTCTGATACAACTTATTATGTTGATCTCGGTATCAATAGCTCGGGTTATAATGATGCAAACTACACCATTGTTGGTCCAAATGAGGCTTATCTCTATGCGCAATCAGCTGGGCTTGCAATTGGTACAGCTACAACGAGTGTTGCAGGTATGATCAAGTTCCACACTGGAGGTACCCTCGCTTCAAACGAACGAATGCGTATCACCTCAACAGGTTTTGTGGGTATTGGTACATCAACACCATATTCAAAATTATCTTTGTGGGGAAATGGTACTGGTGCGGATAGGATTTTTGAAATTACCGATAGTGCATCATCAACGATCGCAGCAGCATCAGAAAATGGAACAATTTACTTGAAGGGTAATACAGGTATCGGTACCACATCACCCTATGCAAAACTCTCTGTTATCGGAGGTACAAATGAGAACTCACCTTCATTTGTTGTGGGTACCACATCAACATGGGGAGCTGGCCAACGACCACTTATCTATGCTTTTGCTACAACAACCGGAAAACTCGACTACGCCCGTGTAGCAATCGGTACCACATCACCATGGGGTAGTGCTGGTATTCGAGATCAGTTGACTGTCGATGGGCGATTTTATACAACATGGCGATATACAAGTTGTGATGTTGTTGGAGGAAATCTCACCGCAACACTTACTACTACCGACACACCAAACTTCTGCGGACAGTTCTTGTACGACTCCGACTCCGACTCATCAGCGGCTATTGCGTCATCATATCCTCCTTACGTTCAGCTCCGAGCAGGTACCACAAACCCTACTGCCGGTGACGGTGCTGTAATTCGTATGGGACCACTCGTCGCATCTGCAACCACAAGCCCTGTTATGGAAGCGTGGGTCAACTTAGCCACTCCGGCAGGTGCTACCACCACAGCACTTTTTCTCGTAGGTATGAGTAACTCTGCTTATGCAGCCGATACAGCAACCTTACCAACGAATGGTATGTATTTTGCCGCCTCAAGCACCGCAACGTGGAAGGCAATTACACGTAGAAATAGCGTAGAAACTATGACTGATACGGGTATATCAACATCAACAACCGCATGGAGAAAAATGAGAATTGAGGCGAATGATTCAGAAGTATTGTTCTTGGTGAATGGAAACGTAGTCGCGCAACACACAACAAATATTCCATCCAGCTACATAGCTCCAATGGTACTTGTATCTAACTTCGCAAACAGTGGTACCGCAAACTTTGACCCACGACTCAACCTATCTCTCTTCCGATTTTGGTTTGATGATCCGGTTGGAGTGCCTGCCCCAGGACCAACGTTAGTAGAGTCACTTCTTGCAGATGCCACCACAACCGAATTCACATTCAACGCCTCGAGCACAACATTCTCGGGTGGTATAGGAATTGGTACTTCAACTCCATGGCGCCAACTTTCGGTAGCGGGCACAGTTGGTTTTGATGGTCTCACCAATAGCAGCGCAGGAAATTATCTCTGTATATCAAATACAAAAGAAGTCACGTACTCAGCAACGCCTTGTGCCGGTGTCTCGTCTGAGACAAAGAAGCACGACATTACCACACTCAATGTAAATGCTATCGATCAAATTAAGGCATTCCGACCTGTTTCATTTACTTATAACGCTGATGTCTCACCAAACGATCAATCAACTCACCTTGGCTTTATTGCAGAAGAGGTAAATCAGGTAAATCCAAATCTTGTTGCTCTCGAGACCGACGGTTCTATTCGGTCGGTAAAATACGAAGAGTTTGTACCACTTCTTGTCAAGGCAATTCAGGAACAGCAGGCTGAAATTGATCAGCTCAAATCAACTGGTACCGGAGGAGGTATAGGCTTCGCTTCAGTTTTGTCGGGTCTTGAATCACTCGGTGCGTCAATCAGTAATGGCCTCGCATCATTCACTCATGTTTCCACAAAAGAACTCACGGTTGGCTCAGCCGCTAAACCTTCAGGTATAACACTCTACGATGAGGCAACATCAAATCCATACTGTTTCAAGATTGTAAACGGTGTCACAGTCACTGTGGTGGGTGAGTGTACAACACTTCCACCTCAGAATGCTATAAGCTCGTCCGGCGGTGATCCCATCCAATCAGACATCGTCCCTCCAACCATCACCATCCAAGGCAACAACCCAGCAATCATTCACGTCGGTGATTCATACGTAGACCTCGGCGCAGTCATCACAGACGACCATGACACCAACCCAACCCTCATTATTACAGGAGATCAAATTGATACCTCACTTGTTGGTACCTCAACCGTGACCTATGTTGCTCATGACAATGCAGGAAATTACGCTACTTCTACACGAGAAGTGATTGTGCAGGAACTCTAGTGTGTGGATAAAAAAATCTACGGCCTAGTAGGGGCGTCGTTTGGTGAAAAAAAATGGAATTTTTTTCTTCCAGATTCACCATAAAAGTCTTATAATATAAGGGTGAAATGAGCAATCATGCCATTTATTTGAAAATTGCAAAGAAAGTTGCAGTTCTTGCCACATTTTTTGTAATTTGTGGAGCTTTTGCGTACCCAGTTTTTGTCCCAGAAAAAGCTCGTGCATTTTCATTTGAAGTCCCTTACACAACATTTGTCGCCGTAGTTGAGCAATCATCACAATCTCTGTCTGTTCAGTTCTATAAAGCATTATGTCCTTGGGTAAATGTATTTACCTTAGGTGCTTTAGGTTGCGAAAAGGGTGAGGTTTTGGATAACGAACTTGGTATGGCGGGAGGTGAATCACCGACCAATACCAAGCAACCAGAGGAGAATCATCAGACAGGGCAGGAGCCGCAGATTCAATACACGCCTCAGAAAAAAAATATCGATGAGTCTTTCAATACATCAGAAAAAACTGTTTCAAACAATGTAACTTCAAGTTCAAAAAATAATGAAATAAAATCTTCATCGGGTTCAGCGCCGGTACATCAAACAACCATCATTCGATACCTACCATCTTCACAAGTAGTTGATGCTGTCACGCGTAAAGAACTCGATGAGAGGCTCCAATCTCTCTACAGTTCACTTTCTCTTCAAATCGCTTCGGTCGGCAGTCAGGGTGGTGCGCCAGCAGCTCAGTATTCTGGAGCAACAATACAAAATATTTATCAGACCATTGCCCAAGCTACCCGAATCGACAAACTTGAAAACGTCATTATCACGAGTGGCACATTGAATGGTGCGTCGATTACCGGCGGCTCATTTTCTGGTTCGCAGATTTCACTTGATGGTGCGCTTTATCTTGGTCAAATCTCAATACCTGCAGTCACCTCAGATAGACTTTATAATGTTGGTGGTACCCTTTATTTCAACGGCAGTGCGGTTGGATCTGGTGGTAGTTCTGGTATCGCAGGTTACTTCACCGCCACATCAACCACTGCCTCAACATTCCCATACGCATCAACAACTGCACTCACTGTTTCAGGTACAAACGGCCTCACACTCGGTTCACTCAATGGTCCTCTCCAAGCAAACAATGGCGTAGTATCTGCCACCACCTCAATCGGAGTCCTCTACGGTGGTACTGGCCTCACCTCAGCTC
>CAZTPW010000027.1:0-4208 GCA_964615725.1 uncultured Candidatus Saccharibacteria bacterium
TTGGGCCAGAACCAAAAAAAGAAATCTTGTATATTGGCCGCGCAACATCACTGAAGGACCGAGTGCGAAGCTATTTTTCAGACGACCTCATTCACACGCGCGGAGCGTTGATTGTTGATATGGTTTTTCGTGCAGCGACTATCGACTTTGTAGCGACCGATTCCGTGCTCGAAGCAATTATTCTCGAAGCGAATCTTATTAAAAAGCATCAGCCGTATTGCAATACCAAAGAGAAGGACGACAAGAGCTTCAACTATGTCATCATTACGCGTGAAAAATTTCCTCAGGTTTTCCTAATGAGAGGCAAAGATTTTGAATCACATAAAGCACTGGGCAAAAAGGCGCCATTTGAAATCGCCGCTTCGTTTGGGCCGTACTTGAATGGTTCAGTGCTCCGTGAAGGTTTGGCGTTGATTCGGAAGATGTTTCCATTTCGGGATGCAAAGTGTACACCAGGCCAAGGCAAGCCATGCTTCTATCGACAGATTGGTTTGTGTCCGGGAGTATGTACGGGTGAAATTTCTGCGAAAGACTATGCTCGTCAGATTCGTAACATTTCCTACTTCTTTGAAGGCAAGAAAACAAAACTCATTACAGATCTCACCCGTGAGATGAATGCTTTTGCCAAGAAAGAAGAATTTGAAAAAGCGAATGAAGTGAAGAAGACGATTTTCTCACTGGAACATATTCGCGATGTACATTTGATCAAAGAAGAGCAGGATGTGCCTGTTGGTCTTGATGATGTAAAAAATCAAAGCGGTGTCCCGCAAAAACAAACCTTTGAACAGTTTCGGATGGAGGCGTACGATATCGCCCATTTGTCTGGAAAAAATATGGTCGGCGTAATGACGGTCCTTGAAGGAAGGGAATTGAAGAAGGCTGATTATCGAATGTTTAAAATTAAAACCTTGAAAGGTGCTGACGATACCGCGGCGCTGCGCGAAGTGCTCGAACGGCGCTTAAACCACAGCGAATGGCCGTACCCACACCTTATCATCGTCGACGGCAGTATCGCGCAGCGCCGCACCGCAACCGATCTCCTCGCCGAAAAAGGCTTTGACATCTCCGTCGTTGCTGTCGTAAAAAATGACAAGCACCGCCCAGACCGCATCCTTGGCGATCGTGACCTCACCAAAAAGTATTCAAAAGAAATCCTTCTTCTCAATAGTGAAGCCCACCGCTTCGCCATCAAATACCATCGAAAGATTCGCGGGGCTTTGCTATAATTTTCTCCATATGAGCGATACGTTTATTGCGAAAGCAGGTGGTTCAAAAGCCGATATTAAGTCGAAAGTAAATATCAATAAAGTTTACGACGGATATTTTTCATCTGACGAAGTGATAAATACCTTTATTAAGGTCGGTATTGCACCTCTTCTTGAGAAGCTTCCCGAAAAAGTTAGCTATGCTGATTTTGGCGGAGGCACAGGCACACTTTCTCTTGGAGTTAAAAAATTCCTTGAGTCGCAGGGAAAGATTGTCGATGCAGTAGTCATCGACTCAAACAAAGACTATCTCGCAGCCGCAGAAAAAAGTGGTTTGAAGACATCACTTCAAAATCTCGATTCAATATCGGATAAAAATCACTACGATCTCATCACGATGCGTTCAGTACTTCATTACAATACATTCGATGATCAGATAAAAATCATTGCGAACGTTAAAAAGGCACTCAAGCCTGGCGGTTTTTTTGTGAATCAGAATATTTCAGGGAATGATAAGTATTGTGAACTTCGTACGAAAATTGTTTCTATCCCGGAGCTTGGTCGTTGGAATGCGGGTGGTTTTCATTGGATTTCCGAGGAAAAATATCATGAGGTTATGATAAGGGGTGGATTCGACGATTGTACCCATGCAGGCTATGCAGAACCACTTGGCTGGACGCCAGAAGAGCAGTGGGCACGATTTAATCCTGAAGGGGACCCAGAGAGAAAGAAAATTTTCCTCACAAAGGCATACGAACTCGTAAAAGAATACAGAACCAAGTATTTCCAGGGTAATACTAAGAATTTCCAGGATCAGCCAGACGGTAGTGTGAAGCTCATCGGCCCATACCCAATCTACGTCTGTAATAAATAAAGACTATGATAAAATAACACCATGATTCACCACACGACAAAACGATCAAAAGTACGAGTCGGTGTTGTGCGTGGCGGCCAGTCCCATGAATACGATGTGTCACTGAAAACTGGCGCAGCTGTACTCAAAGCGTTGCCTGATATGTATCATGGTCGGGATATTTTTATCGACAAAAATGGTGTCTGGCATCTCGATGGAGTAGAGAAGCGACCTGAGCAGATCATCCGTCACATTGATGTACTTTTCAATGCACTCCACGGACAATTCGGTGAAGATGGAAAAATTCAAAAATTTCTCGATACTCACGGCGTGAAATACACTGGCTCAGGTGCACTTGCTTCTGCGATTGCTATGAACAAATTTCTCACCAAAAAACAC
Organism: uncultured Candidatus Saccharibacteria bacterium; assembly: GCA_964615725.1. Classification (GTDB taxonomy): domain Bacteria; phylum Patescibacteriota; class Minisyncoccia; order Phycocordibacterales; family CAZTPW01; genus CAZTPW01. Next base: position 2,458 of record CAZTPW010000027.1, read on the forward strand.
GCCCTTCTTCAAGGTATTAAAACTCCACTCCATACCACAGTACAGAGAGATGAAGATGTTCATGCTCGTGCAATTCATATTTTTAAAACTTTTCCTCATCCAGCGATTGTGAAGCCTGTCAGCGCTGGCTCATCAGTCGGTGTGTCACTCGCTACAACGCTTGCCACCCTCACTGAAGCTATCAAAAACGCTCTCATTGTCAGTGACGTTGCTCTTATTGAAGAGTGTATCACCGGAAAAGAAGCTACCTGTGGTGTTATCGACGATTTCCGAGGCGAAGGGGTTTACACACTCCCTCCTGTTGAAATTGTGCACAGCAAAAAGCTATTTGATTATGATGCGAAGTACGGAGGAAAAACACGAGAAATTTGCCCAGGTAATTTTACTGAAAAAGAAAAAGCAGAAATTCAGCGTGTCGCAGCCCTTGTCCACAAAACCCTCAACCTTCGTCACTACTCTCGCTCTGATTTTATTGTAAACCCACGGCGTGGGGTCTATTTCCTCGAAGTGAATACCTTGCCTGGCCTTACCAACGAATCTCTTCTTCCAAAAAGTCTTGAGGCGGTAGGATCATCACTTGGCCAGTTTCTCCACCATGTTATTGATCTCGCTTTACACAAAAAGTAAAAGCAAAGATATTAGAAAACATTTTTTAAAAGCTCACGATGAAACAAACATTTGAACAAATCCCAAGTGGCGAATCGACAGAAAGTGCTGTCGTTCAAAAACTCAAAACCTACGAATTGAGTTTTATCTATGAAATTAAGTCTTTCTTGCAGAATGAGATGAAAAGAACGGATTCACCAACCAACCTCGGCGAGCTTCTCGTGTGGACAAAGGAGTATTATGGTCGTGACTCACGACGGTACCATCTCGCATCTATTCTTGAAAAAATTCCCGAATTTACTGAATCAGATACCACCGCATTTTTAGAGGCGGTAATTCAGCAATCACTTGATATGCGCCTTGATCATTATATGGTGAATTGGAGTGATGAAGTGTTGAAGGGTTGGTATGTGGCTATGAAAGAGTGGCGCGACACTGAAGGCAGAGAGATGGGTTTCAAAGAAGCTATTCAGGCAGCTTGGGGGCGACTTGGCCGCAGAAGGGCTGAGGATTTATTCTATATTGCAACTCACGACAATGAAGAGCTTGCAAAATATCCTGTCGATCGATTTCTAGAGCGCTTGAAGGGTGTTCTCCGTGAGCGTGGCGTGGAAGTCGAGGTGAGTTTGGGTGATGGGATCTAGTCTTGTACCTACCAATCGTGGTGGAGCCCATCTTGCATATTTACCAAAAATCACTATAATTCAGCAATCAGTATTCCGATCAGTTTTTGAATGTCTGATAGCTGGGCCCTTAGCTCATCTGGTAGAGCACCGCTTTTGCAAAGCGGGGGTGGCAGGTTCGAGTCCTGTAGGGTCCACAACAAAGAAAAGGACGTCCATTGGGGACGTCTTTTTCTTTGTGGTGGAAGCCGGAGCGATGTTGAGCCAGTAGGCGAGACCGCGAGGCGGGGTCGCGGAATTTTGCGAGCGACGGCGAGCAAAATATCTGTGACCACACCAATCTTGATTTTATTTCTTGCAGGTATAGTATTACCCATATGAAAAAGTTACTTGTTGCTTCGATCTTAGCTGGCAGTATTTTTGCCTTAATTCCAAATCAGATTCAAGCAAAATCAAAAGTGCAATCCTACTTTGGCCCGACAGCCCTCTGTCGAGACTACACTTATAGTTATCGTGCAAACC
>CAZTPW010000027.1:4218-6216 GCA_964615725.1 uncultured Candidatus Saccharibacteria bacterium
TTTAAAATCATATTATTTAGAGATAAAAATATTCACAATGGATAAAAACATTATTGAAAATAAAAACGACAATGCAAAGATAAGGATCACCTTTGCTGGGCTGGTTAAAATTGTTATTATCGGTAGTTTTGCACTCGTCTCTTTCACACTCATTGTTAATTTTAATAGTAATACACATTCTCCACGCTATTTAACACATAGTGAAGGTGAAGAGATTTACACAAAGATTAAAATGTTCAATACAGAAAAAGTCTGCCTTTTAAGTTACTCAAATGATAACGAGGCCTATAATTATGCTTTGCAAATAGAAAAGTTCCTTCACGATAGTAAAGGCATTGATCTCGTGCTCGGTACGGTCGGATTCTCAGGTTTACCTAATTTACTTGGGGTCAACTATAATCCGCCGTCCATTCCACGTTGCGTGGGATCAGATTTAACAATAGTTGTTGGTTCAGACCCCGATACATTTAAAGTTAATTTAGATAGTAAATTTAATTAAAGCATTTTTTTATGTTCACCCACACCATCCTCTACGTCCCCTCTGTCCCTCTCGCCCTCTCTTTCTACTCAACCGTCTTCAACATCCCACAAAAATTCATCACCCCTGACAACTCCTACGGCGAACTCACCACACAAGGAGTCACCCTTTCTTTTGCCTCAAACTCCCTCGCACACTCAAACCTCTCAAAAGGCTTCACCGAAATCACTCCCAGCACGCTTCCACCAGGATTTGAACTAGGCTTCACCACCAACGACATCGACGCCATCATAGAAAAAGCCCTCAAGCACGGCGCAACCCTTTATGAAAAGAAAAAGCAAAAACCATGGGGCCAAACCGTAGCCTATGTCCGCGACCCAAACGGAATCCTCATCGAAATCTGCACACCAATGGAGTAGCTATTGTGTTAAACTACCCCTATGAAACTCAAACTAACCCTCATCATCGCCATCGCCCTAATCCTCATCACAGGCATCATTCTTTATGCACCAAAAAAAGTCCCAGCACCACAAGTCCAACTCACTGAAGAAAAACAAACTACGCAAGCACCAGATTGTTCAGAACTCGAAACTCAAACCAACATCAAACTCCCTTACATCTGTTCAACCAATCTCAAACAAAACGGCAGCGACATCATAACCATCGAATTCACTAAAGATGGCGACGTCATTGCCCAGCGACACAACAATCCAATCCTCACACTTTATTCATACGACACCCTTGAAAACGGAATCTCACAAAATCCCAACAATCTTGAAAACCAGCCAGAAGACCCAGTAGACATTAAAAGAATGGGGGATGAGGTCATGCTCAACCCATACGGCATTATTCTCAAAGACGTCACCTATGATGGATACCAAGACATTGGACTTCTCGTAAACTACGGAGCCTATAATTTTGATTACGAATTCTTCGCGTACAATCCGAAGACTAGAGAATTCAATATCGAGCCACTTTTTATACTCACGAACCCAATCTTTGATACCGAGAAAAAAACCGCAACAAGTTTCAGTAAGGGAAGAGGACTCGCTGATATGTACACCACAGAAATCTACCAATTTAACAACGGCGCTTACACACCAAAGACTCGCATTAGTCAGGACATCACCTCAGATTACGATGTTACTCCGGTGCTCTACGAGCGCGTCACTGAAGAATACAGAGACGGGAAGTGGGTGATAGTGAAAAAACAGAAAATCACCGAGGACCAGGTCTATTCCGAGTAGAAATAAAAAAGGCAGCCCTGTGCGGGCTGCCATTGAATTCGAAGAGCAATCAGGTCATCCCTGGGAGGAGCATCCTCTGACGAATCAAAGCTCCTTTTTCGCGACCAAGCTTGTACTCCAGCGTGTAGGATTGATCGTCAATCCGGATAACTCCGCGTGTTCCGTTGTCGTAGCCAAGCTCCCAGCGAGCCTGAGCCCCGTTCTTGTTCTTACGAGGGCATCCTTTACGATGCTTCATGACGCCGCACCCACACCACGAACACTGTTCCATGT
>CAZTPW010000028.1:0-4762 GCA_964615725.1 uncultured Candidatus Saccharibacteria bacterium
TGATAAAGACTCCCGTGACGTCATAGCCCTGCTTTTTGAGCAAAGCAGCTGTGACGGAGCTATCAACTCCACCTGACATTCCCACGAAGACTTTTTTACCCTTTATGGCCTGATTCATTGCCAAAAAGTTATACCACAAAAATAAGAAAACCGCACCTTTTTGCTACTTCAAATACTTCAGCTTATTCGCAACGTGGCCCTCAAAGGTTTTCGCGTAGTGCATCACACCCTTAGTATCAGTGAGAAAATAGAGATAGTCGGTCTTGGTGGGAGTAAGTGCCGCTTGGATTGCATCAAGGCCGGGGTTACTAATTGGTGTCGGTGGAAGTCCCTTATAGAGATAGCTGTTGTAGGGCGACTTAATTTTGAGATCAGCAAGAGTGAGTTCCCCGCTCGTCTTGCCATTGATATAAAGAAACGAAGAATCAACCTGAAGTGGCATACCGAGTGCGATGCGCTTCCAGAGAATTCCCGCAACAATTTTTCGTGTATCAGTAAGTCTCGCCTCCTCCTCGAGAATTGAAGCCATTTTAATCACATCAGCTTCACTTTTGCCGAATGATTGAAATAAATCTCGCAACGGAGCAGTCTTTTTCTCAAACGTTGCACGCATGCGGTCAACAAGTGCTTGTGGCGTGAGATCCTCCTTTACCAAATATGTGTCAGGAAATAGATATCCCTCATAGGGTTTTGCGAGAGTGATAAACGTTTTTGTATCAAACGATGGGATTGTCTTGTGAACACTATCTGCAATTTGTACCACACTTAATCCCTCAGGAATTACCAGACTTATCACCTCCTCTCGTGTGTCACCGTGCGCCATTCGCTTGAGGAGTTGATACGTTGTTTCTTTGGTGTCGAGAACATAAGTACCAGCATCAATACTGGTAGAGCGGCCGGTCACGCGCGCCATGATTGAAAAAAGATTTGCAGAGTGAATTGCATGAATGCGCTTAAGCTCGGCGGCAACGGTAGATGCGCCCCCCTTTTGAATCGTGATGGTGTGCCCAATTGGATAGTCGGTTGGTGCGTTGTTGAGAAACCAAACACCCACAAAACACACTACTAAGCACGCACAGCAAAAACCCCACATCGTGAGGCGGCTGCCAGATCTTGAAGGTTGTACTTGTACTGACTGAAGTTCTGGATCCATGAATTATATTGGAAGATTTGATGGGGCTTGTGACTTGCGTGATTCAATACGCGCAAGAGTAGGAGTTCGAGCAACTTCACCTGGGAAGTGGTAAATCGTTGCAAGCTCTTCGTTGGTAAGAATAAAAGGCTTCACTGGGAAATGTTTGGCGAGACCATGGAAATACTCACGCTTTTTGTATGAGTTAAGAAAGGCTCGCTCCATGAAGGTGGTCGTTTTTCCACGAAAATCTTGCCATGGATATTCGACACCAGAACCTCGACCAATGGTAATGTTGTTGAAATAGTCGTGGTTTGCACCAAATGCACGGAACATAGAAAGGAACGCCGGGATACGTTTGCCAATTTTTCCAGTGCTTTTGTCAGCCACATACACCATTCGGATCGCTGTATCGAAAGGAAACTTATGCATGCTTCGTTCAATGGCGCTGATTGCCTCTTCCTGAGTCTTGGTCAGTCGCACGACTTTAGAATCCTTGTCGGTAGCCTTCTTCATGATGTTTTTAATTTCCTCTTCACACTTTTTCTTCCAATCTGGACGTGTTCGGAGAAAACCATCAGTGATGCCGATTTTTCGATGCGCCTGAATAAGAATCTGCATCCAGAACTGCTCACCCTTTTGGAGTGCACCAAGGGTTTCAATGATTGATGAAAGTGGGTCGGTCTTGAATTCTTCTTTCTCAGAGGCCTTATCAAGGCCAAAATCTTCATAGGTACGAATTGGGTATGGATCAGGCTTTTCGAGCTTCATACCACCACCAAAATATACAAATTTTTCCTTGTCGAAAGGTACACGCTTTGCATAATCTTCAACCTCTGCGATTTCAATCGTTGGGTATTGCGCGTACAGCTGCGCTTCAATAAGGTCTTTGAATTTTGGCTGGGTCCAGATATAGAAATGCACCTGCCCTTCAAGCGATACAATCTCGAGTGAAAACCATGGGCGCACTTTCCCCTTCCAATATCCATCGATAAAGTTGATTGGGCTTTTTTGCCAGATTGCACTGAAAAAAATCTCCATAGCAAGGGGTGATTTTGTGATCTCCCTTGGCAAACGAATCTCAAGGAGTGTTGACCCGTCTTTATCGACGGCTTTCATACGAATGAAGTGGAGCCATTTATTGATGAAAATCTCACCAAGAATAATCGGTACCCAAACAAAGTACAGCGAGAAGAAAACCTTAATCGCTGGGATAAAAATCGTATCGAGGGTCGTTTGGAAGAAAGCATCCATAGAATGGAGTTATTTTACCATACAACAAAACCTCCCGACTAGGAGGCTTGTTGATTGCTCAGTATTATTTTGCGAGAGCTGGGCTCTGAATGATGCTGTATCGTCCTTCTTTGTCTTTCTTGAAGAATTTTGGATTCTGGAGATTGACGAGAATGGTGTTTTCTTTGACGTATCGCTCCTTGAGAACTTTGTCGATAACTTCTTCTTTGGTGAGAGGACCATTCTTTTCGATGATCTTCTTGATAACGTCTTTGACGACACCGCTCATATAACCCCATTCAGCAAGTGCGTAGAGACCTCGGCCAACAAGCACGAAACGCTTGTCCTTGATGAGCTCGTTGTGACATGTCGCAACGTGAGCTTTTTTGTTAAAAACTTTTTCAATAGTCTTTGCTACCTGAGTAAAGTGGATTGGAGAACCGTGCTTTCGGATAACGAGGAATGCGTAGTCTCGCATACCTTTTGTCTTGATGTTTGGTGATTCTGCTGAACCCCATTCGCCAAGTGGATTTTGGTCAATACGCTTTGAAAGTGACAACCATCGCTTGATGATCTCATCATTTTTATACTGTTCGTTGATATCTTCGAGGTGAGTCAAAAACTTCTTGACCATTTCTCCTTCTGAAAGGAGCTCGTCGTTTGAGAGGTTTTTGTAGAGCTTATGAAGTGCTGATTCCACTTTTCCTGCAAGCTCCTTGTTTACATGCCATCGATGTTTGAAATCATCATCTTCTTTGTGGCGGTGGAATGTATCGCCGAGTACGAGAAGGAAGTTGAGGTGGTTTTGGGTGCTCTTGTCTTTTGTGAGATGGTTGAGCAATTCGTCTTCTACTACGATTCCTCCGAGAGAGTGAAGGAGTGTTTCCATCTGGGCAAAGATGGCTTTTTCTTTTGCATAAGCATCAGACTTTCGAATGTTGGCGAGGGCATAGTTTTCAATCTGTCGAACTCGTTCACGAGTGATGCCATACTTTTTTCCAATGGCTTCAAGTGTCATGCGAGTTGAATCTTTTCCGAGTCCGTAGCGTGCAGTGATGACTTCTTGCGCACGCTCAGGCAACACGGCGATCAACCGCTTGCTGACTTGCTTTGGTTTGAATTCGATTGTGCTCATAAAAATGAGGAAATGTAATAAATGATTGAATAATGCCCTAACCGTCGTATCAGCAATGTATCATTATTGTATAAATAGGTCAAGTACCCTGATATCATCAAGGTTTTTCTCGGTTTTTATGCAAAAAGAGCCTTGTTTGAGGCTCTTTTGGGGGTCTTTTTTTCGCTGGATTTTTAGGCTACTACGATACTAATGAGCTTACCTTTTACAACAATCACTTTCTTGATCTCTTTACCATCGGTCCACTTCTTCACATCTGGATGAGCGAGAGCTGACTTTTGAATTTCTTCATCGGAAGCAGTAGCTGAAATATCGAGCTCTGCACGGATCTTGCCATTAACCTGCACCGCGATCTTTTTGGCGGTCTCTATGATTTTTGATTCATCGTGCATAGGCCATTCTGAAATGTGAATAGAAGTCTTGTGTCCGAGCTGAGCCCAAAGCTCTTCGGTGACATGAGGAGCAAATGGTGCCAAGATTTTCAAAAGATTCTCAAAGTGGTCACGAGAGATGGTTGGTTCTTTTTCGATTTCATTGAGCGTTGTCATCATGGTACTTACCGCGGTGTTGAAACGCATACTTTCAATATCATCCGCCACTTTTTTAATGGCTTTATGGACAATGGCGTCAGCTTTTGCGTTTGCAGGGGCTTGTTCAGTTCCCTCTTTTGAAACTTTTTCGCGGAGTTTGTAGAGTCGTTCGATAAATCGGCGCGGACCGATCATGCTGTCGGTGCTCCACGCAACCTGTTGGTCGAAAGGTCCCATAAACATTTCATAGAGGCGAAGGGTGTCCGCGCCGAATGTTTCGATGAGTGAATCTGGATTGACCACATTTCCCCGTGACTTTGACATCTTTTCGCCATCGCCAGCAAGAATCATTCCATGTGAGGTACGCTTTGCGTATGGTTCGATCGTCGGTACTACGCCGATATCATAGAGAAACTTGTGCCAGAAACGAGAATAGAGTAAGTGAAGTGTCGTATGCTCCATTCCTCCGTTGTACCAATCAATCGGTGTCCAATACTTGAGCGCATCGACGCCAGCAAGCGCTTTTGCATTTTTTGGATCTGTGTAGCGCAAGAAATACCAGCTCGAGCCAGCCCAGTTTGGCATAGTGTCGGTCTCTCGCTTTGCTTTGCTTTTACATTGCGGACACTTCACGTTGACCCATGAATCAATAGCTGCAAGTGGAGATTCGCCGGTACCTGTTGGCTTGTAATTTTTCACAACTGGCAATTTCACCGGAAGATCTTTTTCAGG
>CAZTPW010000029.1:0-3881 GCA_964615725.1 uncultured Candidatus Saccharibacteria bacterium
TTCCGAGTGATTCATCAGAGATATTTGATGGCACTGCAAAGACTTTTTCTATTTCTAAAATACCCTTACCAGTATTGCTCCAAAGTGAAATACATACAGCATCGGAGAATAGTGCTTCAACATTTCGATCACGCACCATTTTTGTTGACCAATCCTGAGTCACATAAAGTGCATAGGTATTTGCGGGTTGATTTTTGAACCACTCGCACATCGAATTAATACCGATTGCTGCACCCCCGCATCCAAAACTTTCATCAGAGATTTTTAGAGTGCCAAGACCTACCTTTTCTGCGAATGAGTGTGTGAGTGATTGAGCTTCTCCTGTAATTGGGTTTGTTGTTCCAAAGATTTCCTTGATATGTTCTCGAGGGATCTTTGTTTCTTCAAGGATAGCTTCAAGACATTTCTGTGAAGCGAGTATCGGGGCTTCCTGACCATTGTCCCAAGCATAACCCTGCTCTTTGCCAGTCTTCTCGAAGATCCATCCATTAGGGAGATTATATTTCTTTTCAATCTCAGAGTTTTCTACGATTCTTTCACCAAAAGCATGTTTGATTGCTACGAGAGTTGGTTTGTTCATAAAGGTAGCTCCACTATACAATATTTCTGAAAATAAAAAACACCAGGCCTTGCGGCCTGGTTTTGCTGTTTTGCAGATCTGAGTTACGCTAGTGGCCGGTCCTCGTTGTCGAGGCGGATAGCTTCAGCGAGGATGAGAAGTGCTACACGTGTCCTTGGACTGAGGCCGCCACCTTGGCCAGGCATTCGAAATCTCAATGGTGTGGGTGAGCGTGTTTGTATCCACCCATCGCCATCTGGTGTAAAACCAACGCAAAGCTTCTGGCTGGTGTCACCATCACAGTCGTCATGTGTGCGGGTATAAAATTTCGTCGTTGACAGTGTGTGTAACCAGAAATCTGAAGTTAGTATTTGTTGAATGAGCTCCGGAATCTTATCAGGATTGAGTCTTTTCATAAGCTAAACCCAAGTCTATACCTAGACATCGACTTGTCAATTTTTTTCGAAAGAACTTTTTGCTACAATGAGTTCATGAAAAAACTATCAAGTGGAGTGGTGCATACAGTGCCGGCAGATTTACGCGACATCATCATCACACATCCAAAAATGTTTGCTGCTTGGGAAGATATCACACCACTTGCACGCAATGAATGGATTTGTTGGATTACTTCTGCAAAGAAAGACGAGACGCGTATAGAGCGATTGCGTCGTGCCAAAGAGAATCTCTCAAGTGGGAAGCGGCGACCGTGTTGCTGGGCAGGGTGTATGCATCGCACGACTGGGAAATAGCGTATGTATATTAAAATTCACGTGACAACTAAAGCGCGCAAAGAGCGTGTGGAGAAGGTAGGACCAGATCATTGGAATATTTGGGTGAAAGAGGCACCCGTGCGTTCACTCGCCAATCAGCGCATCTTGGAAATCATGAGAATGGAATATCCTGGCGTAGATGTCAGATTGGTCAGCGGTCACCAAAGTCCAAGAAAAATCGTGAGGGTGGGGGAATAAAAAACAGTGGTTATTTTTTTGTATCAATACCTAAGTTTTCTCGAACACCACGCAACCTCTCTTCGATTTCAGTGTTTTTCTGCTTGCGAACCCGAGATGCTTCTTCTGTTTCTTCAGGCCTCTGGTCTAGGATATTAATCACATCTCCTTGTGTATTTTTTGTATAAATGGCAGTGATATCATCGCTGCGCACAACTCTTTCTTGGGCAACGGAAAGGGGAGCCTCAATAATATAAGCCCCTTGGGGTACGGGGTGAAATTTACCCTCAGACCCCTTACTCCAAAAAACCCTTTCACCCCACCTGCTTTTCTCTACGAGGCCGGCGGATTGCTTATTTCTGACAATACCACTCACTTGAATATCCTTTATCGCATCAGCGGTACTGACACTTCTATATACCTTATCAGGAGTCGTGGGTAGGTCCTGTCCAAGACTTAAAAGCTCCCCAATACTATTCGGGTTCTTTTCCCCTCGAGGCTCAGTTTCTTTGTCTTTACCAGGAAACCATTCTTGTTTCATAGAGAAAGTATAGCAGGATTAAAAAATGAGGCACCACCATTAGGAGAAACGAGCAGTTTCTGAAGTAAAGTGTGCGAAGATTGGCACGCTAGATTTTTGTAGACCGATTATCATTCATCTTCGCGAGAATTCTCTCAACTGTCATCCAAGTACGTGATGTCACTGCCTTGCCGTATTTTTTATCAAGATCACTCATAAACTTTGTCGAGCTAGCATGGGTTGTGTCGATTGAGGTAAAAATCTCACGAGGCTTTTCTTTTCTAAATGAGACGAGTAGGTAGGAGGTTTTACTATGATGAGAGCCTTTGAATGGGTCTTTTTTGATGAGTTTTTCGAGATCTCCTTTGCTACGAATGTAGGCTGGGCTTTTTATACCAAGCTGCTCCAGAAGGGCCTTCTCGACCATGTTTTCAAGCTCCGTAACATGTGCTGAATCTGTATCGAAAATAACATTTCCGCTCGAGATGATTGCCTGCACATTTTTGAATCCGAGTGACTCAAAAACCGCGCACAGCTTTTCATTTCGCATATTGGGATTGCTCGGCATAATTCCTCGGAGAAGGGCGACGTAGGTGGTCACGGATGTATCTTTTTGGTAATACTCATCAGGTCAAGTCTATTTATTTACGTGATCGATGGCGATGGCTTTCCCATTTTCAAATGAGATTACCCATTTGGTCCCGGTATCAAAAAAGAGTTTAAAGGTGCTTTTGTCAGGTTTTTCACACTGTTTCATAATAGCAATTTGGGGGTCAGTTTGTCCGGGCCACACCGTTTCATCAAGTCTTGCTTCAAAGAAATATGGATTCCCAATTTTTTTAATGATATCATTCGGACACATACCAACACTGACTAGTTGATGAATATCAGGGTTTTTCTTTGTTGAAAAATATAGTACAGAACCAACGATAATGAGTAATACGACAAAAATAATCCATGTGCGTTTCATACTATGATTATAGCAAATTAAGTATTGTTTTTTAGAGGTAGGATCGGTAATGTGTATAACTATGCTTTCTAACCGGGTTTTCTATCTATAAGAATACAGGATCAGTAAACCATTTTGATCTTTTACTCACCACATTCCTAAAAGCTCATCCTTCTCGATTCAGGTAAACGAAAAAACGCCCATGAAGGCGTTTTTTCGTTTACTGCTCCCTCTGGTGGACGCATTCAGAACTGCGAATTAGAAACGGGTTAGTGGGGAATTGAGTTGTTTAAGTTTTTTTAAAATAAAAACCATTTCAGAACTTTCGCAAAGAAATGGTGGTGTGTGCCAAAATTTACTGCATGACGATTATTTTGTCGGTCTAGCAAATACAAAAATTGCCGTACCAGCAAATAACGTTTCCCAATCACACAATGATGACTCTAGCCATTTCCCGTTTTCTGTGCATTTAATGGTAAATATCTTAGTCACATTATGCCAACCAATGATAGGATCCATTCCCACATATAATTTTTCTCCTCGTGGTTGGTCGGAGTATTGGAGGCGTAGTTGAGGCCCGATTTCTGGGGAACATGCATCAAGACCTAGCTCTCGGGCTCGCGTATGAATCTCTCTTAACCTTGCCTGATTTCCCAAACCAAGCTGTTTAACTGTTGCTTTGATTAGTTCGACTTCTGTTCCTTTAGTAGCTATTCTATACTCAGTTTTCTTCAGAATATCTCCGCCCCAATAATACTCTTCTACGTTGAATCCACCACTAGTTAAGGCAATCCAGAAATCGTGTGCGTTTTTCAGACCTGTGCCAATTTTGATTTTACGCCACGTCTTTAGATGTTTGCGTGTTGAAATGTCAATATTAAATAAATACTTTACTCTGCTTTACAT
>CAZTPW010000030.1:0-3730 GCA_964615725.1 uncultured Candidatus Saccharibacteria bacterium
ACTTGCTGGATATTTCACTGCGACGTCGACGACGGCTACGAGTACGTTTGCGGGACGATTTAGTATTGGTACCACCACACCATTTGCTTCATCATCTATATCATTTGGAACCTCATCGTTCACGGCGCTCGTTCAGGATTCGCGAAGCGGTTTTTGGGGTATTGGTACATCTACACCTACCACAACTCTCACTGTGGTAACAAATTCCACAAGCAAACCGGCTTTCTCAGTTCAGCGTCCTGGACATTCATCTACGCTCCCATCAGCATTTGCGTTGTATAACTCACGCGGTAGAGAAAATGTCGGCTTCACGACATGGACTGGTGGTGGGGGAGACAATGATGCGGGATATGGAGCACTCACATTAAGTAACTATTGTTCTTCTGGAAACGGAACCTGTCGATATTTGGAAATTGCTCCAAAAAACCAATTCAACCAAGAGCGCCTAGGAGGTATTATTTTTCATGGTGGTTCGAGTGCAACAGAACTTAAAACTTCGCAGATGACAATCTATACCCGTCACGAAGGTGGTTTCATCACAGCGATAAACGCTGATCCAGATGGTAATGTTGGTATTAAGGGAACAGCAAACTCTTCATATGCTCTTACTGTTTCTGGAGAGGCTAATTTTACTGACGCAATTCGCTTTGGCGGTTCAGCGGGTACTGCCGGGTATCTCCTCCAGTCTCAGGGAGGTGATGTGAACACATGGGTTGCAACTTCAAGTCTCGGCATTTTAAGTAGTCAGTGGACAAATGTATCTGGGGGAATTAATTATTCATCAGGAAAAATTACTGTCGGTAATGCGACATCATCAACAGCTTTTGCGGTTGCTGGTGATGTTGCGTTTGATTATGATCCAGGATACACCTATACAGTTGGAGACCCTTCTGGTGCAAGTGCAAGTCTTTTGGGTGTTGGATATCCAACGGGATACTTCCTGGGAACCGGAAATAGAACCTATAGAGTATATTCACGCCGAGCGGGTGTTGTATTTTCAAGCGGTTATTCTGAAGCTTTATTTAGTGAACCAGCTTCATCTGACTACGATCCACAAACTCTATCATCATCAAAATATAACCAAGGTGCAGGATTTTATGCACCTGGTACTTTAATAACGTACGAAGTTAAGGCTATTTACAATAACGGTGAATCCCAAGTAAGTATTGGAACTGTCACTACAAACATTATTGACGACGGTGATCCAAATACATTCGATGTGAATATTTCCTGGAATCCCCCAGTTCAAACTACCAACCTCTCAGGGTACCGAGTTATTCGAGACGGAGTTGATTATCAGGATATTGCTTTTACCAACTTGGTGGATTCAGGGTCAAACTGGATAAATGGGCTTCCAGCTACTCCTAATCTTAAGTACAATGTTTCCGTCTCGTGGAGTGCTGGGTCGGGAGCCGATGAATATAGAGTGGTCGATATTACAGGCGGTGTTTCAAATGATACCGCATCCTTGAGCGCAGTCGATTCAAGTGCTTGGAGCGGACCTACAACAGTAACGCCTTCATCATATAATGCACAACCTACAAATCCTGGATTTTATTATGCATCGACCACAAAAAATGTCGGTATTGGAACCTCTTCGCCATATGCCCGACTATCTGTCGTTGGAGAAACTGTCTCGGAAAGATTTACTGCAACCTCAACAACCGCAACATCAACATTCGCTGGTGCATTCGGTGTGGGAACTACAACTCCATGGACTAGGTTCGCTGTATCAGGAAATGTAGCATTTGATGGACTTACCAATAGCGGCACCGGCGACTACCTTTGTCTTACTTCATCTAAGGAGGTGGTGTATTCAGCCACAGCTTGTTCTGGAGTTTCATCAGAAAAATTTAAACACGACATCACAACACTCTCAGTGAATGGTCTTGATCAAGTAAAGGCACTCCGTCCTGTTTCATTCATATATAACACAGCTATCAGCCCAAAAGATTCATCGGTACATCTAGGCTTTATTGCAGAAGAGGTAAATCAGGTAAATCCAAGTCTTGTGGCTTTTGATGCCAATGGCGTGATTCGATCAGTAAAATATGATGAATTTGCACCAATTTTTGCAAAAGCAATTCAGGAGCTCGATGCAAAAATTAATTCACTCACTCTTACGGGTGGGGAAGCCACGTTCACTGATTCATTGTGGGCGAGTGTGATTCAGAGATTTTCTACGATGGGTACAACGATTCAGCAAACGTTCACACGAATCTCAAAACTTTTCGTTGGCAAGCTCTATGTAGAAGATGAGCTCTGTGTTGACGAAGTGTGTGTGACAAAAGATCAACTTAAAACCCTCCTTATCCAAGCTGGTGGCACCACGACCCAACCTATTCATGAGGAGCAGGGTGGAGAAGGTAATGAGGATAATCAAGATCCCATCCAATCAGACATCGTCCCTCCAACCATCACCATCCAAGGCAACAACCCAGCAATCATTCACGTCGGTGATTCATACGTAGACCTCGGCGCAGTCATCACAGACGACCATGACACCAACCCAACCCTCATTATTACAGGAGATCAAATTGATACCTCACTTGTTGGTACCTCAACCGTGACCTATGTTGCTCATGACAATGCAGGAAATTACGCTACTTCTACACGAGAAGTGATTGTGCAGGAAGTAGAGGAAATCGTAGCTCCTTAAGTTTTCTGCTATAATCACGCTATGAAAATTCCGTTTATAACCACAAAAAACATGAAAAAAATCAACGTTGCAATCAACGGCTTCGGCCGGATCGGGCGAGCCTTCCTGAAAGTATCTCTCGAAAATCCAGCAATCAATGTGGTTGCAGTGAATGATTTGGGTGATATCAAAAATATGGCATACCTCCTCAGGTATGACACAGCGTATGGTCCAAGTGGTCTCGATGTAAAAGTGAAGGCCGATAATAGCACCCTCATTGTGAATGGCCACGAAGTCCTTTTTGTGAGCGAAAAAGAACCAGCAAAACTTCCATGGGGCAAGCTCGGTATTGATGTTGTGGTGGAGTCTACGGGACTTTTTACCTCAAGCGACAAAGCAATGGCTCATATTACCGCTGGTGCGAAACGTGTTGTCGTTTCTGCTCCTATTAAAGATGACCCAGCAAGTCCTATTCAGGGTGCGACCGTGCTTATGGGAATGGGGGATGAAAAAATCTCTGCTAGTCTTAAATCGAGTCAGATTAGTTCAAACGCCTCATGTACTACAAACGCAGGCTCACCACTCCTTGCGATTCTCGATGAATCAATTGGTATTGAAAAGGCATTGCTCAATACAGTCCATGGATACACCGCAAGTCAGTCGCTCGTTGATGGTCCAAGCAAGAAAGATTTCCGAGAAGGCCGTGCAGCAGCAATGAATCTTGTACCATCTTCTACTGGAGCGGCGATCGCGGTTACCAAGATCATGACTCACCTCAAAGGACTTTTTGATGGAATTTCTATTCGAGTGCCAGTTGTGACTGGTTCAATTGTTGATATTACTTTTGTTGCAAAGCGAGAAACTTCAGTAGAGGAAGTGAATACTCTTTTGAAAAAAGCAGCGGGTGAGCCACGTTGGAAGGGGATTTTTACCGTCACCGAGGAACAGCTGGTCTCGCATGATATTGTTGGAAATCCCCATGCGTCAATTGCTGACCTTGCATTCACCCGTGTGGTCGGAGGCAATCTCGTGAAGGTGCTCGCATGGTATGACAATGAGATGGGGTATACCTACACACTCGTGCGGCATGTG
>CAZTPW010000031.1:0-3633 GCA_964615725.1 uncultured Candidatus Saccharibacteria bacterium
CGTTGATAATTATATCAGGATATAAAATAAAAGTCAAGTCAAGGGTGGGGAGAAAAAATACGGCTTTGTTGATGGGTTTTGTGAGTTATACAAACAAAATCAACACTTCCGTGTTGATTTTGTTTCTGGTGCGCGGGAGAGGACTTGAACCTCCATGCCTTACGGCACTTGCTCCTAAGGCAAGCGTGTCTGCCATTTCACCACCCGCGCATGATTGGGATTGTAGCGTATTTTACATGAAAAGAATAGGGAAATTAAGTAGGATTTGATCTCCTGAGTAAATACATCAAGACATTTCCTTGTGGCACTCGCTCCACTTTGTTCCGCTCGTGTGCACCCAGTAGGATTCGAACCTACGACCAACCGCTTAAGAGGCGGATGCTCTACCAACTGAGCTATGGGTGCGTACGAATCAAAATAACAGATTTTGAGCCATTTCGCAAGGGTAGTGAGAGGCTTATTTAGGAATAAAAAAAGCCCGCCGAAATGGCGGACCAGGTGAAAAGGTGCATCCTTGGTCAGGGGACCGTGAAGATAAGTTGCGGCTGGTGGCCGTCCTTGTCATACAATCCCGCGAAGACCGTCCGTGTGTGTTGGTTGTTGAGTGGCACGAAGTGGAGTCCTTCGTTTTTGGTGCCAGTCATCAACTTCCGGTAAAGATCTGTGATGTTGATCTCGACCCAACCTTCCTTCGAGACCTTCACGGTAGCGAGGTGGCTGGACGTTGGTCGCATACCATAAGTCGCCATTTTGAGAGGCGAGAAAACATTGCTGCTTTCATCAGGGCCGGGACATGAATCGTGGATGGTACGAACCTCGACATCCGTCAGCTTCATCTTCACTCCATCTGATTCCGCGATCTGCTTGGCGTAAAGTCGGAGGACAGCCTTGGTGGCATTTGTAGGCATCACTTCTGACTCCCATTTCAGAAACGACTCGTAGAAGTCGCACCAACCACCGACGTGCATATCACGGATGCGCTCGGCGTAACCATAACTGTACACGGAGGTCAGCCATATGGTTTTGGCGGTGGCTTCGCTCAACAAGACTTCGTTGGTCTTGGCCTGGGCCAGCAGGGCAGCGAAAAGGAGGGAGCAAACAAGGACAATGGTCTTCATTCGATTTTCAAGGGGTTTGATTCCAGAACGTCTGAAATCGACAGGCTATATTATACCATATTTATTATAAAAAGCAATACTGACTGGGGTCATTGACTAAATATAAAAAGTGGGTTATTTTATCACTTGAATTTAAAAGCCCAATACATCGTTGGGTAGCACACCAAAAACCAAATCATCGACATGAAAACACAACTCAATCCGCTCCAAGTCCTTCAAGGTTTCTATGAGGCCCGCGTGAAAAATCCTCCGAAACTCATTCAAATCGAAGCTGAAGCCGATGCTAGCTTCATTCTCCGCGGAGTTCTCCCCGAACCCGACCGCCTTCTCGCATCGCTCTGCTACCAGCAGTGCATTGAACTCGGGCGGGCTTCTGAAGATGGTCATCTCGCGATGGTCGTCGATATGGGAAGCGGTCCCACTGTGCTTCCACTGTGTTCCGAGCATCACAAGGTAACCGCTGATGTCTTCGGTTCACTTCTCGCCGAAATCCTCTACACCAAAGTTCCTGGTTCGTTTCGATTGGCTCCGGCAGCGCTCGTCAAAGACTGGAAGGTCTTCACGTTGCCCCACGAACTCAGCGAGGGGGAAGTCGCGTTTGAGCCGTGTCACGCGGCAAACGACTTCTACCCCAAGCTCCACCGGATTCTTTCCGGAGAAGTCATCTTCGACGGCGACCCTGAGCTTCAAAAGGTCGGTGGTCGTGAGATTATTGGTCAGATCACCGACCTCACCATCCAGCAAATTTACACACTCGGCGTGAAGGTTCGCTCTCTGCGCGAGAAAATGATGGATGTGACCCGCGATCAGGTTGAGCGGATGTACGTTTGGCAGCACATGCTTTTCCAGAAGAAGCTCGAACGCATTGCTTCACAAGGGAAGTTGACCGACATCCTTGCTGGCTGTCACCTGCCATTGGTCATGAAAAAGAAGGAGGATGGCGATCTGGTTTCGCGTGGCGTCATTGTCTGCGAGGGCTGGAATCTCGTCGCGATGTGAATTTGATTTACGCAAGCGCGGTCCGCAAGGACCGCGCTTTTTTCATTGCACGAAATGAGAGAATCTTGTGCCCAGGGTGGGAATCGAACCCACACGACCGGTAAAGGTCTCGGAATTTTAAGTCCCGTACGGCTACCAATTACGTCACCTGGGCATATTTGAATTTCAAGACTGAGGGAGGCGTAGGCCGGGATCGAACCGGCGCATAGCGGTTTTGCAGACCGCCGCGTTGACCAACTTCGCCACTACGCCACAGAAAGCATCATAGCAGAGATTGCTCTTTTAGGCCAAAAGCACGTCCTCGGTACTAGCCTAAAAGCTCGTCTGCTTTCTGTCGATTTTTCTCACCAGCATCTACCTTAAAGCTAAAGAGAGGCACTCGTCCAATTCGAGAGTGTTTGTATACATACTGTTTGAAATCATCACGCTGTCGATTGAGGAATTCTTCTACGACCGGTGCTTTAGAGTCGGGAAGGGTAGTAAAGAGAATCATTGCGCGCTGACCACGATCATCGATGAGGACTCGGGTAATAGTGATGATTGATGCGCCATTGGATTCACGCTGGACAAACTGCGCGGCGAGATCTCGTACGATTTCCTGCAAACGACCATCTTTTTTCTCTGTGTCTTTTGTATGTGCCATAGAATTATTTCGTAACCATAGTATAAGGCTCAATAATGTCACCTGGAGCGAGTTCGATGCTTGCCTCAATCATCGTTCCAAACTCAGTGTCTTTCTTTGCTTCCTGGACCTTCTGCTTTTGCTGCTGAAGCTCGCGGATTTTTCCACGACCGATCTCAGCTTCGCGTCGAGTAATTTTGATGAGTGAGCCGGGCTCGATGACGCCCTCTAGAACACGACCACCAACAATTTGCTTGTCTTTGTCTTTGCTAAAGAATTTGAGAATCTTTGCTTTACCAGTGAATTCTTCCACAGTCACCTTCGGAGTATTCACCTTGAGAAGCTCTTCGATAGACTCCACAAGCTTGTAAATAATGTCGTAAGTATGGATCGGAAGACTCAATCGCTCAGCGAGATTCTTGGCTTGTGCATCGATTTTGACATGGAATCCTAGGATGAAAGCCTTTTCCTGGCCAATCACCATTTTTACATCAGTCTCTGAAATTTCACCAATACCAGACTGAATGACTTTGAGTGTCACTTTGCTTTGATCAAGTTTTTTAATCTCACCAAGAATTGCTTCGAGGGTGCCGGATACGTCAGCCTTGATCACGACCGGGATGACAATACGATCTTCTGGGATTGTGGCAGCCGCAGTTTTTTTCTTGGTTGCTTCAAGACGCGCTTCTGCAACAACTGCCTCAGCGTCCTTCTTGGATTGATATGCGGTGAATACTTCACCAATCCGAGGAAGGGAATCGAAGCCAATCAATCGCACAGGACTTGAGAATGTTGCCTCTTCAATACGCTTTCCCTTGAAGTCTTCCATGATACGTACTGGAGCAAGGCTCTCACCAGATGTGACGGTCATGCCTTTTTTGAGCTCACCAGTTT
>CAZTPW010000032.1:0-3304 GCA_964615725.1 uncultured Candidatus Saccharibacteria bacterium
GTCTTGTGGTAATAGATATATGAAACAATGAGGATTGCGAGAATGACGAGTGGTGATACCGCCATTGCAGAAAAACCGTCGACCGCCCAAAGACCTATGAATGCTGAGATAGCATCGATACCAAACGCAGCATAGACCCATTCCTTGAGTCGCTTACCAAATGCTCCATATGCAGGAAGGAGAAGAAGAATTCCTCCTACAAATTTACCGATACCGAGCTCGTAGTGGAACCAGAGTGGCATGCCAAGATGTCGTGTTCCTTCGATTGCGAAATCACTCCACAAGAAGAAGATGCCAGGAATAATAAAAAGACCGAGGAGAATGGTGCTCACCCAATAAATAATTTTGTTCTTTTTCATTAAAAAAATATATCACACTTTTTCTACCCTTTCAATTTTGATGATTTTACGCTACTCTGTACAAACTACGTCCTTCGGGGCGCTTTATTTATGGCCAAAGACGACACCGTTATACGGTTTGAAGAAGTCTCATTCGAATACGGGCACAATAAACCAATTCTTAAAGAAGTGGATTTTTCCGTGCGCCGAGGAATGAAAGTGACGATCATGGGACAAAACGGTGCCGGCAAGTCTACCCTCTTTCAGCTCATCTTGAATCAGATCAAGCCCGAGTCTGGCGTCATTCACATTTCTCGTGGGGTTTCGATCGCAATCGGCCGACAAGTAATTCCGCGTGACCAAGTTGACCTCACCGTGCGAGAATTTTTTCAGAAATCTTTCAAAGAAAAGAAATACGATATCGATCCTCGTATTGATGCGGTCCTCGAAATCGTAAACTTCCCTCTTCCCAAAGCTGGTGTTGGCCTCCCTATTTACGAGCGCATTATCAAATCTTTTTCTGGCGGTCAGCAGGCACGACTTCTCCTCGCATCTGCGCTGATTCAAGAGCCAGATGTCCTTTTGCTCGATGAACCGACCAACAACCTCGACAAGGCCGGCATCGCCCATCTCACCGAATATCTCAAACATTACAAAAAGACATGCATCGTCATTTCTCACGACGCAGAATTTCTAAACGCTTTTACTGATGGCGTCCTCTATCTCGACGTTTTCACTCAGAAAATCGAGCAGTATTATGGAAACTATTTCGATGCAGTAGAGCAAATCAAAGCACGTGTTGAGAAAGAAAATATGAAAAATGCTCAGCTCGCAAAAGAGATCCAGGAAAACAAGGACAAGGCAAACTTTTTCGCACACAAAGGAGGCCAGATGCGTCTTGTGGCAAAGCGCATGCGAGAAAAAGCCGAGGAACTCGAAGAGTCGAAGGTTGATGTGCGACGTGAAGACAAAGCGATTCGTGCTTTTGAAATTCCTTCTCAACCAGATCTGATTGGTGAGATCGTGGGTATCAGCTCATTTTCAATGATTAAAAATCACAAGCCTACGGAACGTAAAGCGAAAATCTCTCTACGAAAAAACAAACACCTCCAGCTCATTGGACCAAACGGCATCGGAAAGACAACTCTCCTCGAGAAGATTGCTCAGGCTGGTCCTGGTACGGTGATCGCCCCCGATGTCCGAGTCGGATACTATCGGCAAGATTTTTCAACGCTCAATTTCGACCATACGGTTTTGCAATCGCTCGAAGAGGCCATGACTTCGAGCACAGGTTCGGTCATTGAACAAACACTGCGTGCAACTGCTGCAGGTTTTCTCATCACTGCTGAAATGATGCATACAAAAGTTGGTTCACTTTCAGAAGGACAAAAGGGTCTTGTGGCATTTGCTCGGCTTGTTTTGCAGCGACCAGGGTTGCTCATTCTCGATGAGCCAACAAACCACATCAACTTCCGCCATTTGCCAGTCATCGCTGCTGCTCTCGACAAGTACCAGGGCGCAATGATTATTGTGTCTCACGTCCCTGAGTTTATCTCACAAATTCGCATTGACGAGGTGCTCGATTTGGAAAAATAACTCAATCAAAAACCACCGACTGATCGGTGGTTTTTTGTGACTATCGTCGTCGCTTTGCAGTCTTTCGCTTCTTTGTTGTCTTTCGAGCTTTAGACTTCTTTGCTGACTTTCGCTTTTTTGCTGCCATGTGAGATATTCTTATACTTCTTAATAAAAGTATACAGAGTTTTTTCTCGACGCTACGAATTTCTTCGTGAAAAAATAATTCTGCATTGACTGTAGTAATTATCAACCCATGTGACGTACACTGCAATACTTTTTTTCACAAAACAGTGGATAACTTTTTTATTCTTTTTCAGAAAAACTTCTTGAGATCATCGATCGAATACGCAACGCGACCATTTCCTTTTCCATCCCTAACCTTAATACTTCTAATATTATTATTTGGGTCAGAAATAACGCGCTTGAGTACGATATCAGATTTAAATTTATTTCTTAATACTGACTCAACAACAAACACTGAGCCATCTTGATTCACTTCTCCTAAACTGTTCGCTTGTGGTAATTTTTGTTTCTCATTGAATTCAAAAATAAACGTATCAGCCTCTTTTTTGGTGAATAGAGAAAGTATGTTCAAACTCCTTAACTTTCGTGCCTCTTTCCCACTTCGCTTAAGACTTATACCAGTAATGGTTCGGTCGATTTTCTTAAGGATGTAGTTGATAGTAACGTACTCCACACCATCAATGGTAACCATTTCATTTTCATCGAGTTCTGGGTATTTATCCCGAATCGCCTTGCAGTCTTCAACTGGGAACCCTTTAGTCTTCCTGCCACTGATATCACGAATATCAAGGGTATTGAGATTTTTCAAGATAGAGACAGGTGAATTTTGACCTTCAATTCCTAAAATTTTATAAACCACACTGATGGGGGCGTACCTTTTGCCATCTGTGTGTAGATAAGTACCTTTATTTTCACCCTCACTATCAACACTTGGTAAATCAATAAACTCAAGCGTCTTTTTAATATCAGAAGCAGAAAAAAATGTCTGGGTTCTTCTATTGTGAAAGATTTGTTTCGATCTAATATGAGGATCTTTTGCATATTTCTGTATTGTTTTCAGGGCAACTTGTCTTTCATTGGTTCCAAAATAGTTTCTAAGCGTACTTAGGTTTGCATATTTCTCACCATTTTCGTCAATAAAAAAATCTTTAAACTCTCCAGTACCGTTTGCCGTAGGTAGTTTTTCACGTTGATCTAAAAGAGGTTTCAACAAAGAAGCAGGGTAACCCTTAAAGACTCTTCCTTGGACATTTTTAATTTTGATGATCTTTAGGTCTGGATACTGTCCGGATTCTTTCAACTTTTCAAACATCACCTCAACTCTCTGATCGCTTGTCCCGTTTTCGGTTGAGACAGTATTGAGT
>CAZTPW010000033.1:0-2639 GCA_964615725.1 uncultured Candidatus Saccharibacteria bacterium
TTTCCACCAGCATTGATATACTATTTCTATGAAAAAGATTGTCTGGATCGGTGGTGCCATTCTCGTGGTTGTCGCACTTCTTGTAGTACTCAATTCACATGATGATGCGGGTCAGGATACTTCATCAAAGAAAAAATCTGCTGCCTCATTCCCTCCTGTCACGGAACTCACCTACCACATTGATGATCGCGATATACCAATGAATCGTGGTGTTTTTCGACAAGATATTCCAAACTCATCACTTCAAGAGCATATTGAGATTACTCACCCATCTGCACTTGGTGACATTAGTCATGATGGTGTCCGTGATTATGTGACCATTCTCAAGCAAGAAAGCGGTGGGAGTGGTACCTTTTTCTATATAACAGCAGTACTTGCTGATGAAAAGGATAGCTCAAAGGTACAAACAACAAACAGTCTTCTTATTGGGGATCGCATTATCCCTCACACTATTATTATCGACTTAAACGGCCTTATTACCCTTCAATACTATGACAGAGGTGATGGTGAACCAATGACTACAGAGCCGATCTATCTTGTTGAAAGAAATTTTCGTATTCAAAATCAATCTTTGATTGAGGTTTTTTTACATGATAACTAGCAATGTTTAGAAAATCATTTCTAACGCGAAATGTAGTCATCCTTTCAATCGTCAGTTTTTTTACTGATGTAGCAAGTGAGATGCTTTATCCAATCATGCCTCTCTATCTCAAAGAGATCGGCTACGGAGCGCTCGCGCTTGGTTTTATTGAAGGTATCGCAGAGACAATATCAGGAATTACCAAAGTATTCTTCGGACATTTATCTGATCAGACAGGCAAAAGAACCGTCTTTGTTCGTGCGGGATACATGCTTTCGTCCCTTTCAAAACCATTTATTGGTTTGATCCAAAATGGTTATTTTATCTTTTTTATTCGCCTTCTAGATCGTAGTGGAAAAGGTATTCGTACTGCGCCGAGAGATACTATTATTACGTCTGAGGTGGTAAGCGCCGAGCGAGGCCGCGCCTTTGGCTTTCACCGCGGCATGGACTCGCTCGGCGCCACTGTTGGTCCTATCATAAGCCTTATTTTTCTTTCAGTGTGGCCAAATCAATATACCCTCCTCTTCTTTATCGCTTTCATTCCAGGAATTATCGCAACCGCCAGCACTTATCTTGTCAAAGAACCAAAACCAACTGATCCAGGACTGCTCGTTGATACCAAAACCGTACTCGAGCCCCATCACCGTCACTCACTCAGTGCTTTTATAAGCTTCTTCAGAGAAAGTACACCGATGTATCGCAGAATCGTTATAGGTCTCTTTCTTATGGCACTCCTCAATAGTTCCAATATGTTTCTCATCCTCAGATCACAAGAAATGGGACTTTCTGATTCTTTTACCCTTATTAGCTACATCGTCTACAACGCGGTCTTTACTCTTATATCTCTGCCGGTAGGATATCTCATTGATCGATATGGGTATAAACGATGGTACTGCGCCGGAATCGTTATTTTTGGACTATCCTATGGTCTTTTTGCTCATGGATTCGGCTCTCCTGTGCTCGTCATGCTTACATTCGTACTGTATGGGATTTTTGCTGCCATCGAAGAAAACACGAGTAAGGCTTGGCTTTCGCAACACCTTCTCCCCCATGCAAAAGCGACAGGTTTTGGTCTATCGCTTTCAGTCAACGCTCTTGCGTTTTTGATCGGCTCACTCACGATGGGATTCCTTTGGAACAAGGTTGGCTCAGGCACCGCCTTTAGTTTAGTCTCTTTATCGAGCGTTGTTGTGGTCATATACTTTGTTGTTTTTGTGAGACAACCAAAAGCAGCAATCTCAGCATAGAAAAAACCTCCGCTCTGGAGGTTTTTTCTATGCTCCTCATTGTAGTCTTACTTCACAAGGAGTTCATTCATCTTCGCCCGAGTTGCGGGACCTGCCTGACCGTAACCTGGAGTTTTTGCATTTTTCACAAGCTTGTACTTGAGTTGGAATTTCTTGAGAGCTACCTCAGTCGCAACACCAAAGAGTTTTGTTTCTTTGCCTTTTGAACCAACTCCCCTTGCAGCAACTTGAGTATCTTTGCTTAAGTTGAGTGCTCGCTGGAGCCAAATGACTTCTGGATCATTCGAACCTTTCTTGAGGGGTTTGGTAATATACGCCTTTACCGACTGGCTTGGTTTTGAAGGAGTACCAGGCTTTGTGGTAGTAGCTGTATCGAGGTATACGACACGACCGTCTGGATATACGATCTGAGGTCGTGGCTTGTCTTTTTCAAATGAAATACCAGTAACAGGACCGTTGCCCCCACCTCCACCACTGCTTCCCGATGATGATACGATCGCTTCGGCAAAGAGCGCAAAGACTGAGAAGTTTGTGGTGGTACAACTTACCGTACGAGCGTCTGTATCGACAACGCAATCAGAAAGTGCATTCCATGAGGTGCCGTTCCATCGCTTCATGGTGAGTGTGGCTGTGTTGTATCCAGAAACATCTGCTGCACTATAGTGAATTGTCATGGTGATAGGCTGAGAAAATGAAGTCACGAGCGTGCTTGGATCTAAGTAGGCCTTAACGTCGTAGACGTGATCCCCAACAGCACTCAAACTTGCAGAAGGTGTACCGATAGTACCGATCGCAGAATTCGCATTGAT
>CAZTPW010000034.1:0-2527 GCA_964615725.1 uncultured Candidatus Saccharibacteria bacterium
CCACCTAAAATTGCAAGGTCATATATCATGCCACCAGTATAGCATATTGCTTTTTTGGAGGTGCAGAGTAGAATCATTTTTAGTCCCAAAACCCCCAACCAAAGGCTCTTTTAATGAATCAGTTAGAACTTTTTCCGGGGTTTTCTTCTGTTGAAATACCCGGCTTCACACTCCATGAATGTGCCGAGGCACTCATTGCCAAAGCCGTCGATGTTTTTCACATGTCGCGAGAAGAAATTTTTGACGGTCGTCCCGAGCAGAAAGTGGCGATTCGTGCGGCAATCTACCATGTGCTGCACTACGATTACCGCTTCATTTTCAAGATGATCGACCAACACTTCAAATTGTCCCGGCATCTCGCTGAACACAATATTCGCTTGATGGATCAATGCTTGGCAGACAGCAAAAATCCTAAGAGCCAAGTTTTCATTCTCGCATCAAGGGCTTTGCGCTCCAACCTTCCTGTTCGCATCGCGCCTGAGATAACGTGGGAAATCTTTGGAAAGTTGTGTGACTGCCTTACTGAGCTCAGTGGCTTTCCGCCACAAGCGCTTTATAACAGCGAAGAGCGTGACTCCCACCTCATCAAGTTTCGGCACATGCTCAGATATGTGCTTTCCTGCCACTTTCGGCTAAGTCCGGCCGAGGTTGGAGCACTAACCCACAGTGACGATTACACAGTGAGGATCGGTGTTCGTATCGTTGTCGATCAGCTCGACATGGATCAGGTCTACAACGACATCCTTGCAAGAGTCATTGCTGCTATTGGCCCGATCACCGGTCACACCGGTGAACCGATTCGGCCGAGGATACTCCGGCCCGCAAGACTTCAACCCCTTGCAAAAGTTACTTGATCCAATGCGTGCGACGTCAATCGCACAAACGAAAGCCCGGCGCGTCGCGCGCCGGGCTGTTTTCTTTCTAGTGACTGTGGGTGTGGCTATGACTGTGACCATGCGAATGCCCATGAAAATTAGGATTCCGTGGTGGCTTCTTGTAAACCAAGATTCCCACCGCAATCAATGTCGTAATTGGCACCGCAAGAACAAGTCCCGTACTCGCAATCACTGTCCTAATAATTTCCGTAGAAAATTCTTCACGATTAATTATATATTCAAGCGGCGAGTCAGATGTCGAGAAGAGGAGAAGGAGCGGTAGTGCCGAACCTACATACGCAATGGCAAGGGTGTTTACGAGTGCACCAATATGCTCTCTTCCAATGCGAATTGATCGATGGTAAATGTATTTCCAGGTGTGATGAGGCCCTGCATTGTAAAGCTCCTCAACCGATACCGCCTGACCAATAGCAACGTCATAGAGCACTCCAAGGAGACCGATCAAAATTCCACTCAAAAGAAGTCCGGCAAAATCAAGGGTGCCGTTGGTATTGAAATTGAGATAGACGC
Source organism: uncultured Candidatus Saccharibacteria bacterium (assembly GCA_964615725.1). Classification (GTDB taxonomy): domain Bacteria; phylum Patescibacteriota; class Minisyncoccia; order Phycocordibacterales; family CAZTPW01; genus CAZTPW01. Next base: position 1,407 of record CAZTPW010000034.1, read on the forward strand.
TTTCCTCAGAGCCATATCCCGAAAGATTCGTCACCCACACAGCAAACCAAGCCAAGCTTCCCGTCATAATCACAGTCACAATCATGCCAATAACTGCGGAGGTAGTGGTTTTGTTGAAGCCATGAGTGATGTATGAGCCAACAACAATAATGAGTGACGATACCGATATACTCACAAGAAGCGGTGATGCTCCTCCCAAAATCCACGGAATAAGCGCATAGAGAATCAATACCATACTTCCTGCTTAAACTAGCGATACCACGCACCCCTTGCCAGCCCCCGAAAATACATGTGAGAACAAGGAAAACGATAATAAAAAAGAGAAGCCACGGTGTTCGCACAATACCATCGACGGAATAGTATTCACGATAAGGTTCATATTCTACGGTATGTCGAATATAAAGGGTGTCACCCTTTTTTGCTCGAGTGAAGTCATTTTCGAGGGTGACCTCTTTATCTTTTTGCGTTCCACTCAAAAACCGGACTTTAATCGTCTGATTTTCAACCTGTACTTTACTATTTGGCACCAAGAGCGGCTTGCTCGAAAGGACTTCAAGAACCTTGGCTTTCTCGAATGAAACAGAATCCTGAATAAGCGTCGCTGATGCAGAGGCGAACGATGGGATCCAGAGAATACACGCGAAAACGATTACTACGATGTATGAGAGCATTTTTTGCATAGACCGTATAATTCTATAACATGCGATTGAATTCGCGAAAACGATCGCACCTGCCTTAAAGCATTTTTCTTTAATGCCTCAAAAGCTCCACAGTCAAAATCGAATACTGTTTTGCACGATGTGCATGTGATGTGGTGGTGATCATCGTGTGGGGTGCTCAACTCATAGTAAAGGGTTCGATCGCCACCTTGAAAAGAGGTAACAATTCCAAGTTTCTTAAAGAGGGTAAGGGTTCTGTAGAGTGAAACCTTGTCGATAGGGTGATTTTTTTGCTTGAGCATCGCTGGCGCCGAAAGGGGGGTGCGTGAATTACCAAGAATATCGAGTAGCGATAATCTTGGTTGTGTCTTTTTATAACCTGAGGCACAGAGCCTTTCTAGGCAAGATTTTGGGTCACAGTGCGGGCGATGAGGGTGCTTGTGATTCATGGTGTTAGTATAC
>CAZTPW010000035.1:0-2495 GCA_964615725.1 uncultured Candidatus Saccharibacteria bacterium
AGCGAAGTGTTGGTGATGGAAATTCATTTCCAAAGCTCGCTATCAAGGTACGCGACGAAATTGTGAGTGCCCATCTTGGTGAAGACGATTTCAGCCCACGTGATATTACTGGGAAATACCTGAAGCCAGACCAGCTCCACGAACTTTTCGAAAAAAATGAAGATTTTGTCATTGTAGATATGCGCAATGATTATGAGCAGGACGTCGGTGTCTTCAAGGGGTCGATCCGATCGGGTATGAAAAATTTTCGTGATCTTCCTGAAACTGCGCGTCAGCTTGAATCTGTCAAAAACAAGAAAGTCGTTACCGTCTGTACGGGTGGCGTTCGCTGTGAAAAAGCGTCCGGCTACCTCGTCAAAAAAGGTTTCAAAGATGTCTATCAACTCGACGGAGGCATCGTGTCATATATGGAAAAATATCCAGGAAAAAATTTCCTTGGGTCGCTTTATGTTTTTGACAAACGAAAGGTAATGTCATTCGACAAGCCTGAGGAGCATATAACGATTGGCCGTTGTCAGTTGTGTGAGAAGCCATCTGAGCGTTATGTAAATTGCAAAAATGCTCTCTGTCACGGACACTTTATTTGCTGCGAGGCATGTTGTGTTGATGATCGACTGGTAGAGTGTAAGAGTTGCGCGCGCGGAACGCCAGCGCCACGCCGGGGTCACGCTTTCACAAGTCAGGCAAAGTAGCGTACTCTATATCTATGTATTCCATTCGGCAGCTCATTCAAGAGCGAGGTAAAAAGATTGGGATTCCCGTTGCACTGATAGTGGCAAGTTTTGCGTTTGGCGCATATTTATTTTCTGATTCGCAACCTCGACAGTTTGTATCACTTAAAGAATGCACGACAGGTTGTTTATCGCAGAAGGAGCTTGCAGGCCTTCTTGGATCAGTGGCGATTCAGAAGTTTGCTGGTTTGGTATCCCGACCAATTTTTGAGACCGACAAAATCTTAGTTGTACATTATCCGACTCCCAACACCAGTTTTCATGAAGTAGTATTTCCCAAAAAAGACATTCGCGATATTTCACAACTTACTACTGAAGACAAGGCATATGTTTGGGAAGTGATGGAATATATTGGCCAGGCAATTCGCGAGAACAAACTGACGAGATACAAGATTGTCAGTAACGGTGTCGATTATCAGCAGATTACCTACCTTCATTTCCACATCATTGGAGAGAAGAATGATTGATAGAATATATTCATGACATTAGGAACACATGCAGTAGTAGGGGCGGCAGTAGCAGTGGCAGTTTCAGGACACCCGATTTTGGGGGCGGTTTTGGCGTTTGCAAGTCATTTTATCCTTGATGCAATCCCGCACTGGGATTATGCGATTTTGTCTGAGTCAGCGAACCCTTTGGGCAACTCGAAATTTTCTCTCAATAGTACGTTTGTAAAAGACCTCGCTCGTATTGGACTCGATGCGTGTATTGGTCTTGCGATTGTTGCATTCTTTTTTTATCGATATCGCTTTGACCTCCTCGATCAAGCATTGATTGGTGCTGTTTTTGCAATGCTCCCTGATCCACTGCAATTTGCTTACCGTCTTTTCCCAAAAGAGCCTCTCGTGTCACTTCAGAAATTTCATATTTGGATTCATGCCAAGATTCGCCTCAATGACAAGCCTGTGCTCGGGCCACTTTTACAGGTGGTATTGGTGTGTTGTGTGATCTCTGGGCTCTACGCAACCACATTCCGACCCTATGCTGGTGCTGCGGTGTCTGCGCATCAGACGGATGAATCATGTGAGACCTGTCATACTGAGCCGGTTGTAGGTGGAATTGATAATTCAGGAAAAATTTCAGGCAACCTCGCGGCACACCCACCAGAAATGCCAACATCGACTGCGGGCATGACCCCTTATCCAAAACCGCCGCAGTTTGTGGTCCTTGCTTTTGATGGATCAAAGTCTCTGACAATGTGGAAGGAAACACTCGACTTTTCAAAAGAAATGGAAGAAAAAAATACCCCAGTGCACTTTACCTATTTCGTAAATGGTGTTTATTTTTTGACTGATGCTTCGGCCGGGAAGTACAAGGGTCCGGGACGTGCATCGGGTACATCAGCAATCGGATTCTCTGAGAGCAATTCGTCGATTGAGCAACGTGTTGCTTATGTAAATCGAGCAAAGCACGAAGGTCATGAAATTGGCTCGCATGCAAACGGCCATTGGAACGGACAGTACTGGATACGTGATGAATGGGTCGAAGAACTTGAACAGCTTCCGAAGCTTTTGGGTAATGTCGCCGAGAACAACCCAGGTATTAATCCTGAAGTGAGTATTGATATCAAGAAAAAAGATTTGGTAGGCTTCCGTGCACCTGAGCTAGGGTTGAGCAAAAATCTCTACGATGTATTACCAAGACTCGGCTTTCGCTACGATGCGAGTCAGGTAGCTCCCCAAAACACATGGCCATGGAAAGATGAACTTGGAACGTGGCATTTTCCTCTTTCTACTATGAGGGTGGGGGATTCGTGGACAATAA
>CAZTPW010000036.1:0-2199 GCA_964615725.1 uncultured Candidatus Saccharibacteria bacterium
GAAATAGAAAAAGTCTTTGCAGTGCCATCAAATATCTCTGATGAATCACTCGGAATCGCCGATGGTTTCTGGCATATGGATGGGAAAGAAGTGAGTGAGGCTACATTTCAGGTGTTGCCCTGTGTAGCTAAAGAGCTCAAAATCGATCTCAAGGATTTTTCTGTAATACCCCATCAACCAAATTTCAAACTCCTTGAGTCAATCGAGCAGAGAACTGGTATCAACCTTTTCAAAGATGTGTCGAAAAAATTCGGAAACCCGACATGTTCAGGTGCTTTGGTCGGACTAGATTTTTTCTTGCATCATTCGCCTGACACATCAAAGAACATACTTCTGGTACCTTTTGGTGCGGGAGGAACAGGGGGCATTATTTTGAAATTTATATAACTGTGGTATTTTTTAATTATGAAAATTATTTATACTGCACTCTTTGTAAAAGACATTCCTTCTCTCCTTAAGCAATTTCCACCGTACCATTCCAGTATATTTGCACACCACTCAACAATAGCTTTTAGACCTACAAGCCTTGAAGGGATTAAGATTGGACACGAATTTGTGATAAAAGTGCTTGGTAGATATCACGATGAAAATGTTGATGCACTCATCGTTGAAAACCCAAGATCAGTAAACAAAATCCCCCATATAACACTTTCGACGCGAGATGGTGTATCGCCCGTAACAACCAACACAGCACTTGAACAGGCAGACAAAAACAAGATTGAATATTTCAATCCGTGTCCTGAAATTACTGTTGTTGAGGGGTATTTTGATGGAATGAAAGATTGTATCTCTTAATCCTCGTCCTCATCCCTCTCCTCATGGCGCACTTTAAGGCCCGCCTTTAGCAAAGTCTTTGCCTCTTTTGCTGACTTTTCTGAATCACGAATTGCCTTGAGTGCTTTTTTGCCTTCACCACGTCGCTCATGGTCCTCGGCCTCATCGAGCAAATCACGTGCATCTTCAAGCGATGAGTGGGCAGACTCGATAACTTTCTTTTTCTTGAGAGAGACGGAAAGTGGGGTCGGCTTTACTGAATCTTCTGAATCGTCAGCATCCTCGAGGTCGTCATGGGTTGATTCAATAATCTCTCGAACATTTTCCTTTTTTGCCTCGAAACGATGTGCTTTTTCATTATCTTCCCCATCATCCTCATCGTGATCGTCGTCGAGAATTTGTGGTGTAGCGACCAACTTCTCTACCGTTTCAACCACTTTTTTGGCACGTTTATTCTTTTTACCTTCAGGGATTACGCCAGATGGAGTCGTCGTAGTAACCTGATATACCTGAGGAATTTCATCGTCATCCTCGTCAATGAGAGAGAGGATTCGCTGGTGTGCTTGAATATCAGCCTCAAAAGCATTGTGGAGGGAAAGTGCCTTATCTTTGTCTTTGCGGGCGACGGTTTTGACAGCTTTGGTAAAGCGATCATTATGCTCTTCAAGAAGTGTGCTGAGTGTGAGTTGCTTTTCATCGTCTAAATCATTGCGAGCGGCAAGAGTCTCTGCCTCCTCAAGACGTTCGTTGATTGTTGCGATCTGAAGCTCGGCTTCTGCCTGTGATGAAAACGTCGCAACCGCACGAAGTGGTTCGGCAACACGCGTCTTTACTGGATAGAGTGTATCCCCTGGCAAAGCAAGCTTTGATGCGAAGAGTGTTCCTCCACCCGCACCTACAATAAGTACAAAAGCAGCAGCCACCACTACCAATCGCTGATGGGCAAAAACCACCATCCTCAATGACGCAAAAGAGAATCGGCTTGGTACTGGGGCCTCCATGATTGCACGAAAAACACGCTCCTTTTCTGAGGAGGTCATCGAAAGTGAACGGAGATCATTCACAGCTTTATGAAATTGATTGGTTGGTTTATTGTTCATGGTCGTTTTGGGAAATATCATATCCGGTCAGGCGCCGTAACTCATCGATACCTCGAGCTATTCTCACCGATACGGCATTTGCTGATATCTTGAGCGTTGAGGCAATTTCGGAGGGTGAAAATCCTTCAACAAAGCGGAGATGGAGTACCGCTCGGTATGGTTCGCGCATACTTCGAAGCTTGTCGAGTAGGAATCGCCCTTCGGCTTTTGCCCAGAGTCGCTCGTGCTCTTTTTCATCAGCTGGCTCTGGAGCCTCGTCATCACTCCCATTCGGCTCATCAAGTGAAAGGCTTTTTTTCTTACGGTACCAGTCGATGATGAGGCG
>CAZTPW010000037.1:0-2175 GCA_964615725.1 uncultured Candidatus Saccharibacteria bacterium
CTGTTGGCTTGTAATTTTTCACAACTGGCAATTTCACCGGAAGATCTTTTTCAGGAACAGGAACAATTCCGCACTTTTCACAGTGAATCATTGGGATCGGCTCACCCCAATATCGCTGGCGAGAGAAAATCCAGTCACGGAGTTTGTATTGAGTGACCATTGAGCCACCAACCTTATCGACAATACTCTTTTTTGCATCCTCACTTGCAAGTCCATCAAACTCACCTGAGTTGATAAGCGTGCCAGAGCCAGACCAGACTCCACTATCTGATGAAGTACTAGGAGAAATCACTTGTCGAATTGGGAGCTGATACTTTGTAGCAAAATCATAGTCTCGTGCATCGTGTGCAGGTACAGCCATAATCGCGCCAGTACCATAGTGTGCGAGAACATAATCAGCAATCCATACAGGAATTTTTTCACTGTTGATTGGATTTACAGCAAAAACGCCTTCGATCGGCACACCTGTTTTGTCTTTATCGTCCTTGGTGCGCTCTCGATCGGTTTTTGATTTTGTGGAAGAAATATATGAATCGAGTGTCTCGCGATTTTTAGCAAACTGTTTCAGATCTTGAACATAAGGATGGTCAGGAGCGAGGACTAAATAGGTAACACCATAAAGCGTATCAGGTCTTGTAGTAAAAACCGTGACTGACTTTGATTCACCAGATGGCGTCGAAAGCGTGAACTGAATTTCAGCACCCTGACTTTTTCCAATCCAATTTCGCTGCTGAATTTTAATCTTTTCAAGAAAATCGACAGTGTCGAGATCTTTATCAAGACGATCTGCATATTTGGTGATCGCAAGCATCCACTGCTCTTTTTCTCGCTTCTCAACTTTTGTACCACACCGCTCGCAGCACCCGTCAATGACTTCTTCGTTGGCTAGGCCAGTGAGGTCTTTTGGACACCAGCTGATCTCCATCTTTTTCTTGTAGGCCAAACCCTTCTTGTACATCTGCAAGAAAATCCATTGCGTCCATGCGTAGTATTTTGGGTCGGTTGTATTGACTTCGCGTGACCAATCGAATGAGAAACCTGCTGACTTGAGCTGACGACGGAAGTTGTCGGTATTTTCTTTGGTCACTGTTTGAGGCTGCTTACCGGTCTTGATTGCGTAGTTTTCGGTAGGAAGACCGAACGCGTCCCAACCAATCGGATAGAGGACATTGTAGCCTTGCATACGGCGCTTGCGGGAAATAATGTCCATCGCTGTGTTGCTTCGGAGATGGCCGGTGTGCATACCATCACCTGATGGGAATGGAAATTCGATCAAGCCGAAAAATTTCTTGGCTGACTTCCCCTTTCCTGTATCATTTTTTGCTTCATAGATACCAGATTTGTCCCACGCCTTCTGCCATTTCGGCTCAATCTTGGTGTGGTCGTAAAAAGCAGGCACTTTTTGAGTGACTTTTTTAGGTGACTTTTTGACTGCCGCTTTGGGAGCTTTGGCTGGTTTCTTTGAAGACTTCATACAATTTATACTCGTGAATTATACAAAAATACGGCCGTTTTACCAATTTCTTGAGATTTTCGAGATCTTCTTTGAAAAGTCTGGAAAAGAAAAGCGCCGCCGGTGATGAGTCCGGGGCGCAGAAAAAATAAAAGGAGTCTGGTTTGGCTTAGCCAACAAAGGACTTGAGTGCCATCAGGGCAAGACGCCCTGGCAGAGAAAAGTAGAAACGGTTAAAAGCCATCTGAAGTATCGTAAGAACGTTGCTCATACTTCGCCCCGTGCAGCTTTCCTTGCACGCTTCATTCCTTCGCTCTCCTCAAAGAAGTGGCGAACAAAAGTCCGATACGTGATGAGCGTCCAGACAATGTAACCAATGATCATGCCGAGCATGACCTTACCGGGAATTTCCTTGGCCGACCAAGAGAAGAATCCGATCAGGATCGCGAAGGATCCAAGGGTCCACAACAGCATGGCGAGCTTCCCGAATACGGGAGGTTTCTTGTCATAGTGATATGCGGTCGAATGACCGCAGTCGAGTGGTGTTTTCATGGAGCTAGACTGAGTTTTGTTGAGAGTGTTTTGCGTTTTATTTCAAACGCCCAGACGATAGACTAGCACAAAACCAACCAATTGACAAGTTTGCAAAATATCGTCAAGTATTGAATTTTAGAGATTACTTTCCAGCCGGCGCTATACTCTCGGGGTCGATTTTATGTGAA
>CAZTPW010000038.1:0-2144 GCA_964615725.1 uncultured Candidatus Saccharibacteria bacterium
TAAATGTAACCGACGGTCACCTTCTGCTCGAACTGTTCACCGGTCAGGCCGTCATAGAGACGTGTTTTGCCCGACGGGCCGACCGAGGGCGGCAGGCCGAGTTCGTCGTACTTATCGTTCGCCTTGCCGATATATTCCTTGATCTCGACCTCGCTGGCTCCGTCGAAGACCGGCGTCGCAAAGTGCAGTCCCAACACACGAGCAGCCCAGCCGAGGTGCGTTTCGAGGATCTGCCCGACGTTCATACGCGAGGGCACGCCCAGCGGATTAAGAACGATCTCGACCGGCGTTCCGTCCGGCAGATACGGCATATCTTCTTCCGGCAAAATGCGTGCGATGACGCCCTTGTTACCGTGACGGCCGGCCATCTTGTCGCCAACCGAAAGCTTACGCTTCATCGCGACGAACACCTTGACCATCTTGATCACGCCCGGAGGCAGTTCATCGCCCTGCTTGAGCTTGGTGATCTTTTCGTCGTAGATGTCACGAAGAATGTTGATCTGGCGTTCCGTACGCTGCTCATATTCCTTGACCTCGGCGATGATATCGACCGAACCCGAGGAAACCTCAGCCTTACGGAGCAGTTTGATATCGATCCCCTTGAGCACCTCGCGGTTGAGCGTTTCGCCCTTTTTGATGAGAACGTCCTTGCCGTCCACGAGGTCCTTGGTCAGCTTGCGGCCGTCGAACAGCTCATAGATCCGCTCGTCACGCTGCTCCTGAAGGATGCGGATCTCGTCATCGAGGTCGCGGTGAAGATCGTCTTCTTCCATGCCCTCGATATCCAGGCTTCGTTCGTCCTTATCCTGGCCCTTGCGGGTGAAGATCTGAACGTCGACGACGGTGCCGTCGATCCCCGGCGGGCAGTTGAGCGATGCGTCCTTAACGTCGCCGGCCTTTTCGCCGAAGATGGCCCGAAGCAGTTTTTCCTCGGCCGTCAGCTGTGTTTCGCCCTTCGGCGTAACCTTACCGACGAGTACGGAACCGGGCTTGACCTGTGCGCCGATACGGATGATGCCCGATTCGTCGAGGTCGCGGAGCATGTTTTCACCGATGTTCGGGATATCACGGGTGATCTCCTCGGGGCCGAGTTTGGTGTCGCGTGCTTCGATCTCGAGCTCCTCGATGTGGATCGACGTATAGTAATCGTCCTTAACGAGCCGCTCAGAAACGAGGATCGCGTCCTCAAAGTTGTATCCACGCCACGGCATGAACGCGACAAGCACGTTGCGGCCGAGTGCGAGTTCACCGCGGTCCGTACACGGGCCGTCGGCGATGACCATTCCCTTTTTGACACGCTCACCGACCTGGACGATCGGACGCTGGTTGATACAGGTGTTCTGGTTCGAACGCTTGAATTTGACCAGCGAGTAAATGTCGGCGGTCACCTCGCGTGAGATCGTGCCGTCGACCTGGTGGTCGGCCTTGACGATGATACGCTCGGAGTCGACATAGTCGACGACGCCGTCACGCTTTGCGATGACCACGGCACCCGAATCGCGGGCGGCGATCTTTTCCATACCGGTGCCGACATACGGCGACTCGGCACAGAGCAGCGGCACTGACTGACGCTGCATGTTCGAACCCATCAGGGCTCGGTTAGCGTCGTCGTTCTCGAGGAACGGGATCAGCGACGCCGCGACCGAAACGAGCTGTTTCGGCGAAACGTCCATGTATTGGGTATCGAGCCGGTCGGCGGTGATGAATTCGCCCTTCTGACGAGCGGCATTTCTCTCGTTAACGATATTGCCCTTTTCGTCGAGTTCGATATTCGCCTGGCCGATGATCCATTTGTCCTCTTCCCAAGCGGTCAGGTAGAAAGGATACGGTTCAAACTCAGCCTTTTTGCCGTCCTTGATCTTCTTGTTTGCGGCCTCGACGTCTTCAAGCGGCACGTGCTCGCCCGGCTTGAAGGTCGTGTCTCCGCCGTTGTGGATCTTGACGTACTCGATCACGCGGCCGTCGACCACGCGTCGGTACGGTGATTCGATAAAGCCGAACTCGTTGATGCGTGCAAAACACGACAGCGACGAGATGAGGCCGATATTCGGGCCTTCAGGCGTCTCGATCGGACAGATACGGCCATAGTGCGTCGGGTGAACGTCGCGGACCTCAAATCCGGCACGCTCACGCGAAAGTCCGCC
>CAZTPW010000039.1:0-2118 GCA_964615725.1 uncultured Candidatus Saccharibacteria bacterium
CGCGGGTGATCCCGACCGTTTCTGCCTTCAAGTATCTTGTGAACGTTCAAACTCGCGGTTTGCCGGTCACCGATGAAGATGTGCTGGCTGAATTTGGTCAGTATCCTCCAGATCGACTCAGGGCACATCAATATGTGCGACTCGGTGGTCGCATCGTCCTCGTTGATTACGGAAATCTGGACTCAATTGCGCGGCTTTTCCTTCATCCCGCACCGCTATATTGACGCTCGCCCACCTTATTTTTATTGTATCCAGTCGCGTGGAGTCACACTCTCGCGGCTGGATTTTTTATTTCACAATTCTCAAAAAATCTGATAGACTCGCACCATGTCACTCTCAATCGGCATTGTAGGCCTACCAAACGTGGGCAAGTCCACGCTTTTTAATGCACTTACCCTCAAATCCGTTCCTGCGGAAAACTATCCGTTTTGTACCATCGATCCATCGGTGGGTATTGTTGCTGTGCCTGATGAACGCCTCTGGAAACTCTCAGAATTTTCAAAAACCAAAAAAACCGTGCCTGCAATCGTCGAATTCGTCGATATCGCAGGTCTTGTAAAGGGTGCTTCAGAAGGCGAGGGGCTTGGCAACAAATTTCTCACCAATATCCGTGAGACTGATGCTATTCTCGAAATGGTGCGTATCTTTGAGGATGACAAAATCATTCACGTGCACGGTGGTGTAAATCCACGTGGAGATATTGAAACCATCAACCTTGAGCTCATCATGGCAGACCGAGAGACTGTTTCGAAGCGTCTCGGAAACCTTGCTCGTGATATCAAGCGGGGCGACAAAGATGCTGTTGCGGAGGGTGCTGTGATCGAAAAACTTAAAGCTGCACTCGATACGGGCAAGCTCGCAAATTCTGTTCCACTTACCACCGAAGAGCTTCCTCATGCAAAAGCAATGCATCTTTTGACCATGAAGCCGATTTTGTATTGTTTGAATAAAAAGTCTGGCGGAAAAAATCTCGACGAAATGAATGATCCGCGTTTTGCTGACCTTCTCGCGTTTTTCAAGGAGAATAATGCTAAATATATAGTAGTAGACGCGAGTGTTGAGCATGAACTCAAGGATCTCAAGGGCGAAGAGAAAGCAATGTTTCGTGGTGAGCTCGGTAGCAAGGATGATGGAATCGATGCGTTGATCCGTGCGAGTTACGATCTTCTCGGCCTTCAGACCTATTTCACGACAGGAGAAGAAGAGACTCGTGCGTGGACTATCAAAAAAGGTTGGACTGCACCTGAGGCCGGCACCGCGATTCACAACGACTTCAAAGATAAATTTATTCGAGCTGAAGTCATCGCATGGGACACACTCCTCAAGGCTGGCTCATTTGCAAACGCTCGTGCCCAAGGTCTGCTTCGCACCGAAGGTCGCGACTATGTCGTCAAAGACGGCGACGTAATGGAGTTTAAGGTATAATTTAGGAAATAAAATATGAGCAAGGCGCTAAAAATCATCAACATTGTCGTTATCATTGCAGTTTTGGTTGCGGCATATGTGGTGTACGAAATGGAATATGGTGGTGGTGCAGTACACAAACTTTTTGTAAAGCCTTATGTTGAAACTGCGGTGGATATCAAAACCCAAGATGCTCAAGAACTTAGAAAGTTATTTCCCAATAGAATCTCAGAGTATGAGCTTGTAAAAAGTGAAAACCCTACTCCAGAAATTGAGTCTGAGTGCCGAAAAGCCGAAACTGAGCCAGATCTTGAGCCGCACCTTAAACTTTCGGGTGAGTATTGTATTAAGAATATTCGGATGGAGTATCGTGAGAAGGGTGGTAATCGTGTAGTTTTTGTCACCTTTATGACCGTTGAAAAGGGTAAGGATATTTTTACATCAATCATTGAGAAAGTTGGCGAACCAAGCACTGTCGACGATTTTGTTGTCTATCGAATTGAAAATCATGAGATTGGTTGGATACCTGAATCGCGATTTGATTTTATCATGACTCAGCAGGGAACTTTTTCTGGTCCTGATCCAAATATCGGGTATTTCTATACAAAACTCGCTGATAGCAAAAATCCAGTCTTTCAGTATTTTTTGGATACCTTTCCTTCACATAAAATCGACCCCGAGAGTATAGCGCCGGCTGGAAAGTAATCTCTAAAA
>CAZTPW010000040.1:0-1967 GCA_964615725.1 uncultured Candidatus Saccharibacteria bacterium
ATGTCTTTGTGTTTTTCTGAATGCATATCGGATAATCTTACTTCTTTTTTCTGTATGCGGCAAGAAATTCTATACGATTTTCATGCTCGCGGGTAATTGATTCAATTGAAGTATGAAATGGTGCAAATAGACCTTCACAATAACTAGCCTCGGGGTTTGAGCTCTTAAAAAGAGATCGTCGAATCTCCCCCGCTCGTTCAAGGAGGTTGCGTGATTCAGAAATGATGTGCGGTAGAGCGTATTTCCAGAATTTTTCGTCACATTGAACGACGGAATCAGTTTTAAGAAGCTCAGCACGTTCAATCACCCAGGTCATCTGTCCTGCATTAAAGTCGTTAAGCCAGTCATGGCAATCATCGTGAAGTTGACGTAGCGATAGATAACACTTAATAAGCTCATCCCACAACTGATATCGCTTCGAGGACATATCTGTCACATCTTTAATAACCAAAAGAACAATGAGGTGGCTCGAGGATTTCTTCCAAAGGTCATTCGGTTTTAGAATTTGTTTTTGATTCAGAGAAGCCTCAAGATATGAATGTCGGAGTGTTTGAATTATTTTTTGATGCTTTACCGGTAGTGTGAAAAGTACTACAAGCATGTCTAGAAAAAGCAGGTGGGCATCAGCAGCCAATGTAACTCGTGCATCACCATCAATACAATCGTCGAGAACTTGGTAGATAACCCAGCCAAGCATAATAAAAACACCGAGGGAGTAGGCGTACTTTTTGTTTATTACGCCCTCAGATCGGAGAATTGTTGAGGCGAGAAGAGATAGTTGACCCATACTATCCGCAGCAATGATTTTTTCTCTGTAGCTCATGAGATCTGGTTGATGAATGATTGTTTTGATCGTGGAGTGAATATTTTTTTGAAGATGGCTCAAATAGTTGGTGGCCGTTTTGGCTCTCCGAAGAAGAAATAAAGCTTCAAGAATAAGTGCATCGCCATACGCTTCACTTTGGGCGTAATGATCGGTGCCATTATTTCGAAAATCGATAAAGACTTTGCACCACAGACGGCTTTCCCCTATTTTTTCAAAAAATGCTGCGGAAACGGTACCAAGTATATCAGTGAGCATTTGCTTATTCTTTGCTTCAATTGAGGACATGGAATGAATACGGCACAAAGTTGATACAACCATCGCCATTTCTGAAATCGTTTCAATAGGTAGCTTGCCAACCTCAAGAAAGGCCGCGATACTTTCATCATATTTTCCACACTGGTCATTGAAAAAAGTCTTGAAGAAGAAATACCACGACGCGATGCTCGTATAATAGACTGAATTCTTAATAGAGTTTTGAATATAGAAATCAAGGTTTGGTAAAACAATTTTTTGTGATGACAAAAACCGTCTCACATTGCAACAAACAACGGGGTCACTTGAATGCCATTCTGTGTTTCTAAAATCTTTTACGATCCATGTGTTGTAGGGACCACCAACCTCATATTCAAGCGATGTGAGAATATCAACACAACGAGCAAGTCGATCTCCGGTAAGATACTTTTTGTCATAGATAGAGAGGGCCAAAAGCGCCATACAAGTATCGTCGAGGTCGTCAGGATATTTGCTTTTTTCATAATGATAATTCCATGTAGTATATGATGATTCCGTTGAAAGAATTTGCATGACCAGAAATGAGATTTCGTTATGAAAATAATGACCATATTCACCCTGAATCTCGAGGAGAATCTCACAAATAAGTGGTGTGAAAAAGAAGATTGGTTGTGAATGTTCCTCTTTTGCTAATGAATGCGAAAAACGCCTTGCGCGGTGACAAAAAACTTTTTTAAAATTCATTGAAATACTTATGAGCGACGCTTGATTGGGATTTTCACTGAGATTGTAGTTCCCTCACCCAATTCACTGTGGAATGTCATGTGGCCACCAAACTTTTTCTCAATGACCTCACGAGCTGTGGCAATACCGATACCACTTCCATCTTTTTTGGTGGAAATGTGTGGAT